>JAYGDO010000493.1:0-3297 GCA_046582885.1 Pirellulales bacterium | reverse complement strand
GGGCCGGCGGCGGAACGGGACGGCCCGGCGACCAAGGCCGATGCCTGTATCGTGCTGTTCTTAAACGGCGGTCCCAGCCATCTCGACATGTGGGACATGAAGCCGTCGGGGCCGGTGGAGATTCGCGGCGAGTTTAATCCGGTCTCGACGACGCTGCCCGGATTGAGCGTCTGCGAACACCTGCCGCGGCTGTCCCGGCAGATGCACCGCGTGACGCTGGTGCGGTCGATGCATCACAGCGTCAACAATTCGCACGCCGCCGCGGTTTACGCGGCGCTCACCGGACACGACCGCGGCGAGCAGGGAGGCGGTGCCAAGCCGGGCGACCACCCGGCGCCGGGCGCCGTCCTCACAAAGCTGCGGCCGGCAGGCCCCGGCGCGTTGCCCTACGTCACCCTGCCCTACAAAACAAAAGAAGGGGCCGGCGGCCCGCTGCAGCCGGGATTTCTGGCGGGATTTATGGGTGCCGGCCACGATCCGTTCTGGGTCCTGGACGACCCCAATTCGCCCAACTTTCACGTCCGCAATCTCTCGCTACCGGGCGGGGTCAACGCGGACCGCCTGTTGGCGCGGGGCGGGCTGCTCTCGGCCCTCGACCGCGGCTGGGGCAGCGCGGCCGAGCGCCCGCTGGCCGCCATGGATGTTTTCCAGCGGCGGGCATTCGACCTGCTTACCTCGGCCAACGCGCAGCGGGCGTTCCAGCTCGAGGCCGAACCGGCGGACGTTCGAGACCGCTACGGCCGTAACATCTACGGCCAGAGCGTCCTGCTGGCGCGGCGGCTGATCGAAGCCGGCACGCGGGTGGTCACCATGTCGTGGGCTCCCGACGCCAACGCGACGTGGGACACCCACGGCCAAAACTTTAAAAAGCTCCGCTCAACCTTACTGCCGCAGTTCGACGCCGCCTGCAGCAGCCTGATTGAAGACCTCGCCCAGCGGGGCCGACTGGACCGCACGCTGATCGCCGTGCTGGGAGACTTCGGACGCACGCCGAAAATCAACAAAAATGCGGGCCGGGACCACTGGAATGCCTGCTACACGATCATGCTTGTCGGAGGCGGCGTCAAAGCCGGTTTCATTTTCGGAGCCAGCGACCGCACCGGTTCGCTGCCGGCCGAAAGCCCCGTCTCTCCCGGCGACGTCGTCGCCACCATTTACCGGCTGCTGGGCGTCGACCATCGCCACGTGTTGTACGACTCCCTCAGCCGCCCCCACACGGTGGTTCCCGAGGCCCGCGTCGTCAAGGAATTGATCGCGTGAGTCCAAAACCCGAGCCGACCGCTTCCGGGCGAACGTTCGCAAGCGGAAAACGGCCGCGAACCGCCGCTTCCCGCCGCTAGAAGCCGTCGCCACACGCCGGCGGCGGTTCGGCCGGCAGGACCGGCCGCTGACGGGCATCGGTCCCCCGGTTCCGCTCCCTCAACTGCGGGCATAGCAAAATACCGGGCGGATCGCCATTTTCGTCCGCCGGCCCGCCGCCAACCGTAGATTTTTGCCCCGCGTTTGTTGACAATCTCACTAGGCCTGCGCCGCGGCATTACCCAATTTTTCCAGGAGGACGCGTCCATGATCTACCGCCTTTCTCTCGTCGCTGTTCTCTTTGTCGCCTCGTCCGCCTCCGCAGGGGCGGCGGAGAAATATCGCGTCTACCTCGGCACCTACACCGGCAAGGTGAGCAAGGGCGTCTACCAGTGCGAGCTGGACCTCAAGGACGGCTCGCTGTCGGCGGCGACGCTGGCGGTCGAGACCAGCAGCCCGTCCTTTCTCGCCTTTCATCCAAATAAGAAGTTTGTTTACGCCGTCAACGAAGGTGAGGCGGCCGTCAGCGCGTTCCGCATCGACGGCCAGACCGGCAGGCTGACCTTCCTCAACTCGCAGCCGTCGCAGGGCGGGGCGCCCTGCCATCTGGTCGTCGACCCGACGGGCAGGAACGTTCTGGTCGCCAACTACTCCGGCGGCAGCTGCATCTGCATTCCGATCGCGGCGGACGGCAAGCTCGCCAAGGCCTCGTCGTTCCAGCAGCACGTGGGCCCGCGGAAGAACGGGCATTCGATCCACGTCGACAGGGCCAACAAGTTCGCCCTCTGCTGCGACCTGGGCCTGGACCGGGTCATCATTTACGCCTTCGATGCCGGCAAAGGGACGCTGACCCCGCACGGCGGCTTCGACACGCCGAAGGGGGCCGGCCCGCGGCATTTCGCCTGGCACCCCGACGGCAAGACCGCCTACATCAACGGCGAGTCCGACCTGACGGTCATCGCCTGCGATTATGACGCCGATAAAGGCGCCCTGAAGCAGCTGCAGGTGCCCCCCCCGCTGCCCAAGGACGTCAAACGCCGGGGCGGCAGCACCGCCGAAACCGTCGTGCATCCGTCGGGCAAGTTCGTCTACGTCTCCAACCGCGACCCGTACAACTCGATCGCCATCTTTTCGATCGATCCGCGGACCCGCAAACTCACGGCGGTCGGCCACCAGGGGATGGGCGTCAAGACGCCGCGGAACTTCGCCATCGAGCCGACCGGCCGGTATATGCTGGTGGCCAATCAATCGGGCGGAAACGTGATTGTGTTTCGCATTGACCCGTCCACCGGCCAGTTGACGCCGACCGGGGCCAGCGTGCAGGTGCCCCGCCCGGTATGCGTGCGGTACATGGAGATCGAATGACGCCTTACTGAATTTCAAACGGACAGGCCGCCAATCGACGCCCCGCGGCCCGCCGGAGAGAACGACTTTAGGAATGCGGATGCCGGCATGAAAAACCGCAATAATCCGAAGACTCCGAGGTTCGCGATGAAACGATGGTTCTCCGCCGCCGCGCTCGCTCTATCGGTGCCTGTCCAGGCTGCCGCCGCAGCTCCGGTCCCTTTACCGCCCGCCGAGCAAATCTCGAAAATTCATTTGCCCCCCGGTTTCGAGCTTCAGCTGGTCGTTGCCGACCCGCATATCGGGCAGCCGATGAATCTAAACTTTGACGCGCGGGGCCGCCTGTGGATTACGCATTCGATCGAGTACCCCTACCCGGCCAAAGCCGAAGGCGTCGACCCCCGGTCGAGCTATTTTTCCGGAATCGGCGACCATCCGCCGCGCGACCGGCTCACCGTCGTCTCGGGCATCGGCCCGGACGGCAAACCGGCGGCGGTCAAACATTTTGTCGAGGGGCTAAACATTCCCATCGGACACGCGCCTATCGGCGATGGCAGCCGGGCCGTTGTCTACGGCATTCCCAGTATCTTTCTGTGTGAAGACAAAGACGCGGACGGCAAAGCCGACACGAAATCGACGTTGTACACCCGATTC
>JAYGDO010000465.1:0-4272 GCA_046582885.1 Pirellulales bacterium | reverse complement strand
TTCATTCTATCGCTTCGAGCGTTGCCGGGATACATTTGCGTTCCGGTTAGTGGCTGCATTTTGCAAGCGGGATTGGCCTCAGTAGCGAGGCGATTGCGCCCGCTCTGAGAAAAGCCGTGAACGAATTTGGAAATGCCCTCCCCCTCTCTCTCCCGAAGAAACGTCGAGGGCTTGGTTGCAGGTTTGGAGCCGTCCGTCCGCCCATTTCTAGAACGTTTCATGGCCCGAGCTTGCCGCAACCTCGAAGGAGGACTACAGCTTCGGCGATTTCCACATCGGAATTCCGCCTGCCTTGAGCTGCTTTGCGTGGAGCACATGGAACGGTCGCGTCGGCGACATCGGCGCCGTCTCGTTGACCATCAGGGGCCGCGTCTTCTTCCACCATTCGTCATAGGACGTACGCATGGCCTTGACCACCTCGGGATGCTTGTCGATCACATTCGTCTTTTGGCCCGGATCGGCCTGCATATCGAACAGGGCTTTGTTCTCTACCAGGCGGAATCGCTGATTGCGGACCGCGAACCCACGCCATTGGTGCTTGTTGGGTTCGGAGCCGGTCGGCCAGCGGCCTTTGTGCGTGTAGAGATAGCGGTCTGTCCATTCGGCTTTACCGCCCTCGATCAGCGGCAGCAGGCTGCGGCCTTCCACCTGATCGGCGGGCTGTTTGCCGCCGGCCAGTGCGGCGAGCGTCGGAAAGACATCGATGTGCGCGGCGATGCGGTCGTGGTCTACGCCGGGGTTGATCCGCCCGTCCCAGCGAACGAAGAACGGTACCCTTACGCCGCCCTCATCGGCGCTGCCCTTTAAGCCTTTCATATTGGCATTGAACGGCAGCATCGGCTTTCCGGCCGGCGACTTACCGAGCGATCGGCCCAATACTCCCGATCCGCCGCCGGTCATGCCGTTGTCGGACATGAAGATGACTACCGTGTTCTCCAGCAGCTTCCACTTCTCCAAATGATCCATCAGCCGGCCGACATTCTCGTCGATGTTTTCGATCATGCCGTAGAAGCCCGCGGTCTTTTGACTGAACCCCAGATCGGTAAACCGCTTGGTGTTACTGGGCGGCGCGATAAACGGTCCGTGGGGCGCATTGGTCGTGATGTAGGCGAAGAATGGGGCGTCGCCGGCCTTGACCCGGTCGATCCATCCCAGCGCGCCGGTGAAAAATAAATTGGTGCAATAACCGGTCGTGCGGACGAACGAACCATTGTACCGCAGCGTGGGGTTGAAGTACTTATTCCCGGGCGCGTCGGCGCAACTGCACTTGTACGCCTGGCCGATGCCGCCGGCGCCGTGTATCAACGCCTCATCGAAGCCGCGTCGGTGCGGCTGGTAGGGTTCTTCGTCTCCCAAGTGCCATTTGCCGAAGATGCCGGTCGCGTAGCCGGCGGACTTGAGCACTTGCGGCAACGTGGTCGCCTTGAGCGTCATCCGTTCGCGCTCCAGGATGGTATGGGTGACCCCGTTGCGCATCGGGTGCCGGCCGGTCATCAACGCCGACCGCGTCGGCGCGCAGGTCGGCGCTACCAGAAACCTGGTGAAGCGAACACTCTTGTCGTACATCGAGTCAAGATTCGGCGTCTTGATCCACGGGTGGCCGTGTCGTCCGACAGGCCCGTATCCCTGATCGTCGGTGATCACCAGGATGATATTCGGCCGCGAGCCCCGTAGCGGCTTTGCGGCTGTTGCCCGGACGCATGGAACCGACAGAAAGACGATAAATGCAACCAGAAGTGAGCAGACGTGCCTTGTCATCAATCAGCCTTTTTGTTGCGAAGAATTAGCCGAGCGAGTTAGTCCGCATTGTAGGACATTTCCGACGGTGAGTGGGGGGCCAGTGGTGCGTGAACCACTTTGCTATCCTTGGCGTTCGCGACGGTGGACGTCTCAGCTGCGAGCCGCTGCGGGCCGGCACAATATCAGAGTTTAAGCATCCGATTACAGTTTTTACTACCGCATTAAACCAGCCATTGACGTCGCCAGTGCGTCGCCAAAGCGGACGAAGAATTTTCCGCTGCCCAGATAGTGATAGGGGCGATCGCTGCCCACGGCACACCATTCGGCAAAATGTTTTGCCCAGCCCTTGTCGTAAACTTTCCGTGCGCTGAGATCGTAAACTTTGTAGCTTTCGACAGCGGTGACGTTGTTTTTGAATTCCGGTGCTGCCGCCGCGGCTCGTTGACCGAGAGATACTTCGTTTTTGCCCACAGCCTCTTCCGTCATTCCAGTGCCCAGCACGCCAATCACAAAAGGCATCTTCGGGACATGGTATTCTTTGCGGATGTCTTTCACAAAGGTGATCATGTTGTTCTTGTAATTCTCGCGGAATGCCGGCGAAAACTGATCGTTGAAGCCTTGAAACCAGACAAAGCCCGCCATCTTATAACCGGCGTCGCTATCATAGGCGGGATGGTGCTGCTTTAGGTTGCCAAGTACTTCCTGAACCGCTTTGATCATCATGCGGTAATTAAGACCCGCGTTGTCACGAATCTGCTGGGCGTTCTCGGCAGCCTGCTCTTTCTCGTTGAGTTCGTACGGTCCGGCCGATGGTGGTCGGAAATTGTAATGCAGCGACTTGCCGCCCCAGGATGTTTTGATGATGAGAATCGGAGCGTCGATCTTCTCGGCCAGCGACATTCCAAAACCGAGTTCCGGACCGATTTTATCGGGACCGCCACCATAGCCAACCGTCAGCGGACCGGATCTACGATGGCCATCAGCAATCGAACTGATGTAAACCCGTTTGGAGGTGGCAAAGGCGCTTTTAATCTTTTCGGTCTTGTCGACATACAGTTTGTCCAGTTTTTTTGCTTCGCCGCGCGCGGCTGCAATGGCTTCCCCGCCGGTGATCTTCTTGTTGCGCAGATCCGTATTAATCTTATCGCGGGCAATTTTCGTTGCGATCTGATCATCGACCGTAGCCCGGCTAACGGACAGGCCTTCTTTGAAGACCAGTTGGGCAAGTTTCTGTACCTCGGGCCGTTCGTCGGCAAACAGCCTGGGAATGGTGATATAGTTGGCATGGCCGACCATGTTCGACTGGCCAGCGAGGATGAAGATGTGAAGTTTTTTCTCGGCGGGCGCTGCGGCCACAGTCCGTGCTGCCCCTGAAATAAACAGGAACAAAACACACATCTTTGCGAACGTCGGTTGATTCTTCATAAGAGTCTCCGTGTATTTACTGTTAGGGATTTTGACTGCCTGCTGCGAGTGTTGCAACCCTTTGGCCGCCCTTCTCGCGGCTTTTCCGGTTCTGTTTTCGGCGCTGGGCCGAGCATTGTGCCTGTGGAGTTGGTGTCTTTTTCCCATGTCGAAATCCACATCCGCACGAGGTGGCGTGGTCGTTGGGGATCCTCTTCGTATTCGGTGCGGTTATGGGCCACGATGTGATTGTTGACCCAGATCTGGTCTCCGGCCTCGAGCTTGAATCTCACCGCGAATTGCGGTAACTGCAGAAGTTCATCCAGCGCATCCAAGGCGGCAAGTTCGGCCTTTCCCAGACTCAGATTTGCCTCTCGGTGTCCCTGTTCTATCCAGTAACGCATGTAGCGGAATGAAAGCTCGGGTGCATACAGGTCCTGCGAAAAGACAGGGAATCGGTTGCTGCGCAAAGCATCGAGTGTTTTACCGGAACCGGGAGTCACGATGTCGCGAATAAACTCGCGATATAAAATGGTCAACGCCCCCAAATTGGTTTTACGGAGTTCTTCGTGAACCGTTGCGGCACTGACGATGAGAGACTCCCCTCCCGTTCGTGCCGGCTGAATGCAGAGGAGTGCGACGACGTCCGGCATCGTATTTCGAGCGCTACTGTCGGTATGAAAACCGGTGGCGGCCCGCGTCTGAGAAACCGGAATGCGTTCCGTCTTGTAAGATCCGCCATAATCTTGCACATCGTACAGACGGCCGTAGTTTCCCATGGTTTCGCCCATGGCGGCGCCCACGGCAAGGTAAAAGAACTTCATCTCAGTGGCGGTGAAGTTCGCAGCGGAAAAGCCTTGCAGCCAAACCACACCGGATCCCTGCAGGAGTTCTTCACGAATTTGGTCGGCAAGCTGTTGGAGCTCCGGAATTTCGATGTCGCCGTTGGAGTAGCTGTCGAAAAATTCGTCGTCCAGCACGACGTCGTCAGCAGCCTGACGAAAATCTCGGTTCACCGTGTCCGGTACCCGCATCCGCCAGACCGGCCTGGCCCATAAGGATTCGGCATCCCAGCAGAATGACTTGGGAACGGCGGGAGCAACCTCGTGCTGTTTGAGTGTAATCAAC
>JAYGDO010000108.1:0-10257 GCA_046582885.1 Pirellulales bacterium | reverse complement strand
CTTGGAAGAGCCATTGCCTCCACCGAGCGTCCCCGAGCCGAATCGCGGCGATGATGCATTTGGTGCGGAACTGTCGGACGACCTGGAAGAGTACGCCAATGAATGTCGCAACTCCCTCGTCTACCTGAGAGGAAAACGGCTGGCAGATATTGACTTAAGTATCGAGTCTGCGGGCGAGGCCGGCCGGGACTTTCCGCGTTCGTGCGACCTCGCCAACGGCTCGCTGCCGATCGCGGAGGTGACGCCGCCGAGTGCGCCAAAAGAGTATCTTTGGACGGCTTCGGGACTTTGCCACAAGCCGTTGTACTTTGAACAACGCCACCTTGAACGTTACGGACACACCGCACGATATTGGACGCAGCCGATTCTATCGGCTGCGCATTTCTTCTCGACACTGCCCGTGTTGCCTTACCGGATGGGATTGCGGTCTCCAAATGAGTGTGTGTACGCGCTGGGGCATTATCGACCAGGCAATTGCGCCCCGTATTTGATTCCAGCGATTCCCTTTACGCTCCGCGCAGGGCTTATGCAGGCGGGTGCGGTGACGGGTGCGGCCGCGCTATTGCCGTGACGAATGCGGTAATTGGAAACGTAATTTATCGGGAGGGAGGCGAGGCTGCAGCCGAGCCGCGACCAGGCACGCGATTTTTGGCTCAGCAGGATCTTCGCTCATCGAATTTCTGCGGGGGCCTTAACGGATTTCGCGTTGCACACCTGTACGATCGTGACGGTCCTTTGCACGGTCTTGCCAATACAGGCAACGGCCCAAATTCGACGTTTGCCGCCGACCCTCAATCAAGAAATAAATGCGCCGCGTTGGCCGAATGTGGAGCCGGCAACTTCTGATTTTCGACTGTCACCGCTGTCGGCTGGGGCTCTTCCGGTACGGCCAGTCGATTACCCTCGGGAATTGACCGAGTCGTTAGAGCTGCCCCAACAGGTGCCCGCGCGGCGAAAGCTGGAAAAATATAAAGAAGGTGTGCTGCAACGTCTGTCACTGACGGCAACATTGGTTGGCGACCGGGCAGCGGAGGATTATCTGGCGACAGAGCTTGAGCTTTATGCAACGCTCGGAGTTCCTTGCCCCACGCGGAAATCTCCGCTGTTGATTACGCCCGGTTATCAGGTCAGATTTCTGGCCGGTTCATCTACGACCGATCTGCCCCCTCGCGTTCACGACGCCTATTTGGAATTTCGTTGGCTGCGCAAACTGAACGAACGTTGGGGCACCTCCCTGCAGGTCACCCCCGGCGTCCACTCGGATTTTCACGGTTGGCGCGACGACGGTGTGCGAATCAGCGGGCATGCAGTGGCGGCTTATCAGTGGACGCCCGCGACGAATCTGGTGCTAGGTGTGGCCTATCTTAATCGAGACGATGTCGGTCTGCTGCCGGCGGTCGGCATCATCTGCGAATCGGCCGACGACCGGCGTTACGAATTGCTTTTCCCGAGCCCAAAGATTGCGCGGCGAATCGCGTGCGGACCGGGTCACGAGCACTGGATTTACTTGGCCGGAGAATTGGGGGGAGGCAGCTGGCTTGTCGAGCGGGCCGCCAGTGTCCAGGATATGGTGACCGCCCGCGATTTTCGCGTGATTTTGGGCTTTGAAAAGAAAATCGACGGCGGCGGCAGAGTTGAAGTTGCGTGGGTCTTCGGCCGCGCCGTTGAATACCGATCGGGGATTGGCGATTATGAACCGGACGCCGCCGCGATGATCCGCGGCGGAGCCACGTACTAAATAGCGGGCCTCAATCGCCGCATTCCGGCAGACCGCATCCACCCATTCCACAGGGCGGGCGTGTTGCCGGCCCTTCGCAGACCGGCAGGCTTCGTACACCGCCGCCGGTATGCGCGGCGGGGACGCTGAACAATTTTGCTAGGCGGTCGCTACCACAATGTCCGCAGGCGGGCGTTTCCGAATTGCGAACTAGCAACTCGAATTCTCGGTTGCAGTTATTGCAAAGGTATTCAAAGATTGGCACGTCTAGCATCTCCCGTCGTGATGCAGCAGAATTGTTGTGTAGCTCGTAGCCGGGCACCCCGGTACCCCATTCTACACTGTTGGAGCACACGGTGAAATCGCTCAGCCGCCGGCAAGTTCGCGAATTGGATGCGGATGCAACTGAGAAATATGGCATTCCCGGCGTCGTCTTAATGGAAAACGCCGGGCGCGGCGTTGTCGACACGTTGTGTGGACTCGGCGCGGAATCCCCGGTCTCTATCTGCTGCGGCCGGGGGAATAACGGCGGCGATGGTTTTGTCATTGCGAGGCATCTGCAGATACGCGGTATCGAGCCGCGGGTTTTGCTTTGGGCACCGCCCAAAAAACTGCGCGGTGATGCGGCGACGAATTTCGAAATCGCTACGCGATCAGGGATTGTGATCGAAATCTTTGAGCGAGCGGCCGACGTGTTCACCTTCAAACAGCGTTTGCATCACAGCGACTGGGTTGTCGATGCGTTGCTGGGAACCGGCGCCCGCGGATTGCCGCGATCGCCGCTCGATGTGGCAATCGAGGCGATTAACAATGCGCCGGCACGTGTGTTGGCCGTCGACGTGCCCAGTGGGATGGATTGCGACACGGGTGACGCGGCTGGCGCGGTTGTCCGTGCGAACCATACCTGCACCTTTGTCGCGCCGAAACCCGGCTTTTTTGCTGAAGGTGCGACACTGCTTACCGGCGAGCTGCACGTCTTGGATATCGGCGCGCCGCGCGAATTGGTGGATCGGTTTCTGTCCGAACGGGATTGATTTTCTGAGAAGTGTCGCTCGTCTAGTCCGCTGTCGTGGGCGGTTCAAATTCGAAATCCTTCCACTTCATCGGCAACCGAAATGGTTCGATGCGGAGGATGATCTCGCCGTTTTGGAAAATACGGACGGTTCCATTCGTTTCGCTGACGGTGACGGAGATCGCGTTGCTGAAACGACTAATCGCGGCCGCGGCCCAGTGCCGGGTTCCGAGTCCCTTGGACATCGTAATTCCCTCGGCCGGAGCGTTAATGAACTGTGCTGCGGCCATCACGGTGCCATCCGCCGCAACCACGAACGCTCCATCCATCAGCGCGATCTCTTTCAGTCCTTCGCGTACGCGACGGTCCTGAATCGACCGTTCTATTTTTTTGTAACCTTTCATCGGATCGAAACCGGCAGGATGGCAGCGTTCCAGCACAGCCTTGGCACTACCCACAACAAACATCGTGCCAACGGGTTTACCTTCACGGCCTCCGCGGCCGATATCGACGGCAAGATCGACGACGGTCTTTAGCGTATCGAGAGGCACCCGCGTTTCCAGCTGTCTCAGATCGCGCGCGGTGAGTCTTCGCAAGTGTTCGTCGAGATGAATCAGACTGACCGAATCGATCTTTCCGGCTTCGAAGCCGCTGTATACGGCAATCACATCGGCGCCGGGTTCGAGCAATTCGTCGGCGACCGACTCCAGCAATGCCTGCGTGAGTTTTTCAAAAACAGGGCTTTGCGGCATATCGAGCACAACGACGTCGATGCCCTCGTCTTTCGCGCCGTCTAGATGTTCCTCGGCGTCGGCGGCAACCAGCAATTTGTGTGGTGAGGCGGCTTTCCGAAGTTGCTTCCAATCGATCGCCGCCTCGACCAAAAGTAAAAGTGCGTCCGCCTCGAACGACTCGGCCAATTGGTCAGCCACGTCAATCATTCGAGCTAGGTCTTCTGGAAACTTCACGATGATCCCGGTCGGTAGGTTGTCGCCGCGCGACGGTCCGATACCGCCTTCGCGCAAATCGCCGCCGGAATCGTAAATCTTTTCAGACTCGAAAACAAGACGGCAGGGGACTCGTTCGGTCGCCGAGTTACCTACGGTATATCGGGCACCAGTGAGCTGGCGGTCGCGTTTGATGAACGGCGTTGGCCGTCAGTCGGCGTCAGTGAGTGATTCGACGATCGACGGCTGTGCCGTCCGTGGGAAAGCGCGGCCGTGATAGATGTTCAGAGCGTGGAGAGCATGCCCCAGCGGTCCGACGGCCCAGTCGCGATTGCTGCCATCAATCAACATTCCCGCCAAGTAATCGATTACCTTAACCATTTCTTCGCGGTGTAATTCTTCTAAGGGCAATGAGAATGCGAGCCATTCGGCCGTGTGCCCCGTCGTTTGGAGCCGGCGGGCCACGTCATGTTTGGTACCGCGGCCGGCGAACCAGGAGGTGCTGGTGCTGCCGTCCTTGTTTTGCAATTTGAACGTGTAGTCGTGGTAATCGCGGACGTAAACGTCGGCACGCTGGAATTCGCCGTCTAAGGGCTTGCCGCTCTTGCGCCGTTGATTGACGGCATAAGACAATCCAAACAGCCTGTGAGTGCCGCCGCAGGCGGCGCCAATGATCGGCTGTCTCAATTCTTCCTTGATCATCCGCGAGATGTCCCAATCTTCGCCGCGGTTGTCTTCCCAGCTCTCGTCCGAATCTAGATAGTGGGAAAGGCCGATCAGCTTAAACGTAAGCTCCGTCCGGGGCCGGCACGTTGCCTGTTCGCTACGAATTAAATCGGCGACCGTAAACTCCTTGCCACTGATCCGCATGGGGTAGGTGGTTTTCACTCGTGATTGGGCGAGCATCGCTAGAAACTGGCCCTTGTGGCCCTGTCGGCCGGGCCCAATCCGGCTGTTGATGTTGTCGTTGGTCGTGTAAAACAATCGCTCTCCCCGGCAGACGCCATTCCAGCAAATCCAGCCGATTGCGTTCACGGGTGTGCCGTTGGGACCGCCGACGAGAATCTCTTTTTCCACGCCGTAACCGATCAGCGAGTGCATCACCGACCAGGCACCGTGGTCGCGAGTGTTCATGTTTCGGTCGCGGTAAATATCCAGTGCTTGGCGAACCTTTTGTTCGAGGGCAATAAATTGTGGGCTGAGACTCGGAGTCACATCAGCCGTGGTCGGGGGTAGTTCGGCCTCTTTGGCGTCGCCAGCGTCCCCGATGTTTGGGTCTCTAATGTCTTCCTTGGATTCGACGACATCGGCGAACGGGTTCTCAATTGGGGCTGGTGTCTCTATTATCCGCAGCGTGGAAGGCGCCGATGAGCGGCTCTCGGCATCCGATTCGCTGGGCCGCTGGTTTCGATTCCGCCGCCGCTGACTCCGGATGTTCGGGCTTTTTTGCGGAGAAGGATCAAGCTGGCCCGGGGCGTGACGATCTGTCGAAACATTATCGTTTTTGTCAGATACTTGATTTGCGACAATTTTCTTGTTGGACACTTGATTTGCGACAATTGATGATACCGGCGCGAGCCTGCCCACATCCACGCTGGGCCGATCGGCTGACGGGCCGGCGGCTGGGATTAGCTCGACCTGCTGGTCCGGTTCAGCTGCCGGTTCCTTGGTGCTGGTTACCGAGGTGTCAAATTTCGCTACTTCCTCTACGGATGCCCGATCGGCGGTGTGGTCTTTGACATTGGTTCGATTCGAAGCTTCGCTATTATCGCTGGCCGGCGCATTTCCCTGCTGTGGCGTCAGCGCGACGATGGTTTCATCCACTCTTGCGATTGACGAACTGTAAGCATCGCCCGCAATGGCCATCGTGTTGGCGGTCGGCGCGAGATGACGGGAAACGACAAATCCCAAGGTGTAGGCGGTGATGGTGCAGGTGAGTTTGATGACCTTGGAGTATTTTTTCATCACAATCGAATTCCTGGCAAAAGGCAAAGCTGTAACGCAATTTGCTGAAATAAAAGGTGGGGTAAACTGGTTCGATGATGCGGTTCACAGCGGCTACGGAAGGCTAACGGGTAGCCTTTTGGCGGATGACATCCGTATCACAGAACACGTATCGGACGAGCCTTGCAATCAGTTCAGCGTCAAAAAAACAATCGTTGGAAATGTCCAACTGTTATGTGAAGCTAAGCCGTTTATGCCAACTGCCATTAAATTTCCGCCGTGCGGCAGTTGGCGGTTCGACGCCTGCGAAGACTTTTACGCCTGTGCGGTTCATGTCGAATCTTAGGGAAGGAACGCCGGCTGGTCGGAAACGAGGGCGTTTGTGAGCATGTGACACAACGACGTCAGATCGGTGTGTGAGAATCTATCGCCAGAATTGGCGGTCCCCCGAAGGCGTCGCCGCTTTGTTTGGGCTGGCGACATACGTTTCGGAGGGGGTGGCCAGCGGCCTGCTCAGGCTGGTAACGTAATCGCGCCAAGCGACCAGATTGTTGCCGTGATCCAGTCCCGTGATGGATCGCAATGACTGGGCGGCGCGGTATTGCAGCGCAGGGTCCTGGCGTTCTTCGAGCGCGACACCAAGCGCGAGGGCGGCGCCGGCATCTTGTACGTTGGCTAGCGCTTTGGTTGCCGCAAGTTGGACATCCAGATCGGCACCCTCGTCTTCGAGCACGTCTGCCAATGCGGAAACGGCATCGCATCCGCCCCACGATCCCCAGGCGTCACATGCGGCGATCTGTACGTCGAGGTCTTCGTCATTTAATCCGGCGCGCAGCACTTCGGCCGCCAGCGGTGTACGCGTCTTTGTGATGGCCGCAATGATTTTGGCGCGAATGAGGGGATCACTTTCGACGCGGATTTGCTGAGCCAATAGATGAGCGATTCGTTGCCGCTCGGCCACGGACGTGGCGGTCGGCGGAGCTGAAGACATTTGCGGCGCGGCGGCGCGGCCGAGTTGGTCAATCTTGTCAATCTGCTCGGCGGGCGTGGGCCCATATTGCGTGGCTACGTCCGCTGTCGCAGCCTGCTCGCCGGACGGTTTGCCAAATAGCGGAAATCGACATCCCGATGCGAACGTCAGTGCGAACAGCGACAACAGAACAAAAACGGTGCAGCGGTAGGGCATGGTGAAGTTGATCATTAGCAAACGGCCGGACAGCGGAATGCTCGGCAGAAGACGGTCGGGAATGTAGCAGACCGATGACGAAACTCCAAGATGACTCATGGTCGATGCGTACCCACAGTTTGGGACTCAAAGCTGACGCGGAGAAGTTGTCAAAAAATTCTTTTCAAAACAGTGAATTACCGTTTGTCGCGTCGTTTTTCTCTCCCGGTGAAGTCGAACACCGAGGTGGTAGCGGTCGACTCGCTATCAACGCAGGTATTGGCTGCTGGCGACAAGATACGAGGGAAGATTCACGATGCCGGAACCGCGTGATCTTGCGGACAGCCGGGGATGGATCGAAACGATCCTTCGTTATCTACTCGAACTCTGGAGAGATGAAACAATAATCAATCGCGAACGAACCGGCTGCCAGGAATCGCGCGAATTTCCCGTGTTGTTTCCCAGCAAAAGCGGATGGGAGCATCGGGGGGAAATATCCCGGGATCCTATTGAGCGGTTGCGGCTGGCCTGTGTCTTGCGGAGCGCGGTTCGGTAAGATGACGTACGGCGAGGCCGCCGGCTGCGGAAATGGGCTCGCTGAAGAGAAAACGCGGCATGCGGTAAGTGCCGCGCTGTAACCGGTCAATCGCGGCATCCTCCGCGCCGTCAGCGACAATTTGCATGGCTAGGATCGCGCAAAACTCGCAGCGTCAGTACGTCACCACGACGACCGCGGTTATGATGATCGCGACCATCGCCGTCGCGCTGACTTTTGCTACGGGAAGCGAACGGGCATCGGAGTTACTGCTGACGACCGCGGCATTGGTTCTGGGCACAATAGCAATCGCTTTGCCCGTCGGTGTCTCGCTTTCGGTACTTCTCGTCCGTACGGATTTGCCGGGCCGAGGGGTTCTGGCCACGTTGCTGGGATTCTTATTGTTGATTCCGCTCTATCTGCAAACTGGCGCATGGCAAGCAGGATTTGGTATGCAGGGCTGGTTTTCTAATGCGAGTGGGATTGAACTGCTGAGTGGATTGCGGGCGGCAATCTGGGTCCATGCGATGGCGGCGATTCCCTGGGTCGCGATTATTGCCGGAGTCGGACTTTGGATGGTCGAACCTGAGCTTGAAGAGGAGGCGCGGCTTTATGCCAGCGACGCCCAAGTCTTGATACGGGTTACGTTGAGACGCGGACTGCCGGCAATCGGCATCGCCGGCATGTGGGTTGCGGTTACGACTGCGGGGGAAATGACCGTCACGGATCTGTTTCGCGTACGAACGACGGCGGAAGAGGTGTATCTTGTCTTTGCGGCCACCAGCGACATGCAAGTCGCCTCTCTTGAACTGCTCCCGCACATTGCCGTTACGGCCGTGGTCCTGTTGCTTTGTGGGCTGTGCTGCTTTCGCGTCATGCCGCGGGCACGGGCGATTTCAACGCGCCCACGTCATATTTTTGCACTGGGGCGATTTCAATTGGCGGCTTTGTTTGCGGTTGCCTTGACGATGGTCGTGCTCGTTGCCGTGCCGCTGGCTTGCCTGATTTACAAAGCCGGCCTTGCGACGGTCGCACAGACCGGAGGGCCGGTGGCACAGAACTGGCGTGTCGACAAGTTGTTTAAGATGGTGATGTTCGAGCCTTGGACACAGTTTGGCGACGAAATGTTGTCGTCACTAATCATCGGGGCACTGGCCTCGACCACAGCGGTATTGTTTGGCATGGCGCTCGCCTGGATCGGGCGTAAAGGCAGGTTGCCCGCAGCGTCGGTCTGTATGTTGGTTGCGATCTTGTTTTCAGTGCCCGGCCCGCTTCTCGGCGCGGGAGTCAGCCGGTTGCTAACGTATTTTCCGGCGGTCTACGATTCCTACGCTGCGCCCGGCACAGCGATTGGCTTACGGGTGTTGCCGTTGGTGATTCTCGTCTGCTGGCATGCGCTGCGGTTGGTTCCGGAACAGGCAATTGATACGGCGCGAGTTGCGGGGGCTGGATTTTGGGCCTGCCTGTTCAAGGTTGCGATGCCGATATGCCATCCGGCTTTGGCCGCCGCATGGTTGGTGGCGTTTTTGGCCGGGCTTGGTGATCTTTCGGCCAGTCAGTTGCTGCAGTTGCCGGGCAGGGAAACGCTGGCTGCACGTGTATTCGATCGCCTCCACAGCGGCGCATACGATCAAGTTTGCGGGCTTTTTATTGCGATGACCATCGCGTTCGCAGCGGCCACAACTTTAGCTGTAAAGTTGTTCATGCTGGCGCGGCGTCGGGCCGAAAGGAAGCCGCGCTAGCCTGGGCCACCGGCCCTTATGGTATCATGGCAGTGATGCCGGACTCGATGTTCATGGAGAAGATGCTCGTGTCGAATCAAATCACCAAAACATTAGTCGGTTTCATCGCGGTTGCCATTTGGCCTGCGCTAACCGCCGCCGAAGACCAGGTTACGCTCAATCGCGATGGAGCCAAGATACACCTCAATGGCCGCGTCGTCGTCGAAGCACAGGATGGCGGCGTGTTATTGCTTGACAAAAAAGGAAAGCTGTGGACGATTCAACCCGAAGAGATTGCGGAGCGAAGTAAAAACCAGTTTCCATTTCGTCCGTTAGACAAGAAAAAGCTGGCCGCGGCGCTGCTGGACGAATTGCCGGAGGGGTTCGAGGTCCACACCACGACGCACTACCTAATTTTCCACAACACGTCGAAAGCTTACGCGCAATGGTGTGGGTCCCTATTCGAACGGCTGTACTTTGGGTTTGCAAATTTTTGGAAGCGCCGCGGCATGGAATTGCACGAACCGGAAATGCCACTGGTCGCAGTTGTGTTTGGCGACGAACGGTCTTACAAGCGTTATGCCGTTAATCAGCTTGGCGATGCGGTTAAGTCGATTATTGGCTACTACAATCTGCTGACAAATCATGTGGTCATGTACGATTTAACCGGCAGCCAAAAAATACGGCGGAGTAACAGCCGCGGTCGCAATTCCGCAGAAATCAATAAAATGCTCTCGCGGCCTGAAGCCGGCAGCTTGGTGGCGACGGTCATTCATGAGGCCACGCATCAGATCGCATTTAATTGTGGTTTGCAGACGCGGTTGGCCGACATTCCGATCTGGCTGAGCGAAGGCATTGCCATGTATTTTGAAACTCCAGACCTAAACAGTTCCAACGGTTGGCACGGCATCGGTGCCGTTAACCGGAACCGGCTCGTGCAATTTCGCAAGTCCCTGCGGAGCCGAGCGGGCGATTCGTTGGTGTCGCTGCTGACGACCGATCGACGCATTCAAGGCCGATCGAAAGACAAGCAGTATCAAAGTCGCAATGCGGTCCTGAATGCTTATGCGGAAAGCTGGTGTCTTACGTACTACCTAATGAAACACAAGCACGACGAATTCAATGACTACGTGAAGATGCTTGCCGCCAAGCAGCCGCTATTTGAAGATACACCCGAAGAGCGGCGTGAGCAGTTCGAGCATTATTTCGGCACCCT
>JAYGDO010000418.1:0-11022 GCA_046582885.1 Pirellulales bacterium | reverse complement strand
GATCAAACGCGGTCGAAAGGCTCTGAGGACGCGCATCATCCGCAACGCTTCGAACCTCATCTCTTGCAGTTTTTCTTCACGACGGTCGCCTTCGTGCGTGCGGGCCAGCGACTGTATTTGATCGCGGATTTCAGTATTGCTGGGCAGATCCTGAGGTTTGACCCAACCGCGGCAGATGCGGCGGGCGGCTTTAATTTTAGCCCGAAAGTATTCAGACTCCTGGCGGACGTACATCAAGCGGGCGGCTTCCCACGCGATTTGCCGTCGCAACTTTTCATTAGCCATGAAAACCGCGCCAATTGAAAATGCCCACGGGCGCGGCACTGGGGCAGGAACGAGGATTCTACGGAAAAATACGAAACTCAACCTCAAGTATAACGGCGGCGATTTTGGCTTGCCAATAGCCACTCGACCATTCCCCGCAACGTCGGCTGGTCATACTGCGAGCCGCAGCAGCCATGCTACGGGGGACGTGCGTCATGAGGCGGCAGCCGTCGAATGCAGGAAACAATAATCGAAGAGCAGTTCCCACTCGACGCGGGAAATGCGGCGCAAAATTTCGTCGCCGCCAGCTCGACCGCGGACCGCAGTTTCGCAGCAATCGACGAAGTCGAAGGGATTCCAGTCGTTCGCATTTGAAAATGAATCGGGCGCCAGCTGGTTTGCCGCCACTGCCAGTGATTCATACACCGGATGATCACCGACCCGGCGAAACCAGTACTTGGCATTCGAGTAGTCCCCTTCGCGGCGGTGCATGATGCCGTGCCAGAAACTGCCTGTATTGGTTTCAATGTCCTGGCTGACGACGTGCGATTCGTCGAGGAAATTATGCAGTAGCCAAAGACCGCTGTGGCACGCTTTCGCCATTTGCCAATCGGTAATCCTGGCGGGCGCAAACGCAGCGGTTAGATCGAGTGTTGATAAGGCGTCGGCAGCAGCAGTGTTTGGCACCGCGGCGTCAAGCGGTGCCTCGTCCGCCGCAGTCATTAGCGCGACGAGACCGCCCGGGTAATTCGATTGCGTCATATTTCACCCGCGGGAATCTTTCGTGATCGGAATTTCAAATCGCCGAGTGGGAGAACCTGCTTGATACCAGTCATTGTCCACGGCGGGGCACCGCCGACCCCCGCGTCCAATATGGTAACAAATCGGCCGGCCGGCAATCGTTGACAGCCGTAGGCGGCGGCCGTAAAGTGGCGAAGCATAAATTAACCGATCCCCACGACATCCGGATACGCATCACCTGTTTTTGACCGAGCGGCAGAAGCGGCCGAGCAGTGGGCCGCCGGCGGGTCGGTCTTAGGTAACAGCGCGAAAAACCTGCCCTTGAGGAAACCGTTCGGCGAGACCGCCTTGAGGGTAATTCGCAATTTCGATCGAGCCGTCTTCATGTCGCAATGAACCCTAAATGGAATTCCACACGCTACTTTTTTCTTCTGGAGATTCGTCGACTTTGGTAACGGTGGCCGCCGTTGTCGTTCTGGCTATCGGTGCCCAATGGGTCGCATGGCGGGCCCGCATTCCTGCGATTCTGCTGCTGCTGTCGATCGGGTTCTTTGCCGGTCCGGTGACCGGTTTTCTACAACCCGATCACCTGATCGGCGAAGAGCTGTTGTTTCCGATTGTCTCGCTCGCTGTGGCGCTGATCTTATTCGAAGGCGGACTCAGTCTGCATCTGGGCGATTTGCACGAGTCGGGCGGCGTGATTCGGAACCTGTGCACCCTCGGCGCAGTGCTGACCGGATTATTGACGGCGCTGGCCGCGTTTTATTTGCTCGACGTGGGGTTCGCCGTTTCGCTCATCCTGGGTTGCATGCTGGTCGTGACGGGGCCGACCGTCATCGGGCCGCTGATCCGCCACATCCGGCCGGCCGACCGCGTCGGCACGATCGCCAAGTGGGAGGGAATCGTCATCGATCCGGTCGGCGCGACGCTCGGGATTTTGGCGCTGGCATCCGTCGAAGCGGTCGAACTAGGTACCGCGGGGCCGATGACCGCGGTCGTTTTCGGGCTGATCAAGACGATCGTTTACGGCGGCTCGATCGGTGTGGCGGCGGCGGCCACGGCGCTGTTTTGCATGCGGCGCTATTGGATTCCCGATCACTTGCAAAGCCCCGTGTTGCTGATGCTGGTAGTCGCCTGTTTTACGCTGGCGAACGTGCTGCAAGCGGAAGCGGGGCTATTCGCCGTCACGCTGATGGGCGTGGTCATGGTCAACCAAAAGTCGGTGTCCCTAAAACACATCATCGAGTTCAAAGAGAATCTGCGTATCTTGTTGATTTCGCTGCTGTTTATTGTTTTGGCGGCGCGAATCCAACTGGCAACTTTGGACGAGCTGGGCTGGCGCAGCGTTATGTTCGTGGCCGCATTGATGCTGGTGATTCGTCCCGCAGCCGTGTTTGTTTCAACGATTAAGAGCGGGCTGACGTGGCAGGAACGGCTATTTCTGTCGTGGCTCGCCCCCCGCGGGATTGTGGCCGCCGCCTTGGCGTCGGTGTTTGCCATCGCCTTGCAAGAGCTGGAAAAGGGCCTGCAGCACGAACCGGTGTTATTGCAGCCCGGCGCGGCCGCCAAATTGGAACCCGTCACATTCTTAGTCATCATCGTGACGGTTTCGATTTACGGGCTGACGGCCGGCCCGCTGGCCAAACGGCTTGGACTGTCCGCCGCCAACCCGCAGGGCGTTCTGTTCGCCAGCGCGCATCCCGCCGCGCGGGCGATCGCCAAGGCCGTTCAGGAGACGGGATTTCCCGTACTGATGGTCGATATTAATCGGCACAACGTGAACGTCGCCCGCATGGAGCAACTACCCGCCGTGCATGCCAGTATTCTCTCCGAGCCGGTGATGGAAGAACTCGATTTGGCGGGGGTCGGCCGGTTGTTGGCGCTGACGCGCAACGACGAGATCAACGCGCTGGCCGCGTTCCGGTTTTTGGAGGTCTTCGGACGCTCCGAAGTGTATCGGCTGCGGGCCGCCAGTGTCGGACCCTCGCGAACCGAAACGGCCGGTGAGGTACTTCACGGCCGGCGGCTTTTCTCGGACGACGCCACCTACAGCTACCTGGATGAGCGGTTCGACGCCGGTGCGGTCGTAAAGCGGACAAAGCTCACGCCGGAATTCGACTACGGGGCGTTTCGTGAACTGTACGGCCAATCTGCGCTCGTGCTGTTTACGGTGACTGCAACGGGAAACCTGATGGTCAACACCGGCGACCAGCCGCTCGCGCCGGGCCCCGGTGACACCGTGATCGCGGTTGTCGATGCCGACAACGACAATACACCCGCGTAGCCCGGTCGATCAAAATCCACCAGGCCGCGCTGTCCGGCATTCTGCCGCCATCTGCAGGGCTTGGGTTACTTGCTGGCAACCGCGGATTGGTCCCAAACGCCGGCTGCCTGCACGGCAAGATGTAACGATTGCAAAAATTGTGACGGTTCTGCCAATAATAGTGAAAAAACCGCCCGAGAATTGCCGAAGACCCCGTAAATACGGTGTCTGGCGGGATTCGTTTGTCCGGACAAGTCGAAATAAATTCGTCGCAGCGTCGCGGCGAGGGAAAAATCTCATTCGTCACGGAGGTCGAGTTGATGTCGATCGCAAGAATATCCATGCTGGCGGTTCTCGCCGTCGCCGTCGCCGGACCGGCGCAGGCCGAAGACTACGGGGAGTATTTCAGGGACAACAATCAGTTAGCCGCACACACGTCGATCGCTTCACTGTCCAAGCAGATTGCCGACATGGAAGCCCGCCTGGCGTCCTTTGAAAGCGGCGGTGGCGACGATTGCTGCAGCCAAAACTGGGACTCGTGGACGAAACCGGATTGCGGCATCACCGCCATGGCCGAAGTCGTCTGGTTGCGGTTGCAGGACACCGAAGATAACGACGTGAGCGATAATTATTTCCAACACGGTTCCCGTTTCACGTTTGGAAAAGTGGACAATTGCGGACGTGAGTGGCGACTCCGTCTGTTCGAATTGGGCCTAAGTGAGGATCGAGGGACTCAGAAAGATTTCGTCAACCACTTCACCTTCGATCTCGAATACGCGGGCCGATTCGAATTGGGGAACAACTGGGCCGGAGAAATTTCGCTGGGCGCCCGTTACGCGGACTACCATCAAAGTTTTGATAATCATTACGAAGACACCATCGGCCCGGTGATCGGCCTGCACCTCAAGTCCGATGTGCTGCCCTGCAACAACACCAACCTCTTCGCCAACCTCCGCTACTCGCATCAGTTCGGCTCCGAAACCGAAGATAACAGCCTCGGATCGTTCAGTATTACCGAACTCCAGGCCGGCTTCGAGTGGTCACGCGACTGCCGCCCCGGAACGCTCTTTGCGCGTGCATTCGTCGAAGCGCAAAAATGGGAAGGCGTTGAGGAGGATGATACCGAGGACGAAGGGCTGATTGGCTACGGTCTGGCGATCGGCGTCAATCGCTAGTGGAACGAATTGAGGACGACGCGGGAGGCCTTGCCATAATTCCCCCCCGTCGGTCCCTAAAAAATCGGGAAAACACCCGAGACAAAAGTCTCGGGTGTTTTTTAATTTTGCTGCCCGTCGCAGCCGCCACAGGCAGCACTCCGCCTCCGCAGCGGAAACGACGTGAAGCAGGCGCCGCGCTGAGACGGATGACGGTCCGGTCCGGCGACCTCACTCCCGTTGGCGTCGTCGTAATACGATCCGGCGGTCGAGTTTTTTGCACGTGCCCGTCAGAAATCGCCGTAATTGGCGACCGCCCGCAGGCCCGTGTCATCTTGACGGCGCGCGGTGCCACAATTACATTGATCCCCTCACCACGGCGCGTTGGCGGCAGCTTGCTACGCCTATTTCTCGTCCGATCATTCAACGGGTGCGGGGCAAAGACCGGTGCTTCCCGCGGTCTGGATTGCCCGCCCGTTCACCACTATTCCTGAGGAATTTTCCCGCAGATGGCAAAACGAGCGACAAAGACAAAACGCGTTTACTATTTCGGCCGGACCAAAGCCGAAGGCAAACGGCAGATGAAACAACTGCTCGGCGGCAAAGGTGCGAACCTGGCGGACATGACCAGCATCGGCCTGCCCGTTCCACCCGGGTTCACGATCACCACCCAAACCTGCAAGGACTATAACGACTCGGGCAAAAAACTCCCGTCCGGCCTGATGGACGAGATCAAAAAAAATGTCGCCACGCTGGAAAAGGAAACGGGCAAGAAGTTTGGTTCGGCCGACAATCCGTTACTGGTCTCCGTCCGCTCCGGCGCGGCCGAGAGCATGCCGGGCATGATGGACACGGTGTTGAACCTGGGGCTCAACGACAAAGCGACCGAAGGACTCGCCGCGCTTTCTGGCAATCGCCGTTTTGCGATGGATGCCTATCGCCGGCTGATCAATATGTTTGGCGACGTGGTGATGGGCGTGGGGCACCACCACTACGAAGCCGAATTCGATCGCATCAAAAAAAAGTACCGGGTCAAAGAAGACACCGAACTGAACACTGCCGGGCTGGAAGAACTCGTCGTCGCCTACAAAAAAGTCTACAAGAAGCACACCGGGGAAGACTTTCCTCATAATCCGTTGGTGCAGCTTCAAAAGGCGATCCAAGCCGTCTTCGGCAGCTGGGATTCGAACCGCGCGATCAAGTATCGGCAGATCAACGAGATCACCGGTCTTTTGGGAACGGCCGTCAACGTACAGACGATGGTCTTCGGCAATATGGGAGACGATTCGGGAACCGGTGTGGCCTTCACCCGCGACCCGTCGACGGGCAAGAACAGTTTCTATGGCGAATTTCTCGTCAACGCGCAGGGCGAAGACGTCGTGGCCGGTATCCGCACGCCACAACCGGTAGCCGAAATGCGCAAATGGAAGCCCAAAGTACACAAACAACTCATTGGTATCAAAAACAAATTGGAAAAACATTACCGCGACGTGCAGGATTTGGAATTCACCATCGAGCAGGACAAGCTTTACATGTTGCAGACACGCAACGGCAAACGGACGGGGCCTGCGGCGGTTAAAATTGCTTGCGACATGGTCAAAGAAAAGCTCATCAGCGAAAAAGAAGCGATCCTCCGCGTGCCGCCGAACGATTTGACCCAATTACTGCTGCCGTCGTTCGACCCCACCGCTCCGCGCGATGTGCTGACCCGTGGTTTGCCCGCCTCACCCGGCGCGGCATGTGGCCGATTGTCGTTTACAGCGGGCGACGCGGCCCACCGCGCGACGAAAGGCGAGGCGGTGATTCTGGTCCGTAAAGAGACAAGCCCGGAAGATGTCGAAGGCATGCACGCGGCGACCGGCATTTTGACCAGTACCGGCGGCACGACCAGCCACGCGGCCGTGGTCGCCCGCGGATGGGGCAAGCCTTGCGTCTGCGGCGCCGGCGATATTCACATCGACGAACAGAAACGGACGATCACCATCAATGGCCGCAAGTTTACGCACCGCGACAACATTTCGGTTGACGGCGCGACGGGCGAGGTGATGACGGGCGAAGTGGCCACCCGGGAACCGTCGCTCGGCGGCAATTTCGCCACGCTCATGCGCTGGGCCGACAAGCATCGCAAACTGGGCGTCCGCACCAACGCCGACACGCCGGAGGACGCCGCCCGCGGCCGCAAGTTCGGCGCGGCGGGGATCGGGCTTTGCCGCACCGAGCACATGTTCTTTGAAGGCGAACGAATTATCGCCATGCGGGAAATGATCCTGGCGCGGACCGAAAAGAAGCGGCGGACCGCTTTGAAGAAACTACTGCCGTTCCAGCGCAAAGATTTTGCCGGAATTTTTACGGCGATGAAGGGATACCCCGTCACGGTCCGGCTGCTGGACCCGCCGCTGCACGAGTTTCTGCCGCACGACGACCACTCGCAGCGCGAACTGGCCAACCGCCTCGGCATCAGGCCGGCTGAGGTAAAAAATCGGGTCGGCCAGTTGCACGAGATGAACCCCATGCTGGGCCACCGCGGTTGCCGCTTGGCCGTGACTTATCCCGAGATACTCGAGATGCAAGTAACCGCTATCGTTGAAGCGGCCATGCAGTGCAAGAAAAAGAAAATCGACGCGCGGCCGGAGATCATGATTCCATTGGTTGGCACGGCGGCCGAACTGGCCAAGTTGCGGAAATTGACGGTCGAAACGATCGCGGCCGTGAAGAAAGCGAAAGGCTATACCGCCAAACTCAGCATTCCAATCGGCACGATGATCGAAATTCCCCGCGCGGCACTGACGGCCGACGAGGTCGCCGGCCATGCCGACTTTTTCAGCTTCGGCACGAATGATCTGACGCAAATGACGTTCGGCTACAGCCGCGACGACGTGAACACCTTCTTGCCGGACTACATCGAACAGGAAATTCTGGAAAAAGATCCGTTCCAATCGCTCGATACGACCGGCGTCGGCCAGCTGGTTGATATGGGCGTCTCAAAAGGCCGCTCGGCAGTCAAGGGCCTGAAATGCGGCATCTGCGGCGAGCATGGCGGCGACCCGGCTTCGATCGCGTTTTGCAGCCGCGTCGGCTTGGACTACGTAAGCTGTTCGCCGTTCCGGGTCCCCATCGCTCGGCTGGCCGCCGCGCAAGCGGCGATTAACTCGTAATCGGCCCGAGGTGGCGGGGCAATCACCGTTCGGAACGTCCCGGTCGGCGACTTCATCATTGTTTGGTAATTGCGGGTGACAGACCGATTCGTTTCTCTCCGCACAGCCGCCGCTCTGCAGGGCGAACCTACCTCCTGGACCACGATTGACCACTACGGGTTGCGATCGGCAATCAATCCGTCGGGGCTTATTCTTTAATTGCGAATCGTCGATATTCCCCGGTTCTGGACTGCGCCCAATTGCGAGGTTTAGAATCTAGGCTGCAAATCTCGATTAACCACGGGGCCTGTCAATGGACTCAGCCAAGGAAGCCGCTGTCGGAATCGATCTGGGAACGACGCACTCGGTGATTGCGTTTCTCGATAAAGACGGCCGTCCCACGACGATCAAAAACGCCGAAGGTGACGCCACGACACCGAGTATCGTGTTCTTCGACGAGAAAAGACCGGTGGTCGGCAAAGAAGCGGCAACGATCGCGCCGTTCGAACCGGAACTCGTCGCACAATTTGTAAAGCGCGCCATGGGTGAATCCTACTACGAAAAACGCATCCGCGGGCGGCGGCTGCCTCCGGAAGTCATCCAGGCGCTGATCCTAAAAAAGCTGAAAGATGATGCCGAACTGGTATTGGGAACCATCCAAAACGTCGTCATCACGGTTCCGGCATATTTCAACGAACCGAGACGCAAAGCAACACAAGACGCCGGCCGCCTCGCGGGTCTGAACGTGATGGACATCATTAACGAGCCGACGGCGGCGGCCATCGCCTTTGGTGTTCAAAAGGGGTTTCTCGACGCGCAGGGCTCAGCAACCTCCAAAGAACAAGTCCTGGTATACGATCTCGGTGGCGGAACATTTGACGTCACGGTGATGGAGATTTCCGGCCGCGACTACAAAACGATTTCCACCGCGGGCGATGTCTATTTGGGCGGCATCGACTGGGACGATCGTATCGTCGATCACGTCGCCGAACAGTTTTCCGGCGAGTACGGTCTGGATCCTCGCGACGACGATGCGGCGCTCGAGCGGTTACGGGTACAAGCCGAAACGGCAAAGATCGCACTGACCGCGCGCAGCGATTTCAACATGCACTTTGAGTTCGCGGGCGATCGATTGCGGATCAATTTGAGCCGCGAGCAATTCGAAGCACTGACCAAGGATTTGCTGGAACGGACTCTGTTCACCGTCCGCAAAGCTCTGAAAGAAGCTTCGATGTCGTGGTCGGATCTAGACCGCGTGCTGGTGGCCGGCGGTTCGAGCCGGATGCCAATGGTCGGCCGGGCCCTGGAAACGGAATCCGGGATGCCGACCGACCGTTCGATCTCGCCCGACGAATCCGTCGCACACGGGGCGGCCGTTTTGGCCGGCGTGCTGCTGTCGGTGGATGAGGAGGAACGTCGAAAGCTGATCGTCACCAACGTTAATTCGCACGACCTGGGTGTCTTGGCAGTCGAGAGAAAAACAGGGCGGCCACGGCGAAAAGTTCTGATCCCGCGTAATACCGCGCTGCCCGCCAACGGCACCGGCGGATTCTCCACACGCGACGAAAACCAGCGTTCGGTAGTCGTCAATGTGATCGAAGGCGGCGATGGGAGCGGCACCAACTCGACACCTATCGGCCGCTGCATCATCCGCGACTTGCCCAAACAGCTTCCCGCGCAAACCAAGATTGCCGTGAGATTCTCGTACCGGGAGGACGGGCGGCTAAAGGTAAAAGCCTGGCTACCGAAAACGAAACAAGAGGCAACCATTGTCCTCGAACGCGCATCGGGACTTTCTGAAGAAGACATTATGCGGTGGATCGATCGGATCGAGTCGGGCAAACTTTTCGATAGCAGCGATGAAGATTGGGCTGACGAAGCGATGGAAGGCGAGGTTGTCGACGACAACGAGCACGGCCTTGTCGAATCGGTTGAGGACCTCGAAGAATTCGAACTCGATGAAGCCGACGACGGAGCCGACGTCGGAGCCGAAGACGAAGCCGACGAAGGCAGTGGCGATGGGGCTTTGGACGACTTTCTTAAGGGGCTGCCCTAAAGTGGCCGCAACGACCCCGAACCGCCCCTCCTCAAGCCAGATCACAAGGCAACTGGGCTGCTTTTGACTGTTGCGTCACGCTGCGCAACGGCCTATCATGAAACTATCCAGTTACTGGGCATGGTCCGCCAACGAGATCTGCGAAATGTCCTCCGCTTTCGATCCTTATCACAAATGGCTGGGCATTTCCCCTCGGGAACAGCCGCCGAATCACTATCGGTTGCTGGCGATTGACCTGTACGAATCCGATCCAGAAGTTGTCGATTCGGCAGCGAATCGCCAGATGTCGTATCTGCAGGAGTTGGCGTCCGGACCCAACGTCCGGTATGCACAAAAATTGCTGAACGAAATCGCCGCCGCCCGTGTTTGTCTGCTGGACGACGAACAACGCACGCTGTACGACGCAAAACTAAAGCAACAAAACGACGTGGATCGGGCAGAGGACGACGAACCGGCACGCAAAACGTCGCGGCCGCAAGTCGGCACCGCCGCACGGCCGAAGGATTCCCGTCCAGCCGCGTCCAAGCTACGCACGGCAAAACCGGTTGCCGACAAGCCTGTAAGTTCCGCCGCGCCGGTCATTGTCGATCCGCGCGGTACCTCCGAACCACATCGCCACACCACGCACCAAACCCCGGGGCGAAAAAATAACAAACAAGCGACCATTGTGGCTTCGGCAATTTTGCTGGGCATCGTCGTACTGGGGGGAATCGCCCTCGCGCTGACGCTCGGTGGTGGTTCGGACGACGCTCTGGCCAAGGGCGGCGATAACAACAAAGCCTCGACAACAGCGGACACCGGACGTGCTACGACCAGAGCGGGGCACGAGCAAGTTGTCGAACCCGGCGACGAAGACACCGATCAATCCTCGGAAATTCCGGAACCGGGAGCCGATCTAAACCCGGACCCCGCGGAGCCGAACGAAACAGAGAATCCGCCCGAGGCCGAGAAGCCGATCGTTGAGCAGCCTGCTCCCGAGGCGGGTCCACCGCCATTGCTGAGGCAGGCCTACGAAGTGTTGGCTGCGAAGAACATTCCCGGGGTGATTGCGAAGCTCGAAGCATGTCTGGCCGGCGAACCAAAGCCGCCGTACAAAGAGGAAGCCGAAAATCTGCTCGCTGATGCGAAAACCGCGACTTCCCAAGATGCGATCGCAAAAAGTCTTGAAGCTTGGTTAGCCAAGCAGACCGTTGAGGAAGTTCAGCAAATCGCGAACACAAATCAGGTGCGGCTGAACATTTCCGATTATCCAATACCCGTGAAAAATCCCGTCCTCAAGCAAGTCTTTCTTAACGGGACCGGACAATTTATTCAAAAAAACGATGGAGGCTGGCCGGAGCTCGTCTTGGCACGGCTCGACCCCAAAAAGCCGGATCAGGTTGCGACAAAACCGGACACGCCCGACCCGGC
>JAYGDO010000402.1:0-4969 GCA_046582885.1 Pirellulales bacterium | reverse complement strand
GAAAACTCGGTACCTGGACGTTCGCCGGTGGTGCCGGATCGTCTTCGGCAGCGTAGTCATTCCGGAAATCTAACGGGGCGTCCCACGGTGCTGCAAGTCCGCGCGTGTGCATCCACAGCAGCGATGGCGCGTCGATGCCAGACAGGACATCCATGGCCGAGGCGAAAAAGTTTGCCAAGTGCGTATCTTCGATCGCGTCGCAACATGTGGCCGATGGTTCGACCTGAACATGAACCATTCTTGAAAACTCGGCAGCGATCTTAAAATCTCGCACTTCGGCGGCATCTGTGACCAGTATCGACGGAATCTCCTGTTGGGCCGCCGACGTCATCAGGCTGGGCCGAGATTCGTCACCCGACGGACTGGCGGCATGCTGGCCGAACCAATATCCGCGATACGCTTGCTGTAAGCTGGGGCTGTCGATCAGCGCTCGGTCAAACACCAGCGACTGTGAGGCGAGACGGTCGATCTGGGGCGTTCGAGCCCAAGTGTTGCCAAACGCACCGATAAACCCGGCGGAAAGCCGGTCGATAACGACGCAGATCGTGCTGCGAGGTATGCCGCTGTTGCGGTGGGCCATGGTGGTGAAATATTCGACGGGCCGGACCCGTTCATTGAGATTTGACGCAGCGCTAGCCAACCGCGGCTTTGGCCGCGGCGACAACCGCCTCGGGTGTTATGCCGAAGTGTTCGTAAAGCACCGAGTACGGCGCGGACGCGCCAAAATCGCTCATACCGACAAAACGGCCCTGCTGACCGATGTACTTATCCCAGCCAAGTCGCACTCCGGCCTCAACCGCCACCCGGGCCGTCAGCCCGGGTGGAAGAACCTCTTCGCGGTAAGTTTCATCCTGCTCGTCGAAAAGTTCCCAGCACGGCATGCTGACAAGTCGCGCCTTGATTCCCTGAGCCGACAGTTGGCTGCAGGCCTCCAGTGCGATCGGCAGTTCACTGCCGGTCGCTAACAAAATAACCTGGGGTGTTCCACCATCGGCATCCGCCAAAATGTAACCGCCACGGGCGACGTTGGCGGCCGGGCCGTACTTGGTGCGATCTAATGTTGGCAGGGCCTGGCGGGTCAAGACCATACAAGCCGGCCGGTCGTTGATTTTCAAAATCGCGCGATAGGCTTCGGCCACTTCGTTGGCATCGCCCGGACGCATCACCAGCATCCGCGGCATCGCCCGCAGTGCAGCCAAGTGCTCAATCGGCTGGTGGGTCGGCCCGTCTTCGCCCAGGCCGATGGAGTCGTGCGTGAGCACGTATATAACCGGCTGACGCATGATGCAACTCAACCGCATCGACGGCCGCATGTAGTCCGTGAAAACGAAAAACGTCGCACCGTACGGACGCAGATTGGCCAACGCCATACCGTTGCAGGCTGCAGCCATCCCGTGCTCGCGGATGCCAAAGTGCATATTGCGGGCCGCGTAGTCGTCCGCGCTGAAATCCGTTTCGCCATCCAACAGCGTCATCGTTGAAGGTGCCAAATCGGCAGAGCCACCCATTAGCCAGGGGAGGCTGCGGGCGACGGCATTGAGCACCTTGCCGGATGTGACTCGCGTGGCCAAACCTTTCCCGTCCGGTGCAAAGACAGGAATGTCGGCATCCCAACCGGGCGTCAACTCCCGCTTCTGCAGGGAGTTCCATTGTGCGGTCAATTCCGGATGCGCTTGCGAGTACTCGGCAAATCGCGACTCCCACTGTTCGCGATCCCGCCGTCCCCGAGCGCCCAGTCCTGCCGCGAAACACGCACGTACCTCGTCGGGAACGAGAAACTTCCCGTCTTCGGGCCATTCGTAAACGCTTTTCGTCAGTTTCACTTCGTCTTCGCCCAACGGGGCGCCGTGGGCAGCGTGCGAATTGGATTTATGGGGTGAGCCAAATCCAATCACGCTCCGCACGATGATCAGCGTTGGCGAATGATTGTTGTTTAAGAACGACCGATAGGCACGATCCAGTTCGGCGAGATCATTGGCATCATCAACCATGGCCACGTGCCAGCCGAGACCCTTAAATCGTGCAGCGACATCTTCGCTGAACGCCAGCGAGGTCCCGCCTTCGATGGTGATGTCGTTGTCGTCGTAGATCCAGCAAAGGTTGGAGAGTTTCAAATGTCCAGCCATTGACGCAGCTTCCTGGCCGACGCCTTCCATCAAATCGCCGTCGCTGCAAAGAGCCCACACGTTGTAGTCAAACAGCTCAAATTCGGGACGGCCAAAGTACGCAGCCTGCCAACGGGCGGCGATTGCCATGCCCACGCTCGTGGCAATGCCCTGCCCGAGCGGCCCGGTGGTCATCTCAATGCCGGCCGCATCGCCGTATTCGGGGTGCCCCGCACAGGGACTGCCAAGCTGTCGGAAATTACGAATGTGCTCAAGCGTGACCGCCGGCTGTCCCGTACCGTTACCGTCCTCGTCGACCTCCTGCACACCGGCCAAATGCAGCACGGCATACAGCAGCATCGAGGCATGTCCACACGATAATACAAACCGGTCTCGCACCGGCCAGAGTGGCGCAGAAGGATCGTAGCGCAGCACATCGGACCAGAGTTTGTAGGCGACCGGCGCCAGGGCCATCGGCGTTCCGGGATGACCCGAATTTGCCTGCTGCACCGCATCCATTGACAATGTGCGAATGGTGTTTATCGCCAATTGCTCGGTGCTGACCGATTTATCGCCGGTGACATGTGTTGTCATTTAGTAACTGCTTCCCTGCCCGAGTTCGACGCGTCCGCGGTGGACGCCGGGCGACCGGATTGTTTTCCACATGACGATCGCGGGCGATCGCCGAGCGACGCAAACCGAAAGCGGGCAAGGGGTTGGACAACAAAATGTCCAATCGGCCCAGTCGATAAGTCGGTGGAGTCTAAAACAGACGGGCACAGGTGGTCAATCACCCGCACGGGTAGGCCGATCTTGCGGGGCAACTCAAATTGCGTAACTACCGTTTCGAACGGCGGTTGCGGCAACAGCTATTTTCGCGACAGGTAGCCCGCGCTCGACTCAAAGTATTTACTGCGACGCGTTTTAATCCGGTCGGCCGCGTCGGCTTGTTGATCGTTCAGGTCCGCCACGTTCGCCTGGCATTGCCGGCAACCGACGTCTTCGAGGTGAAACCGGATGTAATCCGCTTCTTCGGCAGGCAGCACGCCGAGCAGCAAGTTTCCCAACTGCTGGCGCGACGGACAACTGATCCGATGCCGCCGCCAAATTTCTCCGACCGAGTGAACGCCGGCGCCACGTTTAGCATTCAATGCGGCCAGCCGTTCCCCGACAGCCGCGTCGTCGCGGAGCACACGTTCGATTTCGCCCGCAACTTCGTTCGGCAATGACTCGTCAAGATAAGCTTCCAGTTCCAGGTTCGTAAATTCTGTCATGACATCACGCGATTACGGTGTTTCGTAAAGTTCCGGAAAGATATCGCGGCTGAGCGATTGCCGGCGGATCGCCTTGCGGAGGCGGGCGAGAAAGTCGAATTTGAAATTGGCGACCTGCTGTTCGCTGATGTCCAGTCGGGCGGCCACGTGCTTGTTGACCATGCCGCGGACCAGCAGCAATTCGACGCACTGGATTTTGGTCCACTCGTTTTTCTTGCGCCAGGTTTCGATTTGGTCGGCGATGGCCGTGGCCAGCGCTTCGGTTTCGATCGACCGGCGTTCGCCGCTGCGCGCGGCGCTGCTGACCGCCCGCTGCTGGTCGGGAACTTCCCAGTCGCCCTGGCTTTCGGATATGGCCAGCGGCAGCGTCGGCCGCCGTCCTTCCCGGCGCAAGTGGTCGGTCAATTTGTGTGCGGCAATTGAGAACAAATAACTTTCGAGCGCGCGCGACTCGTCGTAATTCGGCAGGCTGGTCAGGAAGCCGATAAACGTTTCCTGGACGACATCTTCGCTCGCCGCGCGGCGGCCGATACGGCTTTCGACAAATGCCAACAAGCGGCCTTCGAAACGGCTAATCAATTCTGTCCAGGCGTCCGAATCGCCTTCGCGAATGCGGCCGATTAGCAGTCTGTCGGTTTCGGATGCGAAAGCCATCATGATGGAAACATTGTCAGATCATTGGCACGAGGCTCACGAAGATCGCGCCGCCTCCTGCCAAGGCCCCTATGACGCCGGCCGCGACCATCCGCAACCGCCCGCGCGCCCGTCCCGCCGTGACCTGATCGAGGCGGAGATATCCGTAGAGCGTCGTCAGCAAAACAAGAACGGCCGCCAACCCCGCCGACGCATAATAAACGCGGTACTTGGCCATCGCCCGCCGCGACAACTTTTCAAAGTACGACAGGTCCTTCTGCTGGTTGAATTCCAACAAGAGGTGCGCCGTGTGCATGATCCTGGTTTCCGGGTTCAGCGTGCCGTAATAGTATGCGGTTTTTTCCAGATAGTAGTTTCCCGCGGCTTTGCTGGCCTCGATTTTTTTCTCGAGGTAGTCCGCAGACGGTTCGATCTGACCGTACCCGAACGTCTTTTCGCTGTAGCTTTGCGCCTCGGCCACAATCCGCATTTCCAACTCGTCCCGGCATCGATTTGCGTCTTCAAATGGTAGCGTCTCGATATGGACGCGGTGGATTCCGTCCGAACTTTCAATCGATTCATCAATCCAAGCGGGCTTCAGCGGGTCGTTGTTCGGTTCGGTCGTCGCCACCTCGGCGGCCGGTCTATCCGCCGCTGGTTTTTCAGCTTCTGCCGCGGACACATCCTCCCGGGTAGTCGGCGGCAAAACTCGATCGGTATCGCCTTCGAGCGCGATCCCCTCGGATATTCCCGGCGGTGACGCGTTGTCCGGCGGAAATAGGACATCCTCTTCGATCGTAACGGACGCCGGCTGGGGGGAGATTGAGAAAAACCCCGCCATGATCAGTCCGCAAATCGCTCCCACCGAGACTATGACGGAGGTCGTTTTGCCATTTCGCCACAACAGCCCGAACACAACGACCGCCAGCACCAGTAGCATTACCGCCAACATAATGA
>JAYGDO010000374.1:0-8465 GCA_046582885.1 Pirellulales bacterium | reverse complement strand
CGCATTCCCGAGCGAACCCATCAGATGGCCGTCGCTGGCGGGCGATTGTTTGTTTCCACCCGGCAGGGCACCATCTACTGTTATGCCCCGTCGGGTGAGCAGGGACGTGGCGTGATTGACGAAAGGGTCGAGCCCGACCCTTACCCGCAACCGCAAGACGAAGAAGTTCGTGCGTGCCGTCAGGCAGCGGACCGCATCCTGGCTTCGAACGATCCCAACGAAAGGGGCCTCGGCCTGGATAAAGCAGGATACGCACTCGTCCTGGATTGCGACAGCGGCGCCTTGGCGTTTTCACTGGCAAAGCGAAGCGATCTGTATATCTGCGCCGTTTTCGACGACGCCGAAAAAGCACAACGGGCCCGCGAAAAGTTTAGCCGCGCCAACCTTTTCTGCTCGAGAATTTCAGTCTGGACCCGCCCGCCCGGGACAGTGCTGCCGTTTTCCCCGAACTTCGCGGATTTAATAGTCTCGGAACGGGCCGCGATCGGCGGAGCGATTCCGGAGTATACCGCGGAGTTGGAGAATTTGCTGAAGCCGATCCGGGGCATCGCCCTGTGGGGAGGCAAGCAGGAAGAGAAGGTCGTACAACAGTGGTCCGCCGCAGCGAAGATTGGTGCGTGGAAAACCAGAGAGCAGCACGAGATGCGCTGGGCGGTGCATGTGCGGCCGCCCGTCAAAAACGGCGGCGGGTGGACACACGCCAACGGCAACCCGGGCAATACCATGTGCAGTCACGATTCGGCGTTAAAACCGCCGCTGGGGATTGTTTGGTATGGTCCGCCTTACTCGAAGAGCACTCTTGGCCGTCCTCCGCTCGTGCATAACGGTGTGCTCGTTTGTCCAATCGACGAAAACACGATCGAAGGCTACGACTCGTATAACGGCCGGCGGCTCTGGAGCTATGCGGTACCTAAGTTCGGCAGCAGGACCGCCGACAGGAACATCAGAATGATGGCGGCCGGTGGCGACAGCCTGTTCATCCCCGACGGCAGCGTCGAGCAGGGAAAAAGGAACCAGGGGGTCGTTCGTCTCGACCTGTGGACGGGAAAAGTTGTCGGCGGCTATCCGTCGCCGTTTCCCGAAATGCGGATGGGGCATTTTGCGCTGAGCCGGGACGGCAAGACGTTCTGGCGATCTGGGTATGGCGACAAGACGGAAACGCAAGGCGACTGGACCTGCATGTATGCCGTCGACACGGAATCGGGCAAAGTGCTCTGGACGGCGGGCGGCCCCGGAAAAGAGAAGCCGTTCGGTCTCTACAGGGAACGCGTGCCGTACGAGAAATGGTCCGCCATGGGCGACGGCCGTATCTACATCATGCGCGTCTCGCCTTCAACGGAGCAAATCGCACAACTCGACGCCGACACTAAGGCCTATCTGCAGCAGAATGATCCCGAGAGTTTCAAAAATTTCGAGCAGCTACGCCGCCAGATCAAGCGGTTCGTAGCCGTGGACGCCATGACGGGAAACATCCTGTACGACCGCGCCGTGGATGTTCAGGACTGCGACAACTACGTCGCTGCGCACAACGGGAAAGTCCTTTTTCTGAGCAACTCGGGCGAGAAGTGGTGGGGCGGCTTTGGTGGCGGCGCGTTTAAGAACACGAGCATCGCCGTGCACGATGCCGCCACGGGCAAGTTCCTCTGGAAACGGAAGCGCAACTATCGGTTCGAGCCCGTTATCACCGACAAGGTCATTTATGCAGAACCCTGGGCGTTTGAACTGGCCACCGGCCGCAGGCTGCAGCGTCCGCATCCGGTGACCGCCGCGAAAGGCGATTTTACCTGGGTCCGTCACGACAAGCAGTGCGGAGGCTACAGCGGCTCAACGCACTTTCTCTTCGGCCGCAACAAGGGATTTGGCTACCACGACGTGCTACGCGATCACGGCATGTACCAGACCTGGCATCATCGTCAGGCCTGCGAACCCGACACTTCGAGCGGCGGTGGCATGATGCTCAAGCCGCCTTTCAACATCGGCTGTGGATGTCCCTGGTCGCTCCCGTATACGATTGCGATGGCCAATATCTCGACCGAGCCGGCCATTCCGTTCCGGTTTTTTCAGTCTGGCCGTTCCCTGCCCGTGAACGAACTTCGCATCAACTTCGGCGCCTCCGGCGACCGCAAAGACAAGGCCGGCAACATGTGGTTCAACCCCGTGCGGGAAGGGCACCCGAGCAAACTCCAACTTACGCTCGCCCCCATGATGACCTTCCATTCGACGGGGGAAAAATCGCCCGGCAGTTCCACCAAGTACGGCCGCCGCAGCGCGAGCGATATCGCGGCCGAGAACACCCCCGACCCGTTCCTGTTCGACGCCTACGCCTTCGGTTTAAAGAAATGCATCGTTCCGGTGACGACTCCTGGAGACGGCAAGGGGACCTACACCGTGCGGCTCGGTTTTTCGGCCTTGGCCGCCGATCGACCTGGTCTGCGGGTGTTTGACGTGCGGCTCAACGGGAAAACCGTCCTCAAAGACTTCGATATCGTCAAAGAGGCCGGCAAGGCCCATCGCGCGGTGTGGAAGGAGTTTACCGTCGCGGTCGATGGCAATCTCGAACTCGACCTGGTGACAAGAGCCGGGGACTCCGCCGAGGTCCAAGTGCCGTTGATCAACGCTATGGAAGTAATCCGAAAGGAGATCACGTCGCTCGGCTTCAAGGCGGCAAGCAGCGTTTGGGTGAACGAGGAAACGCCCGAGACGACCGTCGATGTGCATGTGGCCAACCACCAGAATGCCCCATTCACCGGCAAACTGGCCGTTGAGGCCGGGGGAGGTATCGTGGCGACGCCAGTCGACGTCATCCCCATTACGCTGCGGCCCGGCGAGCACAGAAACATTCAAGTGCATCTTAAGAACGGCGAACCGGCCAAGACAGGTTCTCATCGGCTGGCCTTGAAACTTCTCTCGGCCGCCGGCAAGGTCGAGCACCAACACGCGCTGACTGTCGATTGCCTCGGGAAACTCCACCGCCGTTCATTGACCGGCACGGGGCGGTGGTGCATGACTCGCGAGACTTATGAAACGTGGATCAATCGCAGCGTTCCCCCGCACTATGTCGGTCGTTTCCCGGCATCTCTGGGGGCATTGAAAACCGGGGACAGCGGCGCGGCGTGTTCGTGGATGAGGTTTGGAGTCCCGCGAGAAATTGGCGCAATTCACCGCGTGCGTATGCGGCTGCACGTGTCGCCGGAACTGGCCGCCTGCTGGCATTCACTTTACGGTTCCGAGACGCCCGCCGTGCCCCGTAGCAACTACTGGGGCGTCCTGCGGATGCTCGAGAGTCCGACCCACGTAGAGGTCAACCCGCTGAATTACCCGGAATTGCCGAAGCTGTTGCCCGCCCGCCACGCGTTGCTGCCGAGTGCAACAAATCCGAACGTCGTCGAGGCCGCTTTGCCCACGGCCGTTGTGCGTAACGAGAACGGCGAGGGGCTCGTTCAAATCATTCTCGAGGCCACCGCGATGAACGGTCCGGTGTACTGGGCCACGCAGGGATCGCTTGTCAAACCGGAACATGTCCCGCAACTCGTGATCGACTACGAGCCGGTCGTGCCGGAGAAGCAGTAGGGAAGAAGAGACCATGTGCCAGAAGACCTTTCTATCAGTTGTCCTGTTCTGCCTTGTCACGACGGCGTTAGCCGAAGATTGGCCCACCTGGCGGCACGATCCGTTGCGCTCCGGTGCCACCGCCGAAAGGCTTGAGCCGCCGCTGGAACGGGTATGGGTATTTCGCTCGCGACAGGCCAGCGACGCGCCGGTTCCAACCGAGCACCCGCACCAAGCGGCCTATCCGTGGTGCATGCAATACACGTTGCCGATCAGTTCGGCCGGAAAATTTCTATTTTGCAACAGTGCGATCGATGGTCGAACCGTCTGTCTGGACGCGGCAACCGGTAAGAAGCGTTGGGAGTTCACCGCCGCCGCGGCGATGAACCGGACACCGACTTATTACGACGGCGGAGTCTACGTTGGCAGCGACGACGGGCACGTTTATTGCCTCGAAGCCGAGACGGGCAAACCAATTTGGAAATTCAAGGCGGTGCCGCGTAACCGCTGGCTGCTTTCGTATGAGAAATTAACGTCGGTCTGGCCGGTGCGTTCCGATGTGGTGGTCGATCGGGGCGTGGCCTACTTTACGGCGGGTATTTTGCCGCACGAAGGAACATTTCTCTTCGCCGTGGACGCCAAGACCGGCAAACAACTTTGGTGCAACGCATCGCAGGGGGCCGCCATGCGGCGGGAGGCTATTGCGCCGGCCGGCCACCTGATTGTTTCAGAAAAGACGATCTGGGTGCCGCGCGACCATTTCGGTTACAGCCAGGGGCACGGAATGCTCATCTCGTTCGGGCGTGAAAGCGGAAGTCATCCCGCCGCTGTGGACGATCCAGACGCGATCCCCTACGGCGGCTTGGTGCCGGTCTATGGAGTAAGTGTTGGCGAAACCCGTTATCTTGGCGATGTCGCTGAGGTGGCTAGCAGAGAGAGAAACAAGCCGCCCGTCGTTGTCTGGGATCGGCGGGAGAAGAAAGACGCGGCGTATTGGACCGACGTTGATTCGGTGCTTGGACTGCGGCAGGGCAGTAGCAAGTACCGCGTAGGAGGCGTCCATTATCGGAACGATCCGGATGCGTGCACGGTCGTTTACGCGGGCGGTGTCGTCTACCACTCGATGTTCCAGATCGATCCCGCAAAAGGCGTCGGCTCCAAGATCGTCGCCCATTCGCCGGGCGACGGAAGCATTCTCTGGTCGACACAGATTCCGGAGCGGGCCAACCAGTTGGTTGTCGCCAACGGTCGCCTGTTTGCCACGACAAGGCGGGGAGTAATTTACTGTTTCGCGTCGCCGGGTACCGCCAAGCAGGGCACGATTATAGAGCCGGTTGTCGACGCTCCGGTTGTCGGCAGACAAACTTTTCAGCCGATTGCCGCATCGATTCTGCAGCAGACCAATATTCGTGATGGCTATGCGATCGTTCTCGACTGCGACAGCGGTGCGCTCGCCTGCCAACTGGCCATGCAGACGAAACTATCGATCTGCGCTGTCTTTAATGACGAAGCGAACGCGACTGCTGCACGGGCCGCCTATCAGCAGGCGAATCTCAATGGTTCCCGCATTTTGGTCTATTATCGACCCCCGAATACGAGACTGCCCTTTCCGTCGTACTACGCCGACCTGATCGTTTCGGAAGCGGCCGCGACCGGAAGGCTGCCGGCGAAAGAAACGGTCGAAGACCTTTCACGCATGTTGAAACCGATTCGAGGCGTTGCGTTGATCGGTGGCGGGAAAACCGCCGCAGACGTGCTAACAGCGTGGATCGCAGCAACGGGACAGAATGATTGGAAAGTTGTCCGCGCCGGCGACGTTTCTTGGGTGAAGCGGGTTCGACCGGAACTTGCGGAAGCGGGTAGTTGGACGCATCAGCTCGGGGACGCCGGACACACCGGATCGAGTGACGACGGTGCGCTCAAAGGCCCGTTAGGCGTCCTCTGGTACGGACCGCCAATTCTGCGTTACGGAAATAATAGCATGCCGGCTCGCATTCACCGTGGCCTGATGCTGCTGCCTGTCCACGACGGAATCGCCGCATGCGATCAGTACAGCGGTCGTCGGCGCTGGCGGTATGCGTGCCCCGAGAATTCACGATTTTTTATTGCCGACAAGACGATCTACCTCCGCAAAGAGATATTGAAGGACAAACGGCCTACGGGCAAAGTTCAGTGGGAACGCATCGCACTCGAGACTGGAGAGCGGATCGGCATCGTCGGTCTACCCGCGGTACTGCAGCAGGGAATCATCGGTCAAATGGCCGCCAGTCGTGACGGAAAAACCGTCTTTGGCCACGTGCGATGGCAGAAAATCACGAAGGAGGGCGACCAAGAGACGAGAAAGGACTTCGGCTGTCTGTTCGCGGAGGATTCCGCTTCCGGTGACCGCCTTTGGACCATCGGCGGAGTGGGGCAGCCGCGGCAGTGGAACGGCTGGATGGCGATCAGTGACGGCCGGCTGTACTGCGATATTCCCGTGACCGAGAAGCACCGCGGCAAGGCGATCGCCGAAATCCAAGACTATCTCGTTCAGCACGATCCGGAACGCCTGAAAGATTTCGACCCGCAGAAGCGTACGCTGCAAGCCATGGCCGCGATCGATGGTCGGACCGGAAAAATTCTCTACGAGACCGGTATCGATACGACGAATGTCTTTCTTTACAGCGGTCGGCGCGGTGTCCATTACAACCCGTCGATCATTCCCTTTGTGATGGCGAGCGACAACACCATCGTGTTCGCCACACAGAGCGGAGCCGACAAAGGCTGGCGTCAATGGCCCAGTGGCGCCTATAAGCCGCGAACCCTTACCGTCTATGCAGGCGACAGCGGAAAACTTTTGTGGAGCAAACACGCCAACTATCGAACCCGACCCGTGATCGCCGACGGTGTCATTTACGCCGAGCCGTGGGGATACGATATTCACACCGGTCAGCGCCGTCAGCGGACACATCCGATCACCGGCCAAAAGGTCGATTGGGCCTGGTGCCGATACGGCAAGCAATGCGGACAGTTTTCCGCTTCGCGACACTTCCTCTTTGGCCGCTCGACGGGTGTTGGATATCACGATCTGCTGAACGATGAAGGCCTGTACACGTTTTATCACAGCCGCATGAGTTGTCTCTTCGATGCGGTGAGTGGCGGCGGCATGATGCTCAAACCGCCGATGGCGGTCTACTGCAGTTGTTCTTGGTCGCTGCCGTTCACCGTGGCGATGGGGCAAGTGCCGACACCCCCGGCGACGCCATTTTTGTTCGCCCAGCCCGGGCCCGTGCTGCCGGTGAAGCACCTCTATCTTGATATCGGCGGCACAGGCGACCGCCGCGACCGGGACGGCAATCTGTGGCTGACCACGGAGCGGCCCCACCGGCACCAGCTTTTGCTCGAGCTTCAGGCCGTGGTGGTGAAATATCCGGGCGGCGAAGCCGTGGGGCGGCACTCGCAGTATCAAGCTGAGAAGAACACGAACGCTCAATTTGTGTTTGCCTCGGCCATTCGCGGACTAAGACAATGCACGGTGCCGGTGACCACACCCGCCGATGGCAGGGGGCGGTACCGAGTGCGGCTCGGCTTCGCGGCACCAGCGGGCGACAGGCCCGGGCAGCGCGTTTTTGACGTGCGACTTAACAGCAAGACCGTGCTTACCGATTTCGACATCGTTCAAGAAGCCGGGGCGGCGGAGCGAGGAATCTGGAAAGAATTTGTCCTCGATATTGATTCGAACCTGATCATCGACCTGATTGCGGAGACAGAGAGCCCCACCGTCCGGCAGATGCCAATAATCAACGCCATTGAAATAATCCGCGACAAAATCAACACCATCGGGATCAAAGCGCCCGGGAGCGTCTGGGTGAATGAAGCGGAGCCCGAGAAGTGCGTCGCGGTGCTAATTGCGAACCACCGAAGCGCTCCGTTCTCGGGCAAACTCTTGTTCGAGGCGGCCGGAGGCATCGTGGCGGCGGCATCCGGTGGCGGCTCTATTGCGCTTCAACCGGGCGAGCAGAAAGAGATCGAAGTTTACGTCAAGAACAGCCAGCCGGCGCGGACGGGCTCTCACACACTGGTGGTGAAGGTTCTCTCCGCCGCGGGTGAAGCCGAACTCGAACACCTCCTGACCGTCGACTGTCTGGGCACTCTCCAGCGCAAGTTAATCCAGGGAAGCGGGCGGTGGTGCATGTCCCGAGATACCTACGAAACGTGGATACATCGCGTCACCCCGCAGCACTCTATCGGCCGTTTTCCGGCAACCAGAGGAGCCGAAAAGCCCGGAGACATCGGCGCGGCCTGCTCGTGGCTGAGATTTGGAGTGCCACCGGAGGTCGGCAAGATTCACCGGTTGCGGGTGCGGTTGCACAGGTCGCCGGAACTGTCGGCAAATTGGCAGGCGCTATACGGCTCTTCGACCAGCGAGCAGAGGGGCAGCAATTATTGGGGTGAATTCCGGCTGATCGACAGCCCGACGGATGTGAATGTCGATTCCTTGAAGTATCCCGAACTGCCCGGCCTGCTGCCCGGCGGCTACCCGCTGGAACCGACCGCCTGGAACCCGAATGTTGTCGAGGCGTCTCTGCCTACCGACGTAGGAAGGGACGAGAACGGAAGCGGTCGCGTCCAACTCGTTCTACAGCCGACCGCACTGAAAGGCCCGGTTTATTGGGCTCCGAGCGGCTCGCGGGTCAAACCGGAACACGTTCCGCAACTCGTGATCGATTACGAGCCGAAGATAGAACCCGAGAAATAGCCCGTTGCAGCCGGGCAGGTTGCGAGTTGGTGGCCGGGTGCTGCACACCGCCGCGCGGTTGAGTTTCGCAATTTGGCGCTGCCGCCGTTAGAATTAGCCGTCCGGCGGCCTGAATCTCAAACAGTTAAAGACGTGCAAATTTGTGGAACGCATGTTTCATGAAAAACTTCTTTCTCCT
>JAYGDO010000268.1:0-22219 GCA_046582885.1 Pirellulales bacterium | reverse complement strand
CGCAATCGGTTTATCGGTTTTTCCGGCTCGATGTCGTCAGCTACGCGATCCCGGCCCTGGTGGCGGTCGGGCTGGCGCGGTTTCGCCACGCGCCGCCATGGAATCCGTTCTACCGCGCTATTCGCCGCGGGGCCGAAGCTAAAAGCTTGCGGGTGCTTGAGGCGATACAGCCGGCGAGCGGAGGATTTTTGGAGGCGACGCCGCTGACCAGCTTCGTGGTGATGAGCCTTGCCTCCTCGCAGCTTGCGGACCATCCGGTGACGCGGCGCGGGCTGGACTTTATCCTCCGTTCCGCACGCGATGACGGCAGTTGGCCGATCGATACAAACCTGGCGACCTGGGTCACGACGCTTAGCGTCAACGCTCTGGCCGATGGCGACGAGCAGGTTGATCAGCTAGGTTGTCTCGACTGGATACTCCAATGTCAAACCCGCAAACCGCATTCCTACACCGCCGCGGCGCCGGGCGGCTGGGGCTGGAGCGATCTGACGGGCAGCGTTCCCGACGCAGACGACACCGCGGGCGCACTGTTGGCTATTTCGGCGATCGGACGACAGCGAGCACTACGCAAAGACGGTCACATTGAGGAACCAATTTGCTCCGCGGCCACAGCCGGGATCGGCTGGCTACTCGATCTGCAAAACCGTGACGGTGGTTGGCCAACGTTTTGTCGGGGTTGGGGTAAATTACCGTTCGATCGCAGTGGCACGGACCTAACTGCGCACGCGATACGAGCACTGTGTGCGTGGACCATCAATTTTAAAAGAGACGAAACGCAGAATCGAGTCGACGGCCGGGCGATTTCGGCGATTGAGCGGGGCTTCGACTATCTTCGTGAACAACAGCACGAAGATGGTAGTTGGATGCCTCTTTGGTTCGGCAACGAACATACTACCGGCGCGGAGAACCCAATTTATGGTACGGCAAAGGTGCTGTTGGCGTATCGTGACCTGGGCCGATTGAACTGCGCCGCGGCGCGGCGCGGATTCGACTGGCTGCTCGCCGCTCAGGATTTAGGTGGCGGCTGGGGAGGCAGCGGTCGCCAAATACGGCGGGGGCAACCGCACTGGCCGTCTAGCGTCGAAGAAACCAGTTTGGCGCTGGATACACTGTTGGCCGATCCTCGACTGTGTTCTGATGCGTCGCTACAACACATGGTGATCAAAGGACTTGCATGGCTGTCCGACGCCGTGGAACGAAATCAGCATCACGAACCGTCGCCAATTGGTTTCTACTTTGCCAAGCTTTGGTATCATGAGGGGCTGTATCCGCTGATTTTTGCAACGTCCGCCCTTGGAAATGCGGTCCGCCAGTTCGCGGGATCGCAGGCCGCGAAGTCCCACCAATTTGCCCAACCCTACAACTTGGTTTCCGCTTCCATCGATTAAGAGAGAACACACCTTGGCCACTGTATCATTGGAAGAGACTTCGGCGGTCGGTGCCGAGCGCAAGCGGTCGCGCCGTCGCAAAACGAGCCATCTAAAACAAGTTCCCGAGACGCGGGTTCAGCGTGAACATTTGCGTACCCGTTGTGCCCAGGTCGTCGCAAAACTCGACAAAACGCACCCGCTAAGTAAGAACGAGATGGAGCGCGTCTCGCGGAAGTTGCTTGACGACGAGGGGTTAAGCGAGAGTCTTGTTGGTTGGATGATGGTGAATATCTCCGGCGAGTTTTGGCGAGAACAAGTTGCCGCAACGCCCTACGATCGGCGACTATTGCTTTTGCCACACTGCTTGAAACATGCCGAAGGCTGCCCGGCGGACTACGATGAGTTCGGGCTGGACTGTCGGCAGTGCGGTGCGTGTAGCATCGCCGATTTCCGCGGCCGGGCCGAGGAGATGGGTTACAAGGTGCTGGTCGCCGAGGGGTCACCGATCGTTTTGAAGATTATTGTCAGCGGTCACGTTGACGCGATCGTTGGCGTCGCATGTTTGAACGTGTTGGAAAAAGCGATTGACAAAATCCTGGTCGCCGGCATCCCCTGCATGGCCGTGCCACTGCTTTCGAGTGATTGTCGCAACACTTCCGTTGACGAAGAGTGGGTCGAGCAGATGATTACGCTTACTCACGAGAAGCCGCAGATACAAACGCGGAGCTATATTCACCTGATGCGGACGGCCAGTTCGATGTTCGAAGCTGACCAACTCGATCGTCTCGCGCCACGCTTGCGGGGTGGACCCCGTTTGGCGGAAGTCAACGGTCAAGGCGCGGGAGGGCTTGATCCGATCGCCTGCACCGAAGCGATCGCCTACGATTTTCTTTCCAAAGGCGGCAAACACTCGCGGCCTTTTATCACGTTGGCGACTTACGACGCACTCGACGGCGCAAAAGCGACGTTGCCCGATGGGGCCGCTCGTTGCGGCGAATTGGCCGACGCAGTGCTCCGCGCGGCCATATCGATTGAGACATTCCACAAAGCGTCGTTGGTGCATGACGACATTGAAGATGACGATGGCTATCGTTACGGTCATGAAACGTTGCACCGCAAGTACGGAACGCCGACGGCGATCAATGTGGGCGACTATTTAATCGGGCTCGGCTACCGACTGGTCAGTCGCGAGACCGAGGCGTTGGGGCATGAAGCAGTTGCCGACATCGTTAACACGTTGGCCGACGCGCATATGCGGCTTTCGGAAGGTCAAGGCGCGGAACTGATTTGGCGCGACTCGCGCGACAAACAACTCAAGCCAATCGACGTGCTGAAAATTTACGCATTAAAAACCGCTCCGGCGTTTGAGGCGGCCGTGCTGACGGGAATTCGGCTGGCCGGGGAAATGAGCGAATACACCAAGCCGGTGGGGCAATTTGCGAGGCAACTGGGCGTGGCGTTTCAAATTCTCAACGACCTGAAGGATTGGAACGGCGACGACGACAATAAACTGGGTGCCGGCCTCGATGTGCTGGGCGGCCGCCCGACGGTGCTGTTGGCGTTGGCACTGGAAGGACTCGACGGCGACGAGTGTGCGGAGTTGTTACGACTCATTGATCGGGAATGTCCGACGGAAGGGGATATCGACCGTGTGCGGATGCTGTACGCATCGGCGGGTGTCTTCGAAAAGGCGCACCGGCTGGTGGATAAATACCAAGATCGCGCCGAGGAAATCGCAGACGCAATCGAGTCGGAAGAATTACGACGGCTGTTTTACTATTTGATCGACACCGTTCTCGACCGTGTAGGCACGGAGCAGCCGGACGTCGGAGCCGCCATGGTCGATATCGTCATGCCCGGTTCTTAGTCATGCCGCCACCCGATTTCGAATCGTTAGTCGCATTATTCTACGAAAACGGAAAGTTGCTAGGTGAGTGCGAGGAAACCACCTTTGAAGACTTGCCAACCAACCACCAACGGCTACTGTACCATCAAGAGCACATGACGGTCGCCATGGAGGCGTACCACGAGAGTTTGGTTTCCGTTGACGTCCTCGAATCGCGTCTGACCGACACGCACTACGCGAGAAAGATTTTGTTGCGGCGTCAGTCTGACGGTGTCGTCGTTCAGTTTGGGATCATGCGGATCAACTTGGCCTGCATTGACGACGATGTCCGTGTGGAAATCGAGAGCCAGCAGAGGCCCCTGGGGCGGATTTTGGTGCGCCACAACGTGCTGCGGATGATTCGGCTTGATCGGCTCTGGCGGGTGACGACGGGCAGTGACTTACGCGAGTTGTTTGGGCACGAACGGCCGACTGAAACCTACGGCAGAACGGCCGGAATCGATTTAAACGGCGTGCCTGCAGTCGAAGTTTTAGAAATCGTCGCGCCGTAGTAGGATGGACAGCCGCATCCGTAAAATCCGAAACCCGCGTTCCGAAACCCGCAGTCCATGATGTCCGAGTTGTTTGATTGCATCGTCGTAGGTGGCGGCCCAGCTGGTTCGACAGCGGCCGCAATTATTGCCGAGGCGGGCTTTTCGACGTTGCTGCTCGAGCGCGAAACGATGCCGCGGTTTCACGTCGGCGAGTCGCTGATGCCGGAGTCGTACTGGACGTTCGAACGGCTTGGTGTGCTAAATAAATTGAAAGCCAGTCGGTGCCCCCAAAAAGTTAGTGTGCAGTTCGTCAACGAACACGGAAAATCGTCGCGGCCGTTTTATTTTCATCAACACGATCCGCGAGAGTGTTCGCAGACTTGGCAGGTACTGCGGAGCGAATTCGACAAGATGCTGTTCGATAACGCCGCCGAAAAAGGTGCCGATTGCCGCGATGGTGTGCGCGTTTTGGATGTGTTGTTTGAAGACGGCCCTAATGGCGCCCAGAAAGCAACCGGCGTTAAGATCCAGTCGCCCGACGGGCAGCCGCAACAGATCGACTCGCAAGTCGTCATCGACGCGACCGGTCAGCAGTCGTTAATTGCAACGCGGCTTGGAATTCGTCGCGAGAATCCTCGGTTGCGGAAGTCCGCGATATGGACCTATTTCCACGGCGTGCGGCGCGATCCGGGGGTCGACCAAGGCGCGACAATCATCTTGAATACACAAGGCAAACATTCGTGGTTCTGGTACATCCCACTGGCCGACGACGTGACGAGCCTCGGCGTGGTTGGCGATACCGATTATCTGTTGCGCGGACGCGGTACGGCGGCGGAGATTTTTGATGAAGAACTCGCCAAGTGCCCTGCCCTGCTGCAGCGGATGACGAACGCTCGACGTGCGGACGAAGACACGCACGTCGCGAGAGAATTTTCGTACCGGGCCGAGCAACCGGCGGGCGATGGCTGGGTGCTTACCGGTGATGCGCTCGGTTTTGTCGATCCGATTTATTCGTCCGGCGTGTTTCTGGCGTTAAAGTCGGGGGAGCTGGCCGCCGACAGTGTTGTGGAAGGACTACACAGCGGCGATGTGTCCGCAAAACAACTTGGGCGGTGGGCAGCCGAGTTCGATCAAGGTGTCGAACTGATCCGTAAGCTGGTAGCCGCGTTTTACACCCGCGACTTTAGTTTCGGGCAGTTCACCAAGACGCACCCCCAACACGTGGGCAATCTGGTGGACCTGCTGATCGGACGCATCTTTTATCCGGAGGCAGGTAACATCTTCGAGGACATGGACCCAGTGCTGTCTGAGGCAAGTGGCAAGGAACGCGGTGAGTAGCCGCCCTGCCGCGTGCTCCCTGCCTCTCGTCCAACGCATTCGCTACACTGCACGCTTTGCCGTCCACGCTCGCTGCCGGAGATATCGATCGATGTCCAATAAACCACGGGCACAATCCGCGTCCGGTCGCAACCTAGTCATCGTTTTGGCGATTGCCATGGCGGTTCTGCATCAGGATTTTTGGTGGTGGGACAGCAGCACACTCGTCTTTGGTTTCCTGCCAATCGCGCTGGCTTACCACGCGGTGTTTTCGATCCTCGCCGCCTGCCTGTGGGCGTTGGCAATCAAGATCGCGTGGCCGGTGCATCTGGAAGCAATGGCCGAGGACACCGGTAACGAAAACACTTGAACCGCCCGCCTACGTCCTACACACAACCTCTCCGCAGGCAATTCCAAAAATGACTCCACTCATCGTCATCATTTGCTATTTGTTCCTGCTGTTGGCATTGGGACTGTTCAGCAATCGCTTTTTCCGCGGGACCAGTAAAGATTATTTTGTCGCCAGTCATTCGATCGGACCGGTTCTATTGTTGATGAGCGTATTTGGCACGACGATGACAGCTTTCGCGCTGGTTGGTTCGACCGGCAAGTCATTCGAGCGCGGCATTGGCGTTTACGGACTGATGGCCTCATCTTCGGCGCTGATTCATGCGGCCTGTTTTTTCCTGATCGGAATTCGATTGTGGGTGTTCGGAAAGAAGTACGGCTACGTCACACAGATTCAGTATTTTCGTGCTCGGTTTGAGTCCAATACGCTTGGCTATGTTTTGTTTCCAATTCTCGTCGGGTTGATCATCCCCTACTTATTGATCGGTGTTATCGGCGCCGGCAAGACGATTTTGCCGGTTACCGTCGGCGCGTTTCCGGTCCTTTTTGAAAGCACCAATGGCGGCATTCCAGAGTGGCTTAGTGGACTCGTTATCTGTGTGATTGTCCTGATGTACGTGTTCGCCGGCGGCTCGCGGGCGACGGCTTGGGCGAATACGTTTCAGACGATCGTATTTATGGTTATGGGCCTGGTGGCATTTCTATTTATCTCAAACAGTCTCGGCGGTCTGGAAAATGCGGCAAAGGTTGCGATGCGCGTGGACGACGGCAATCAAATCGTGCAGACATACACCTACGATCCTAAAGCCGGGCAACTCGTGGAGAATGATCCACCGAAGATCATCGGCAAGATTCGCCCCGGCGGTGAGCACGAAAAAGTGGGCGGCGCCGATTTAAAAGAGGTTCCTGAGCAACCACATTTGCAGCGCACGGTCGCAACGGCAACCTACAAAAAAATTGATCGAAAAGCCAAAAAGCCTGTGATGGGAAAAGATGGGAAGCCCCTTACGTGGGAGCGAGAATATGGGATTCCGCCACTGATGTTTCTCACCTACATGTTCATTCCGCTCAGCGTCGGCATGTTCCCGCATCTGTTTCAACATTGGTTAACGGCAAAAAGTGCAAAGACATTCCGACTGACCCTGATCGCACATCCGCTGTGCATCATGATCGTGTGGGTGCCGTGTGTGTTGATCGGCTCGTGGGCATCGGGGCTTTTGCCCAGCGGCATCCCACCGGCCGCGGTTCTCAGTGTGATGTTGAAGATATTGGTCGGTAATCCGATTCTCATCGGGCTGTTAACGGCCGGAATCTTGGCCGCCATCATGTCGTCACTCGATTCACAGTTTCACTGCATGGGTACGATCTTCACGAACGATATCGTTTTGCACATCGCCGGCGAGGATAAATACAGCGACCGGCAAATTGTCTGGATGGCAAGGCTGTTCACGATTGGCATTGTTGTGCTGACGTATGTACTGGCGATGCTCGCAATGAGCGCCAACGTGTTTGATTTGGCCGTATGGTGTTTCACGGGATTTGCTGCTCTGACGCCCGTTGTGATTGCCGCACTTTACTGGCGAAGGGCCACCAAGGCCGGCGCTTACGCTTCGATTATCGCCACCATGGCCACTTGGTTTTACTTCTTCCAGGCTTCCGGCTACGGAGGCGAGTACACGCTGGCAGGTGGCGTCATGCCGGTGGCGATTTGCTTCGCGGCCGGCGCTGGGGCGATGATCGCTGTTTCACTGTTGACGCCGCCACCGTCCAGGGAGACGATCGACAAGTTCTTTCCGTAAGCGGGCCGGCCTGTGTAGGTGACCTAAAACTTGCTGTGGACGCCGAAGGCGTCTTGTGGCAGACGGCTGCATTGCTCATAATCAGACACGCGGTTCGAATCCAGTTACACCAGCAGGCGATTCAGGAAAACGATGCCCAGACCAGGACAAGGCTCCGGACAAAGCTCCGGACAAAGATCGGGACAAAGATCGGGACAAGCGACGCGGCGCAACCGCCGGACAAAGAACAAGCAAAGAGCGAAAAAGAAGGATCCGATCCTCACCGATGGCGAGCGGCCTCGGCCTCTGTACATCGACTACAAGGATGTGGAACTGCTCGGCAATTTGACAAACCGCCACGGTCGTATCGTCGGCCGTCGCAAAAGCGGTTGCGGCGCAGTCAGCCAACACGCCGTCTCACAAGCCGTCAAGCGGGCGCGGTTTATGGCTTTGATGTCGTACGTCGGCGATTAGTTGCTCTGCTGCGATGACAACAACCTCGATGGCAACGACCTCGCTGCCCGGCCAAGAAAAAGCCGGGCTTCTTTTTTTTAACCGCGTCGGCGCGTTATGTTAACGGCATGAGCGTACTACGACTAGGGTATTGCACCAACGTCCATGCCGGTACGGACTTGGCGCAAACCAAAGCGAATCTCCAACGTCACGCGCGGGCCGTAAAGCGGCGATTCAGTCCCGACGTCCCGATGGGTGTGGGGTTGTGGCTAGCGGCACCGGCTGCGGCCCAGTTGCTGGACGGCGGCGAGTTACCTCAAGTGCGCGATTGGTTAGCCGAAATTGGACTCACGCCGTTCACGTTCAATGGATTCCCCTACGGCGATTTCCACCGTGATGTCGTAAAACACGATGTTTATTTGCCGACTTGGTGGGATCAAGAACGTTTCGACTACACTTTAAACCTGATTCAAATCCAGCACGCGCTGCTGCCCGGTGAGATGGAGGGCAGTATCTCGACACTGCCGATTGCGTGGGGCAAGCCCGTAGCCTCGGGCAGTCAACTGGATTTGGCGGTCGCCAAACTTCGTGAGGTCGCGGATCGCTTATGGCAACTTGAACAGGAGACCGGCCGGTTGATCCACCTTTGCCTGGAACCGGAACCCGGCTGTGTGTTGCAGGTCAGCGACGACGTGGTGCGGCTATTTGAGGACCACCTTTTGCCGGGCGGTGACGAAGATCGTATTCGCCGCTATCTTCGCGTCTGCCACGATGTTTGCCACGCTGTCGTAATGTTCGAGGAACAGGCCGATGTGCTGCGGGCGTACGAGTCGGCGGGAATAGCCGTCGGCAAAGTCCAAGTCAGTTCGGCGGTGGTTGTGCCATTCGAGAGAATCGCGCCGAGTGACCGGTCTGCCGCCGTCGAGCAACTTTCAGGTTTTGCCGAAGATCGCTACCTGCACCAGACATGCACACTTTCAAGCGGCGGGCAGCCACGGTTTTGGGAAGACCTGCCGACGGCGCTGGCCGCCGTCGAAGACCCAGCGGTGCTGACCGACGAGTGGCGGATTCATTTCCACGTGCCGGTCTATCTCGATAGGTTTGGTTTTCTCGAAACGTCACAATCGCAAGTAGCCGATTGCCTTCAGGCGGCGGCTGCAATGCCGGATTTGACACATTTCGAAGTTGAAACCTACGCCTGGAGCGTCTTGCCACAGTCGCTCCAAAAAGATGAGCTGGCTGAGGGAATCGCTGAGGAAATGGAGTGGTTCCGCACGACGATTGATTCCTTTTAGGAGGAAGATGCATTCCAGTAGTAACACCGTTTGGGATAAAATCGCAATCCGCAGTATCGGCAAGGAGGGCAGCTTAATCTCTGACGAACGTCCCCGGTGGTGGTGGCAATCTGCAAATGGTGATGTCGCGCCGATCGATTGCTTTGAACTGCTGTTCGACCAACGGTCCGAGGGGTAGAATCGGACTAGCCGTTAAGAAGTTTGGAATCTAGTTTCGGCACATCGAATCTGAAACCTTGTGAGGATCGAGAAAATGGATTTACGAAAAACAACCGGTGCGTTTTTGATAGCCTGCCTGCCGTGGTTGGTGGGTTGTCCCTCCGGCACCCGTACCGGCGTGCATCCCGAGCAAACATCCAAGCACGTTCACGACCATCCGCATCATGGCCCGCACGATGGCGAACTGTTCGCTTTCGACAACGGTCAGTATCACGCGGAGGCGGTCGCCGACAAGTCTCCGGGCAAAGTTACAATTTACATGCTCGACGATGAGGCAAAGGGTGCTGTCATGGTGGACCGCAAGCCCGCCGAGCTTCACCTGGTGATACACGAAGCCGATCACGATTTCAAAATTGAGCCCGCGCCGCTGAAAGACGATCCGGAGGGCAAGACGTCGAGGTTTGAACTCGAAGACGAAGAACTGTACTTGGCCGTCAAGGATGCGGAACTGAATTCCGCCAAGCTGCAGGTGTCGATCGACGGCAAGCTGAAGACGGGCGAATACGAAGCGCACGATCATGGCGGGCACGGCCATGCGCACGGCGAGGACGATGCCTTGGTCTATCGCCAGACAGACATTGAGCTGGGCAGTTGTAAGATCGAGTTGGGACAGCACGGGTTTGTTATCCACGCCGGCGAAGAGTTGGAACCCGCCGTCAGCATCGTGCTGGACGGGAAACCGGTTGCCGATGCCGAAGTGTTCGTCAGCCTGCTCGCCGAGGATGGCAAGAAGGTGCTCGCGACCGAAGCAAAGACAGAATACGAGGAGGAGTCCGAAGAAGAACCGGCGCACTACGCCGGCGTTCATTTGGACGTGCCTGCAGACGCCGAACGGGTGATGATCCGCTACCGGATCGTCTTGCCCGCTGACGGCGGATCCCAGACTTTTGATTCGGATTTGATCAATACGGAAACAGCAGGCGAGCAATAAGCATACGCGATGACGGATCCCTATCGTTTTCAACGCCGCGTTGAATTCCGCGACACCGACGCGGCGGGCATCGTGCATTTTTCCGTGTTCTTCAACTACATGGAAGAAGCTGAGCACGCGCTGCTGCGCGATTTGGATCTGAGCGTTGTTATGCAGGATGAACAGGGCCGGTTCAGCTTTCCTCGTGTCTCGGTCAATTGCGAATACTCCGCGCCGTTGCGGTTCGGCGACGTGGTTTCGGTTGATCTCGCCGTCGAGAGGGTCGGCACGTCTAGCGTGAAGTATTTATTCGATTTCACCAAAGACGATATGCCGATCGCGCGCGGAAAGGTCACAGCGGTGTGTTGCCGCCTGGCTGATGGTGCGAAACCCACAGCGATGCCCATACCGCCGGACATTAGGTCGAAGCTAGAACAGTTTAAATCCTAATGATCGGACGGCACTGACCGATGGGATGGCGGGCAATCGGTTGTTGGGCGATCGGTCATTGGGTTTTGTTGTTGGGGCTGGAGCTTTGAGCTACCTTGAAGATCTGACGCTGCGACTCGCCGCGGGCCTGGAAAGAATCCCGGAACAGTGGCGCGAGCGCCATGCGGCGTTTTTCAAATCCCGCCAACAAGCAGACGGCGGTTTTGCAGGTCGAGAAGGTGGAAGTGATCTGTACTACACGGGGTTTGCCGCCCGCGGTTTGGCTTTGACGGGCGGACTGGACGGCGAAGTTGCCGAGAGAATCGGCGCGTTCCTGAAAAGTCGCCTTACGAGCCAGGCGCCGATCGTCGATTTTCTTTCGTTAATCTATGCCGGAATGCTGCTAGAGTTATCAGCCGGCATCGAAGTATTCAGCGGGTGCGCGGACAATTGGCGCAGTTCGGTGGCCGCCGCGCTGGAGGAGTTTCGACGGGACGACGGTGGCTACGCGAAAGGTCCAGAAGGCGTCAAAAGCAGCACGTATCATTCGTTTTTAGTGTTGCTTTGCCACGAATTGATCGGAATTGAGATGCCGCAGCCGGACCGCTTGGTTGAATTCATCTTCTCGCAACAACGTGACGACGGCGGCTTTGTTGAAATTGCGCCGATGAGCCGCAGTGGGACTAACCCGACGGCCGCTGCAGTCGGCGCGCTCAAGATTCTTGGTGCTCTAAACGCCGAAGTTCGGGAGACGGCAGCCGACTTTTTGGCCGAGATGCAAACCGACGAAGGCGGATTCCGTGCAAACACACGCATTCCGATCGCCGACTTGCTCAGCACATTCACGGGCTTGTTGACGCTGCAAGACCTCGATGCCGCCGACATGGTGGATGTCCCCGGGATCCGCAAATACGCCGAGTCACTGCAGCACGACGACGGCGGCTCTCAAGCCGCTGTGTGGGACGAGGGCCGCGATGTAGAATACACGTTTTACGGGCTGGGCACGCTGGCTTTGGCGTAGTTGCCATGGATGTGGCCTGTTTCGAATACTTCTTTCTGGTGAGGCACATAACAATGTTTCGCATGAACATCTGGGCCGGCCAGATGGTCCCGATAATGATCATCTGTTGTTGCAGCAAAGTCGCTGCCCAAGACGACGACAAGGCTGTGCTGGCAAGGTATCGCGCCGCGGCAGCAAAGTCCGGCGACTCGACTCGTGGCAAAACGGTATTTGAATCACAGCAGTCCGGTTGCACCAAATGTCATGCGATCTCGGGCAAGCAGCGCAAGGCAGGTCCCGATCTCGCGGTGATCGGTGACAAATTTACGCGCGACCAAATGATTCGCGCCGTACTCGAGCCTAGTGCGGCGATTCATCCTGATTTCGGCACGATCAACATCACAACCACCGAAGGGAAAGTTATAAACGGCGTGCTGCAAAAACGAACGGAATCAGCATTGGAGTTGCTGGACGCGGAAGCTCGGCTCGTGCGCATTGCGAGCAATGAGATCGAAGATGAGCAGCAAATCAAAACCTCGCTGATGCCGGGTGGGATTTCCAAATTGCTGAAGGCAGAACAATTTGCCGACCTGATCGCATACCTCACAACGCTGAAACAGGGTACCAGTGGCATTCGACATCCGGGACTTGCCGAGGAAATTCCGACGGTCAAGAAGACGATCCACCTCGAACCGCTGCACTCTGAAGAGATGCGTTTCGACCATCCCGTCTGGATCACTGCCGTTCCCGGAACCAAGCGCGCGTTTCTTGTCGTCGAACAAAAGGCGCGAAAAGTGTGGAGGTTCGAAGCGGGCGATGGTCAGCGTCGGGACCGCAAAGAACTGTTCGTGGACTTGAGCGCCGAGGCATCGACCGGTCAGTTCGAAGGCGTGATGTGTTTGGCGTTCCATCCGCAGTTTCGCCAGAACCGCAAATACTACATCAACCACCACGTCCGCAATCAGGGTAGCCATTTCTCGCCGGTGATTATTGAGCGGCAGGCAACAAAAAATCTTACACTCGATGCCGGCATCAGCTCGCGTCGTTTGCTGCAGATTCCGCAGGACACCGACCTGCATTGGGGCGGCATGTTGGCTTTTGGCCCCGATGGCTACCTCTACATCGGCGCCGGAGACGCAGGTCCGCAGGAAGACCCCCAAGGCCACGGCCAGGACTTAAGTCTATTGGTTGGTAAAATTCTGCGGATTGATGTCGATCGGCGGACCGGTGAGCTGCCGTACGGGATTCCCAAATCGAACCCCTATCGTGGTGCCGGCACTAAAGTGCGGTCAGAAATTTGGGCGTCGGGTTTTCGCATGCCTTGGCGGTTTAGTTGGGATTCGGTAACCGGCGACATGTGGGTCGGCGAGATCGGCCAAAACCTGTTCGAAGAAGTCTCCATCGTGCGTGTCGGCGAGAATCACGGTTGGAATGTCTATGAGGCATTCCAAGGATTTTCCGATCGCTACCGGCGGAAAGGCGAAAAGTACACCCCGCCCGTAATTTCATACCGCCGCAAGCACGGCGTTTCGGTCACGGGCGGTTATGTTTATCGGGGCAAGCGAAGCAAATCATACTACGGCGCTTACATCTTTAGCGACTTTGAGTCGAAAAAGATTTGGGCGGCCAGGCAAGCCGATCGCAAGCTGCTTAAGATTCGCCAGATTGGGATGTCGCCCGAAAAACCGTCGTCTTTTGGCGTCGATGCAGATGGTGAATTGTTCCTGGTCGGATATCAGGGCACGATCTTCCGGGTGGTGCTGGATAATTCGGTGTTTGAGTAAACCAAGACCGACGGACGGGGACAGCGATTTCGTATCTACAGACAGCATTGCCTTTCGCAATTGGAGATAAGTCTCCGCCGAGATTGCGAAATCGCGGAGGCCGGAAAGTCATTTCATTTCTGTTTGTAATTGCCTTTTTCGGATTCTTGTAGGGACGGCTTGTCGGGGTGGCGACGGGAGTCGAAAAAAGCAGAGTCGCAGGTGGTATTAACATCGTTGAGATGTTGGTATACCCAAGGGATCATGGCGGATTTGGATGTCAGTAACGTCTCAAAGAATTTTCCAACGCGCGGCGAACCGTTGCGCGTATTACGGGACGTGTCGTTGAACTTGTCGGCGGGGCAGAGTCTGGCGATCGTCGGACCGAGCGGTTCCGGAAAGAGCACGCTGCTGCATATTCTCGGTACGCTTGACCGTCCGACAGAAGGGAACGTGCAACTGGACGGTAAAGATCCGTTTCAGTTGGACGAACGGCAACTGGCCGATTTTCGAAATCATAAGATCGGCTTTGTGTTTCAGGATCATCACCTGCTCGGCCAGTGCAACGCACTGGAGAACGTCCTGCTGCCCACCATTGCCAACGGCATGCCGGCCGCGTCGACCGTCGAGCGGGCTCGTGACCTGCTCGCGCAGGTGGGGCTGTCGGAACGACTCGATCACCGCCCTGCCGAGCTTTCCGGTGGCGAACGACAGCGGGTCGCGATCGCGCGAGCGCTGATTCAATCGCCCGTTTTGTTGCTGGCTGACGAGCCTACCGGAAATTTGGATCATACTACGGCGGCGGGCGTTGCCGAGATGCTACTCGAATTGCAGCAGTGCGAAAAATCGATGTTAATCGCTGTGACGCATAGTGACGAACTGGCGGGGAGAATGGAACGGCGATTCGAACTCGACGAGGGGCGTCTGCGCGAAGCAAATATAAAATCTTAATGTTATGCGATTCCCAAGCGGGCACTCGTTGAATGCCAGATCGATGACGAGACACCGATTGGCAACGACCCGCTGGAATGCCCCAATCGCTCAAGCGGCGCCGTCGCTTTCTGCCGAGCAGGGCTGTCTTCAAGCGCGCTTGCCACATGGGCGGTCTGCGTTAACCTGAAGAGTCGTTTGATGATCGGGCAGTAACCCGGTGCGCGAGCGAAGAGGGTACCATCTCGTCGCCCGCGGAGGGTTTGGGCGAACAGCTGTGTGGCCGGTTGCTTACCCACTGCGAGGAAAGCTAGAATCTTCTGCCCTGCAGAGCAATTTCTCACGACAAAGGGGGCACGCAATGCCACAGAGAATCAAAGCCGGGATTATTGGTACCGGATTCATCGGTCCTGCCCACATCGAGGCGGCTCGGCGGCTGGGAAATATCGAATTTGTCGCGATTGCAGAGGCGAATCAGCAACTCGCGGAAGAAAAAGCCGAGTTGCTTTACATTCCGAAAGCTTACGGCAGTTATCAGGAACTGCTCGCCGACGGGGATGTCCAGGTCGTGCACAATTGCACGCCGAACCATCTACACTTCCAGGTCAACAAAAATATCATCGCGGCCGGCAAGCATATCATTTCGGAAAAACCGCTGGCGATGAACTCCGAGGAAAGCGGCGAGCTGGTACGCATGGTGCGCGAGGCCGGGCTGATTCACGGCATTTCGTTTAACTACCGCTACTACCCGTTGGTGCAGCATGCACGTGAAATGGTCAAGGCGGGAGAAGTTGGCGATGTATTTGCAATCCACGGGTCGTATTTGCAGGACTGGCTGTACCTGGCGACGGACTGGAACTGGCGTCTGGTTCCCGAGCTTTCGGGCGACAGTCGTGCGGTTGCGGACGTCGGTAGCCACTGGTGCGACTTGGTGCAGTTCATCACAGGGCTGACGATTACAAAGGTATTTGCCGACTTCCGCACCGTCCACAAGACTCGGATGAAGCCGAAGAAGGAAGTCGAAACTTATACGGGTAAGGTGCTGCAGCCGGAAGATTACGAACCGCAAGAGATCAACACGGAAGATTATGCGTCGGTATTGTTCGAACTCTCCAACGGTGCACACGGCGTGTTTACGGTCAGCCAGGTAGCGGCCGGCCGCAAGAATCGCGCTTACTTTGAAATCGACGGATCAAAGTGCGCGCTGGCCTGGGATCAGGAACGGCCGAACGAAATGTGGATTGGCTATCGCGACAAGGCAAACGAGATATTGGCCAAGGATCCGTCGCTGTTGCATCCTGCCGCCCGCGAGTACGCGCATTACCCAGGCGGGCATCCCGAAGGATATCCGGACGGACCGAAAAACCTGTTTCGAAATGTTTATGCCGCCGTGGCCAGCGGTGAAATGCCGGATGAACCGACGTGGAGCACTTTCGAGGATGGACACAACGAGATGGTCATTTGCGACGCGGTGCTGGCCAGCAGTAAATCGCAGAGTTGGGTCAGTGTGACATACTAATTCGTTTAGCGAGCCGCTAAACGGGATCAACATGAGGGAGATTAGCATGCCAAATGAAACTTGCAATATCGCGCTGATGGGGACCAAATTCATGGGCCGCGCGCATTCGAATGCGTATTTGAAAGTGGCCAAGTTTTTTGATTTGCCGACGCTGCCCGTCATGCACACGATCGCGGCGCGTAACCAGGGAGAATTGCAAGAATTCGCCGGCCGCTGGGGCTGGCACAATGCGACGACCGACTGGAAAGCGGCCGTCAACAGCGACGAAATTGACTTGGTTGACGTCGTTACGCCCAACAATGTCCACGCCGAGCACTCGATCGCCGCGCTTGAGGCCGGCAAGCACGTCGCCTGCGAAAAGCCCTTGGCTAATACGCTCGACGGCGCGCGTCAAATGGCCGAGGCCGCCGAAAGGGCCAACGGTCAAACATTCGTTTGGTACAACTACCGCCGTTGCCCTGCCGTCGCGTTGGCTCATCAGATTTGTCAGCAGGGAAAACTTGGCCGCATCTACCAGATTCGCGGTTGCTACCTGCAGGATTGGGCCGGTCCGGACACGCCCCTAATGTGGCGGTTTCAAGGTGAGGTTGCGGGTAGCGGCTCACTGGGTGACCTGTGCGCCCACACAATCGACACGGCGCGATTTATAACGGGCGACGAAGTCAACGAAATCGTCGGCGCAAAGATGGAGACGGTCATCAAAGAACGTGTGATCCTGGAAGGCGGCGGAGGTGAAATCTCAGGCCGCGGAGCGGAAACGGGGCAAAAGACCGGCGCGAGTACGGTGGACGACATCGTGCTGTTTATCGCCCGCATGCAAAGCGGTGCGCTGGCGACCTTCGAAGCAACCCGGCTTTCGACCGGATACAAGAACACAAACCGTATCGAAATTCACGGCGAAAAAGGTGCGATCCGTTTCAATTTCGAGCGGATGAACGAACTGGATTGGTACGATGCGACGCTGCCGGAAGAATTGCAGGGCTGGTCCACAATCAATGTCACCAACGGCAACGCCGGTCATCCTTACGCCGGCGCTTGGTGGCCTGTCGCACATATTCTTGGCTACGAGCACAGCTTCATCAATCAAGCGGCCGATATTTTCGGCATGATCGGTGGCCAGGATCCGGTCGTGCCGATGCCCGACTTTGCTGACGCCTATAAGGTCCAGCGCGTGTTGTCGGCCGTCATGACGGCCGACAGCGAGCGGTCGCCGGTGAAACTCAGCGACGTCAACTGACGTCCGCCTGCGGGTTGTGTCCTCTTCGTCGGCGTCAGCTCAACAATCACGGTACATCGTTACCGGAAGGCCGGAGACTTCGAACCGGCGCTGCGCGAAACAAAGTTTTGGCCGCAAGCCTAGCTGTTGCATACAATAAACCCGCTTTAACAAATCTGCTGTAATAAGGAGGAGACGAGCCATGTTGCACACGACTTCGCAGCGCCGGTCACACATCGTCGGCGTAGTTCTCATTCTTAGTTTTGGAGCATCTTCTACACCGTCGGCCGCTGCGGCCGGTGCTAGTGAGGCGAGCGGGTACACGACCGCGACGGGGCCGATCGACCGTGATCTGGAAGGCTTTTTTTTCTTTGATTCGTTGACCGGTGAATTGAAAGCCGTTGCCCTGAACCCGCGTACGAAGCAGTTCGTCGCGGTCTTCAGCCGCAAGATCAATGAGGACTTCTCCGCGAAGGGCGAGGCACAATCCGGACAACACTTTTTGATGGCGACCGGTGTGGCAAATCTGTCGCCAGAGCCGGGTGTTACATGGCGATGGGCGGCTTCGGTGATTTACGTGACGGAATTGAATAGTGGAGTCGTCGCGGCATACGGCATTAAATTGCCGCAGAATCTCCGCAATGTGCCGGCCAGACAGCCGATCGTTGGTGACATTACGCCGTTTGATAAATTGGAACTGCGCGAAAAGTCTCAGCCGCCCGATCCATAAAAATCCAGATGAGCCAGACCATCTGTGTTCTTCTCCGGTGGCGAACGCGCGACCGAACAAACACGCGGCGGCACGAATCTGAGTTTGCCGTACAATCGCGGTTAACCACGCATCGACGCACGGTAGCAAAACTTGGTCAAAGACTGTAGCATGGACGGGCCTGCAGGCGGCGATCAGCGGCCTGCATCTTGATGCGAACGAAGAGGCATTTCAAAATCAATCCTGATTCGGAGGTGTGGCATGGCGGATTCAAGCCTCGTTGGACGTAAGACTCTCGTATTGTGCGGAATCTCACTGACGTCCGTTGCTTTGGCCGCCGGCGTGGTCATTGGAGTTCTCGTCGGCTCGTCCTCCCAGCAACTCGAATTGCCCTTTGAAATCCCCGTGAATGCCGCTGCTGCCTATGGGCAGGATGGCTACGCCTTTGCCTCGGGACCTGTAGACAACGATTTGGACGGCGTGTTTTTTCTGGACGCTCTAACGGGAACACTGAAAGCCGCCATACAAAACCCGCGACAGCCGTCATTCATGTTTGAGTGCAGCTCGGATATCTCCGGTGACTTTGGCCAGGTAAAAAATGGCAAATACATGATTGGCACCGGCAGGGCGAACATCGTCCAGGGAGCCGGCGGCGGACAGTCAAAATATGCTTCGTCGGTGGTTTATGTGATCGAGCTTACTTCCGGGAGACTCAATAGTTATGCCTTTAGAATTCCGGCCAACCTGCGTTCAGCGAAAACGCAAAAAGCGTTCCAGGGCAAGTTTGTGAAAGCCGGCTCGATCGAATTACGCAAGAATCAAGCCGGGGCGCGATAGGCTTGACGGTGAAAATCACGCTTAACGGAGAAGCACGCGAACTTGATGAAGATGCTTCGGTTACGGACCTGCTTGAAATGCTGCAGGTCCAGTCCCGACAAGTGGCGGTCGAAGTCAATTTGGAACTGGTTCCCCGTCATCAACATACGGCGCGAATGCTTGCTTCAGGAGATCGCGTCGAGCTCGTTACTCTCGTTGGGGGCGGTTAGACCGGCAGCGACGAAGTATCCAAAACCGAATGATTTCAATGGCGGTACAACAAGAAAAATTCGAGACGACTGTAGAGTGTGACGACGATCCGCTTCAAATAGGTGGGCACTCTTTAGGCAGTCGTCTGATTGTCGGAACGGGAAAATATGCCAATCACGAGCTGATGCGCGGTGCTTTGGAGCTATCCGGTACCGATTGCATCACCGTAGCGGTGCGCCGCGATCGTTTGATTGACTCGGCGGGCAATAATCTGCTCAATTATATCGATACAAATCGGCTCATCCTGCTGCCGAATACGGCGGGCTGCTTTACAGCCGACGACGCCGTACGGACGGCGCGGCTGGGCCGCGAAATTCTCGAGGGCCTGGAAAACCCGGGTGCAAATTGGGTGAAATTGGAAGTTTTGGCCGACAATAAAACATTGTTGCCCGATCCGGTAGCGACGCTCGAAGCGACCAGGCGGCTGATTGACGATGGCTTTCAAGTGTTGTGTTACACGACAGACGATCCCGTGATTGCGCGTCAGCTGAAAGACGCCGGCGCGGCCAGCGTGATGCCGGCGGGCAGTCCGATCGGCTCCGGCCAGGGGGTGTTGAATCCGAATAACATTCGTATTTGTCTCGAGTATCTCAAAGAGGGCGATCCCGATTATCCGGTGATCGTCGATGCGGGCGTCGGCACGGCCAGCGATGTAACGATTGCGATGGAGTTGGGCGTCGACGGCGTGCTGCTCAACACCGGCATCGCGCACGCCGCGGATCCGTTGAAGATGGCCGTGGCCATGCGGGCCGCCTGCCGATCCGGGCGACTCGCCCATCAGGCGGGGCGAATTCCGAAAAAGCTCTACGCGACCGCCAGCAGTCCGGATGAAGGCGTCATCGCGCAAAAGCCCCGCTAGCACTGGCGGGCCCGTTATTTCTTTTCCGCGCGATTTAGTCGCGAATAACCCGTGTGTTTGCAATCAAGTCGTGCAAACATCGGCGCTCGGAACCGAAAATCCAAAGAATGTTAATGAGACCAAAGCACCCGCCAATCCCAGGAACGCCGCCGATCGCCCCGGGTACCCAAAGACGGAGAATGACAGCTTTGACAAACCCGGGATTACTGCCATTGTCGAAGTCGACAATCCGCGTACCGACGACTTTCTTGCCGATCGACTGGCCGGTCGTGCTGATCAAATACCACTGGTAACCCGCGACAGCCAGTACCCCACAGATCGCGATAAAAAACCCCAGAATCAAGACAGCATCATTGCCGCCGCCGAGCCCCGCCAACCAGACGCCGAGCCCCGGTAGTGCCGCGGCGGAAGCGATCAGACCGTCCAAGATCGCGCCACCAAGCCGCTCACCAAGTGTCGCCCAGGTCGCTGGATTCCGGTAGTCCGCGTGTTCTGCTGCATGGTCGGTGGCGAACGGCTGCGCGTCGCTATAGGGCGTCGAGTATGGGTTTTCTTGGTCCGTTTGCGTTGGCGGCGGCGCGACGGCCTGCGGGAATTCGGCCGCCGCCGGCGGGGGCGAAGGGACCGTCGAGATCGTCCCGCATTGGGGGCATCGGGCCTCCCGGCCGGCGGAGTCATCCGGCACGCGAAGCGTTCGCTGGCATTTACTGCACGAGAATTCAATCGGCATGGTTGGATGCTTTCTGTTTGACGGCAGACCACAGCCGCCTAGACGGGATAACGACGGCGGCTACACTTTCAGCAATCATCAGTCCCCACCATTGTTGCAAAAACTCATGCCGATAACCACAGCCGAGATTCTCGGTTCCGAAGGGCGCATTGCCACGCGGTTGGACGGATACGAGCAGCGGCCTCAGCAACTCGAAATGGCCGCTGCCGTCGCCCGCGTGATCGAGCAAAAACAACATCTGGTCGTTGAAGCTGGTACCGGCGTTGGCAAAAGTTTTGCCTACCTGGTCCCGGCGATTCTGGCGGTAACCGATCCGGGCTCCGCAGCGGCCGGCACGGAGTCCGACGATCGTACCAGGCGGATTTTGATCTCGACCCACACGATCAGCTTGCAAGAGCAGTTGCTCGATAAAGATATCCCGTTTCTTAACAGCATTATCCCCCGCGAATTCACGGCGGTGTTGGCCAAGGGCCGTGGCAACTATCTGAGTCTGCGTCGCCTGCACGCGGCCCAGATACGAGCCGGTTCGCTGTTTCATGACGAAACCGAGTTACGGCAACTGCAGCAACTCGACGCGTGGGCGAAACAGACGACCGACGGTTCGCGCGCGGACCTGAAAAATCGTCCCGGCAGGAATGTCTGGGACGAGATCGCCAGCGATAGTGGCAATTGCATGGGCCGCAACTGTCCGACTTACGAAAAGTGCTTTTACTATCGAGCGCGTCGCCGCGTCCGCAATGCCCAGATCCTGATCGTCAACCACGCACTGTTTTTCAGTGATCTGGCGCTGCGCCGCGTGGGTGTTAGTCTTTTGCCCGATTATGACACGGTCATATTTGACGAAGCGCACACGATGGAAAGCGTGGCGGGCGATCATCTGGGAATGAAAATCACGTCCGGCGCAATTGATTACACCCTGAACAGGCTTTACAACGACCGCACGAATAAAGGACTGCTGGTCCATCACGATGCCGCCGAGGCCGAAAAAGCGGTACAGCAGTGCCGCTACGACGCAGAAACATTTTTTCAGGACGTGTACACGTATCTGATCAGTCACGCGCGGGAAAACGGGCGGGTGGACGATGCCGAACCAGTGTCAAATGCACTCAGTCCGTCGCTGTTGGCACTGTCGCAAAAAGTGCGGAAGGCGGGCGGCAAACTTTCCGACGAAGTCCAGCGCCAGGACTTCATGTCGGCGGCCGAGCGGCTGCAGGTTCTCGCCGGTTCGATCGAACAATGGCGGATGCAGCAGAACGACGGCCACGTTTATTGGATTGAATCGAGGTTTTTGCGAGGCGGGCTGCCGCGGATTACGCTGGCCGCCGCGCCGGTCGACGTGGGCCCGACGTTGCGGGCGGAACTTTTTGAGAAGGTTCCGACCGTCGTCATGACCAGCGCAACGTTGGCCGTGGGCGGCCGTCGATCGTTCGATTTCTTCCAATCGCGCATCGGTCTGACGCAAGCCGAGCAGTTGCAGCTTGGCAGCCCGTTTGATTTCGAAAGGCAGGTCGAACTGATTCTGCCGCAGGGAATCGCCGAGCCCACAGACGACCGCGAACACTTCGAAAGTATGCTTGCGCCGCTTGTTCAGCGATATGTCGACCGAACGGACGGGCACGCATTCGTTTTGTTCACAAGTTATGAGCTGATGCGCCGCGTCGCCGCTGAGTTGACTCCTTGGCTGGCCGAACAAAACATCGCCCTGCTCTCCCAAGCCGACGGCCTGCCCCGCTCGCAGATGCTCGATCGCTTTAAGGACAATCCCCGTTCGGTTCTGTTGGGGACCGATAGTTTTTGGCAAGGCGTCGATGTTCCCGGCGATGCGCTGGCAAATGTGATCATTACCAAGCTGCCGTTTCGCGTTCCGGATGAACCGCTGCACGAAGCGCGGTTGGAGGCCATTCGCGCG
>JAYGDO010000193.1:0-1526 GCA_046582885.1 Pirellulales bacterium | reverse complement strand
AGGTGCAATGGTTGCGAAAGATAAAACGCAGGATTCCGCCGTCGAAAACGCCATCGAAGCGGTTGGTGAGGAAATCAAGCGGAAACCCGACGACCCCGGGCTGCTTGCGCGACGCGGCGACCTTTATGCCTCGATCCGTCGCCACAGCGAGGCGGCCGCGGACTTTGGACGTGCGCTCAAACTGCAACCGGGCAGCGTTTCGCTGCTGTTCCGCCGCGGCAGCGCGCGGTTTAAATCCGGAGACATCAGCGGCTCGATCAAGGACTGGGATCGCCAGATTGAGTTGGAGCCACGCGCGGAAAAAAGCCACTGGCAGCGCGGAATCGCATACTACTATGCCGGCGAATTCAAAAAAGGCCAGCGCCAGTTTGAACTGTATCAGACCTTCGACGACAACGATGTGGAGAACGTGGTCTGGCGATTCTTGTGCCAAGCACGGGTCGACGGAGTGAAGACCGCCCGCGCAGCGATGCTTGCCGTGCGGCTCGATCGCCGGGTGCCGATGATGAAGATCTACGATCTATATCGAGGCAAAGCCACGGTGGATGATGTTTTCGCGGCAGCCAGGTTGGGCGAACCCAGCGACCGCATTCTGCACCACCGGATGTTCTACGCCCATCAGTACGTGGGTCTCTATTACGAGGCGGTCGGCAACGCCGAAAAGGCGCGGCATCACACGCTCGAAGCGGACGGGCGGCCGATCGGACACTACATGTGGGACGTCGCGCATGTCCACGCCGCGCGGCTGAAGGCGGAACAGAAAAAGTAGCCGTCGCGGTGCGTCGACATTCCGCAACTTGCTGTATAGCAGGGGCCGCCCCGCGGCGGTCGCAGCAAAGAGTGAAGCGTGTGCGGCAGCTCCGGGAAAATCTTCACGCATCGCGCCGGGGTCAACCGCACCGGCGAACCGTCTCGGACCTCAGCGCGAAAAAACGCGGGGACGAACATTTTGTGAGGGAATGGCCCCGCTACCGGGAACTGGATACACCAAGTCAAATTGCGGCGACCCGGTTGCCGGCCAAAGCACCACGAAATGATGAACGAGATCGGAAACGAGCAGGGCGATTCCAACGATCATCAAAAAATGTCGTGCCCCCGCGTTTTTGCGGAGCACGCCCGCCGCGATGAGCATCAGCAGCAAACCGATATAGCCGTGATGAATTCGGATTCCAAATGTCAGCGCGCCGATGAACGCTGTGTCGCGCGTCGACTGTATTCCCAATCCAAAGCGAAACAGGATCGTGATCAATTCGAAAATCGCGGCAACCGCGCAGCCGCGGATGATGACCCCGGTCGCGGTCAGTTGCGCACATCCGGCAATCGTTCGTAACAGAACCATGCAGCTGTGCTTCTGGGCACTGCAATTACAGCAAGGGGCTGAATAACTTCGCCGTATCGTCAAACAGGCGGCCGCAGCGACCCCGTTCAGCGGACCACGCCTTGGCCGTTAGTTCCTCAGACTGCTCGATATATTCCTGCTGTAAAAACCGCAACACGGCGGTTGCCTGGCTGCCGTAGGAGAGCAA
>JAYGDO010000127.1:0-1733 GCA_046582885.1 Pirellulales bacterium | reverse complement strand
ACGCGGACGCCGATCGAGCCGGCGATCCGCTGGTGCCCGGCCGCGTCGCTGCGGATCCGATAACCGGCAAACAGCGTCTCGCCGCAAAACAGGGCGTCGCCCGCCCCCTCGAACGAGATGTCCTCCGGCGCCGATTCGACCGTGAAACCGTTTGCCGCCAGCCAAGTTTTGGAATGCCGGACCTCGCCCTGCCGTTCGGCGTGGCGGAAATTTGCCAGGATGGCGCGGTCGCGGAAGATCAACGCCGTGTTCGCCGTAAATACCATGTCAGGCAGCCCCTCCACGGCCGGCAACAGCGACGTGGCCGCCCCGGCCTCCTCGATCGCTGCCCGCAGCGCCGTCCATTGCCGCTCGGCAATCTGCGGATCGGCCCCCTGCCGCCGGTCCATCCACGGATTGATTTCGTACTCTATGCCGTAGAATTCCGGCGGACACATCAGAATTTGAGTAGATTTATTCGGCACCGCGGAAGCACCTCGCCATCGTTGGCCCGGCCGGCGGCAAGCCCTCCGGCTGGGGCGCCGCCTCCAAAAATCCCACACCAACTGCAAACGCTGCAGCTCACTTGTATATTACGGGGCCATCGGTGGAAAGTGAAATGGGGCCGGCCCGCGGCCGCGGCTTTGCACCGCGAAGATTTGAGGGAGGAAAATTGATGAAAGCCGTGCTTTTTGCTGGCTGGTGTGGTCTGTTTGCGGCAGGTTTCCTGTGCTGTTCGGCGCCCGCCGCGGCGCAGTCCGTTTTTCCGGACAAAAAACTCGAAGCGGCGGTCCGCAAGTACGTGTTTGCCAAACGCGACAACGCCGAGCCGATCACCGCCGAAGACGTCAAGAACCTGGCGGTCATTTCCGCCAAAGGGGCCGAGATCAGCAACCTAGCCGGCCTCGAGCACTGCCACAGCCTGGCGCTGTTGGATCTGGAAAATAACCAGGTCGCCGATTTGGCTGCGATCAAAGACATGCCGCGGTTGCAGTCGTTGAATTTGGCGAAGAACCAAATCAAAGATATCGCGCCGCTGGCGGGACTGAAAAAGTTGCAGTACGTGCAACTGGAAGACAACCAGGTGGCGAATCTCACGCCGCTCAAAGAGCTAACGGCGCTGAACGCGCTGTACCTCTCCCGCAACCAGGTCAAGGACGTGACGCCGCTAGCCGAACTGAAACGGCTGGCTTCTTTGTACCTGGACGGGAACCAGATCGCCGACATTGCGCCGCTGGCGGGATTGACCCGGATTTCCGTTCTCGGCGTCAGCAATAACGCCATTACTAATTTGGACTCGCTGGCCGGTTATTCGGAATTGAGCATGGTCTTTCTGCAGAACAACAAGGTCGCCGACCTGAAGGTGCTGGTCGAAATGGCGAAAAAGGATAGTAAAGGCGACATGCGGTTCGCGCCGTTCTGGCGGCTTTACCTGGCGGGCAATCCACTCAGCGACGACGCGAAAAAGAGCCAGGTTCCGACCCTGAAGAAACTCGGCGCGCGGCTCGTCCTGGAAGCAGAAAAGAAGAAAGAGTAACGCTCGCCCGGCGGTTTTCTAGCTTCGGCGGGCGACCTGATTTGACCGCAAAGCGGCGTTGTGCTCACTGTGCGGGTGTTTCCTCGCGAGAGAATCGGATCAGGAAAAATGTTTGTAAACGGTGACGATGCCGACGACCACGAAGCCGACGAACGATATCCACAACATCAAATCCCAAAGCTTGCCGGGCCGCAGCGCATCGACACATCGGCGGTAG
>JAYGDO010000090.1:0-3417 GCA_046582885.1 Pirellulales bacterium | reverse complement strand
GATGCCGGGCATGGATGCCGAATCCGATCGCATCATGCCGGCGATGGCGGTGTTTCTAACTGAAAACGTTGGCCTGGGCTGGCTGGCGGGCTTGTTGATTGCCGCACCGTTTGCGGCTGTCATGTCCACAGTCGACAGTTTTCTGCTGATGATTTCGTCGGGCTTGGTCCGCGACATTTACCAACGCAACATCAATCCGGACGTGTCCGAGAAGACGATCAAGCGGCTGAGCTATATGTTCACTCTGCTGGTGGGTACCGCGGCCATGCTGGGGGCCCTGAACCCGCCGCAATTCTTGCAGGACATCATCGTGTATACCGGCAGCGGACTTGCGGCTTGCTTCCTGGGACCAATGGTCTTCGCATTATATTGGCCGCGGGCCAACTCAATCGGCTGCATGTCAGGCATGATCGCCGGATTTGGAACGCATCTGGCAATGTATTTCACGGGGATATTTGCCAACGGCAGCTTTTTCCGGCCGTACCGTCTGTTCGACTTCGACCCGATCGTCGTCGGGCTGCTTGTTTCGTTTGCGACGGTATTGCTTGTCACCAGAGCGACGCCTCCGCCACCGGAACATCTGGTGCGGAAGTTCTTTTACCGGAGCGCGTGATCGGCTACCTTCCCAATAGCCAGCGGGCCGCAGTCACGGCCTTGTCATCTTTTTTATCCGTGTGGATGGCTAGGTTTTTTACCGCTCCGGCCGCTTTGTAAGCTGCGGTAACGATCGGGTGCGGTTTGGTGCCTTCGCCGGCGAGCCATAACTGGCCGGGCGCCGCAAGCGACAACATGCCGGGCAGGTCGCCGTATTTGGCTCCGCCAGGGAGGAAGTTGGGATCGTGTAGGTCGCGGACTTTTGCGAAGCGGAATCCGGCTGTGTCGATCGCCGTGCGGCTGATGACGTCGCGCGCTTGAGCGCGGGCGGCCGCCACCCAATGGCCCGCGCCGGCCAGACCGACAAGGTGTATCTCTTCCGGCTCCAATTCGTGATTTTGCACGAAGGTGATCACAGTCAGGATGTCGTGGATTCGCTGCGCGCAGACCGAGTGGTTATAGCCGAACGTGTATGCAGCCGACTCGCGAGGATTTGTCACTCGGCGCGTCTTGTCGATTGGTTTGCGGTCGGTCAAGAATTCGCCTTGCTGGAATAGATCGACGCTAACGACCGTCACGCCCGCTGCGATCAGCCCGCGAATCGCGCTGCGAATCGCGCCGTCGTTTTCGTACATGCCGGCCTTTCCCTCTGCCGCGATCCAAATCACGACCTTGCCGTCCCATTGCTTTGGATGCAGGAACAGCGTCGGTAATTCTGAACCGTTGGCCCGATTGCGGACCAAACCCGCGATCTCCAAAAAGCTGCCGTTGTCTTTTTTGTTCGTGTTTTCAAATGCCACATCGGCCGATCTGGGCAAGCGGCTACCGAGGACAACATTCAGCCCGCCGCCGACCGTTTCGCGGTATTGATCAAGTTCCTTTCCGTTCTCGGGACTCAGCGCGGCAAGCTGTTTCTCCGAATTTTCATGCCACCAACGCACCAAGCCTCGCTCGAAATCTGCACCCCCTTTGGGGCGAGGATGTTTATCGTCCCAGACGGTCATTTCTGCTTGAGTCAGCCGCTTGAACTCACGCTCTTCGATGGGGGCATCGACGTCTAGGTGCTTGTTGAACCAGCGATACATTGCCGCCCGGCAGACGGCATTGTAGTTATGGCCGAACTCGACATGCGAAGCGAGCGTCACGTTACCTGCCGCGCCGAGCGCTTCGTAAAGTTGCCGCAGTTGCGGAAACCCTTTCGCCGCCATTTCCTTGGTCCAGTCGTTAGCCGCCGTCAGACCGATCGGCTTGGGTGCGAACAGAGCGGCGAATTCGACGTTGCCCGTGCCGATTCGCATTAGCGAGCAATTCTCGCACGTGCAGCCGCCCTGCATGGCTGTTGAGACCATCACCGCCGGCATCGACACAGCGATCCGCGGATCGATAGCGCCGAGTATCATCGACTGCGTGCCGCCGCCGCTGGCACCGGTGATCCCGATACGCTTCGCATCGACGTCCGGCAAGCTCAATAGAAAATCGACTGCGCGAATCGAGTTGTAGGTCTGCATTCCCATCACCGACTGCAAATGGCTTTCGGCCTGCGGGCTGAACAGGCCCCAGTTTTCGTCCGTGTTCATTTCCGGCCGCTGCTTCTTGAACCCATGCGCGATTTGAGAGGTGATTTGGGTGCTGTCGGCGTACCCGATCATGTCGTAGTGGAAAACGACGTACCCCATCCGCGCCAGATGCACGCAGCGGGCTTGCAGCGGACTGCGACCGCCTGCCGGGAAGTTTTCCGCACCCTGCTCTATTTCTCGTTTCGTATGTGATTCGCCGGAGTCGTAGAAGCGGCCGTTCGACCAGTGTCCGTGCGGACAAAGCACACCGGGACGCTTGCCTGATTTGCCTTTGGGTCGGTACAAACTGCCGGTCACGTAGAATCCGGGGAAACTCTCGAAGTACGTCTTCTCGATCGTGTAGTGTTTGCGGTCAATGCGGCCGTGAACGACGGCGTTCAGCGGAGTCTTCGTGGGCATCGGCCACAGTCCGTTAGCCACAAGGATGCGGCGCTTGACCTGCGCCGCGCGGCGTTGCCACTGCTTCGTATCCTTCGGCGGCGCGAACGGAAAATAGCCGTTCAGGTCCTTCAGCGGCTCAAGACGTCTGTCCTTGGGTAGTTCCTGTCCCTCCGGCAAGGCGTGTAGCGGAGCGGCGCTGGTTTCGCGGTGACTGAAAAAAGCCGCGAGTGCGATTGCAAATAGCAAGCGGTTGAAAGTGCGCATGATAGGCCTTTCGATTAAGTGCCCAAAATTTTATGGCGGACATCTAATGCACGACGGGATTCGATTGACAAACCGGGTTCAATTTAACACAGCACTTGGGCATTCGGAGTCATTGCATCGTTACTCGTTGGACATTCCCTCAACCGTCCACCCAACCGGTTGCGTCCAGGCTTGTTGCTTTTGCCCGGAAAACGACGGGTCGCGGTGCGGCAGGCTCGAGGTCACCACGCCGCGGACGTAGAGTTCTTGGCCGGTCAGCTTATAGGTCGGTTTCAGCCCCTCGGCGGTGGCCAGCACCTTGCCCACCTCGGGTGAATACTTCCGTGTCCCGCGGATGGGCTTGCCATTTTTGTCGGTGCGGGGCTCACTGGCGTCGTCGTATTTGGCGAGCGTGCCTATAAATTGTGTGGTGAATCGCGATCCGTCCTCGGGCTCGATCTCCAGAGACAGTTGCCCGGACGCCGCATCGTAGTTTATCTCGCGGAGCGTGACGCCACTGGAAGCATAGAATTCGCCACGGCGGAGCGAGCGGATCAGCGAATCGGGGGTCAGGTGTTTGGCCCGCACCATGATCCAGCCGCGGCCCGTACGGCTGCCCGGT
>JAYGDO010000040.1:0-1762 GCA_046582885.1 Pirellulales bacterium | reverse complement strand
GACGGCATCTCTCGTAGACGGGCCATCAAGATCGGTGGGACCGGCCTGCTGGGCGGGTTTTCGCTGCCGCACTTGCTGGCGATGGCGGACCGGGCTCCGCTGGCTACGCCGGCCAAGGCCAAGGCCTGTATCTTTTTGTTGCTTGAGGGCGGTCCGAGCCACATAGACATGTGGGATCTCAAGCCCAAGGCCCCCAGCGAAATTCGCGGACCATTCAATCCCATTCCGACAAACGTTCCGGGCACGCTGATCGGCGAACTCATGCCGCGTTGCGCCAAGGTCGCGGACAAGTTCAGCATGGTCCGCAGCGCCACGCTCGGAGACGGCTCGCACCAGACCGGCGTCCACTGGGTTTTGACCGGTTATCCGCCAAACTTCGCCGACGGACAGGCGAAGAAAACTCCGGCGAACGAACTCTACCCGTCCATCGGCTCGATCGTTTCTCGCGAGTTCGGGCCGACCGGGGCGGTACCGCCTTATATTTGCGTGCCCAACCAGTCGGTCGCGGGCGGACCGGGTTTCTACGGTCCGTCGTACGCACCATTCGTTATCGAGACCGATCCGGTGGAGCCTGATTTCGAGGTCAGGGACCCCAACCTTGCGAAGACGTCGGTTGATGAGGAACGTTTCAGTCGCCGCCGCCGTATGCTCCAGCGGATTGATCAGCTCGGCTCCGGAGGGCTTCTGCCAGCCGGCCAGGCCTCACGCTCGCTGCCGGGGCGGGCGGCAATGATGTCGAAGTACTACGAAAAGGCCTTCAGCATGGTCACCTCGCCCCAGGCGAAGAAGGCCTTCAACATCCATGAGGAGCCCGAGGCGTTGCGAGAACGTTATGGATACCACCAGCTGGGACAGTGCGCGCTGCTGGCCCGTCGCCTCGTTGAGGCCGGTTGCCGTTTCATCAGTGTTGAACACGGCAGCTGGGATACACATTTCGACAACTTCACGGGCCATAAGGTGCTGGCCCCCAGCGCGGACACCGCGTTCGCGACGCTCGTCACCGACCTCGACGAGCGTGGCATGCTGGACGAGACGCTTGTCGTCATGGTGGGCGAGATGGGGCGGACCCCCAAAATTAACAAGAACGCCGGTCGCGATCACCACAAACTGCAAACCGCCATCTTTGCGGGAGGCGGGGTGAAGCGAGGAGCCCTGATTGGTGCCTCGGACGCGACCGCTTCGGAGCCGACGACGCCCCCCATGACCAATCAGAGTTTCCTGGGAACGATCTTTCACCTGATGGGGATCGACTACAACAAGGTCGTTTACACCGACGTCGGCCGACCGGTGTCGATCGTCAAAGACGGAAAAGTGTTCGAAGAGCTGCTGGCATGAACTTAACCGTCCTTGCCTTGGCGTGCGCGCTACTGGGCGAACCGCCCTCTGCCGCTTACATGTACCCACCTGTGATTCCGGTGGGCGCGGTGACGGAAGTTCAGCTCGGCGGCTACGACTTCACGCCCGACATGGAGTTCCTCTCGCCCGATCCACACGTCAGGATCGCGAATTTGGGACCTCCCGGTGAGTTTATCGTAGCACCACCGCCCTATTGGTTCGGACAGAAGTCGATGACCGCTCCGTTCCCGATTCCACGGGAGGTGACGGCGCGGATCGACGTCACGAAAAAAAGGACGCCCGGGTTCGCCTACTGGCAGGTTGCCAACTTGGGTGGGGCGAGTGGTTGCGTTCCCTTTCTGGTCGCTGCCGGCAACATTGCTATTGAAAACCGCCGTCGCGACGATCCCCAGCCGCTCGAGTCACT
>JAYGDO010000024.1:0-4816 GCA_046582885.1 Pirellulales bacterium | reverse complement strand
CCCTCGGCGAGTCGTACAAGGGCGGTTAACCCATTTAGAACGTAGCGATGCGTCATCGCTTTTTTAGAATGATTAGAAATCGCCGTACAGCATTTTTGTGGCTTATCTGTTTTGGTGTGGCCACGGCGGTCGTGGCCAGTTCGTTGGCGGAACCGCCAGCCGAATCCCCCCCTGCGACAGCAGAAAAGCCGGCGCAGCCAACCAGCGGCGCGACAATCGCCGCCGGCAAAGTGGAAGGCCACGCATCGTGCATCGACTGCCACCGTTCAGAAGTCTCCGCTTGGCTGGCGTCCAAGCACGCCAGTAGTGTTTTCGATCTGCTGCGCAGTAAGAGCGGGGATGAATATGCGAAAAAAATGGGCATTCGGCCCGGCGACGTCACCCATTCGTCGATGTGTGTCAATTGTCACGGAACTCCGCGGATCGACGCTGCCGGCCGCCATCGGACAATTGCTGGAATTTCATGCGAATCGTGTCACAATCCGGCGGGTGGCGAGGACGGTTGGTTGAACGCGCACGCCGTTTACGGGCGCAAGGGAACTCGGCGGGTGCAGGAAACCGACGAACATTACGCGGAGCGTGCCGACCGGTGTCGTAAAGCGGGTCAACTTCGTTCGGCCAACATCTACTTGATGGCCAAACGCTGTTACGAATGCCACCTAGTCGGCGATGAAAAGTTGGTCAACGAAGCCAAGCATCGATCGGCGGACCAGGGTTTTGAGGTGCTCAAAGAAATGTTGGGCGATGTGCGCCACAACTTTCATTTGGACCAAAAACAAAACGCAATGGTGTCCACGCTGTGGACCAATCATCGCAGCAAGAAAGGCCGCACCGACGAGGAGCGGCACCGCGTCGTTTACGTGGTGGGTCAACTCGTTGCGGCCGAGACGATTTTACGGAACGCCGCCAAGGCTAAAGACCCCGAAGGTGATTACGTAATCGAATTGGGCGAACTGCTGCTTTCCGCGTACGACAATTTGGCAGATTGGGAATTTGCCGAAGATGCGACCGAGATGTTGGAAGACTTGGGCGGCCAGCTTGCGGACGGCGATCTTGATCCGGACGATACGAGCGAATTGCTGGAAGCGGCAGACAAACTGTCGGGAGTGGCCAAAAAAATCGCTGCGGGCGAGCTGGGCGACGTGCAACTGCCCAAAATCGCGGAGGAACAACTTCAAAAGGCGTACAGGCCCAGGTAGGATCAGGATCAAGACTTCCAGCCGTCGATGACGAGCGGCAACAAACCTCCCCGCTTCACAGGGAGGAGAGACATGACCGACAGCTCATCTTTGCCTCAGCACTGACGATGAAACGCGACACGGCTTCCATTTCCCGAATCAAACCGACGGACGTTCCTTTCGCGTCAATGACGGATGCGGAAATTGATCGTTTGGTGGCGGTCGACGCGCTGCATGCGCTCGATCCGGCGTTTCGCGAGTCGGCGTCGTTTCGCAGCGTGATCGCCAAGGACACTCGGCTGGTCGAGTTCCAAGACGGTGACATCATTGTCCGCGAAGGCGATTGGGGCAATTCCGCATTTTTTGTCGTCAGCGGCAGCGTACTGGTTGATGTGGGAAGGCTGACCATCGACCACCTCGGCCGCCGGGAAGTGAAACGAAAGGGGCTGGTTTCGGCGATCGCCCAACTGTGGTCCAATTGTCGCAGCGGCGAGTTTCGTGACACGGCGAACTATCACGGCCAAGACGAGGAGCAACGCCGAATTGGCGGTGGATCCAACCTTTTTTTGCAGGATATCCCGGGGGTGTTCGATACCGATGCGCCGGTCGAGATTCAGGTTGGGCAGCTCTTTGGCGAACTTGCCGCGCTCGGCCGCACGAAGCGAACCGCGACAGTGATTGCCAAGGGTTCCGTGCAACTTCTGGAAGTGCGTTGGCAGGGCCTGCGGACCCTCATGCGCAAAGATTCGGAATTCCGTGCGATGATCGACGACGTGTTCCGGAGGGACACACTTGCCGGTTTCCTGCAGCGGTCGCCGCTTTTCGAGCAGTTGGCCGACAACGAAGAAGCCATGGCCGAACTGGTTTCCAGCGTGCAGCTGCGGACCTACGGCGAGTACGATAAAATCGGTTCGTACAAGGAACTGGCACGTACGCGGACCACGAGCAACTTGGACGACGAGCCCCTAATTGCTGCGGAAGGAGATCACCCCAACAATATCATCTTCATTCGTAACGGTTTGGCTCGTGTCAGTCGCCGCCAGCATCACGGCCATCTGACCGAAAGCTATCTGGGTCCGGGCCAAGTCTTTGGGCTTTACGAGACCGCGCAGGGACGGTTGCCTTTACAAAGTTCACTGCACGCGATCGGCTTCGTCAGCACGATCGAAATCCCGACAACGCAGGATTTTCGCGAACCCGTCGGGGCTTTATTCATGTATGCGATGATGGAACAGCATCTGCTCGAGCATCGTGCGGCAACGTCAACTCCGCCGCGTAAAAAACAGACCATATCGCCGCTATCGGGCGTTGCTAGGATGGACACGCGTCGCGTACCGCAGGATTTCGTTGAATTTCTAGTCGGCCACCGCTTTGTTAACGGTACGGAGACGATGCTGATTGACATGGATCGCTGCACGCGGTGCGACGATTGCGTCCGCGCTTGCGCCACGGCGCACGACAACAATCCCCGCTTTGTGCGTCAAGGTCCGATCAACAACAATATTATGGTCGCGAATGCTTGTATGCACTGCCAGGATCCGGTTTGCATGATTGAATGCCCGACCGGTGCGATCAGCCGTCGCGAAGCGGATGGCGTTGTTGTCATTAACGACACGACGTGCATCGGCTGTTCGACCTGTGCAAACAACTGTCCTTACGACGCTATCCGCATGGTCGAAATTCGGGATGCCGACGGGTCGTTTATTCGCGATCATCGAACACGTGCGCCGATTCCAAAAGCGACAAAGTGCGATCTGTGTGTCGACCAGTTGGGCGGCCCGGCATGTCAGCACGCCTGTCCGCACGACGCGCTGATCCGCATCGACATGCGAAACGTCGAAGAACTGGTGGATTGGCAGGATCGATGAAGTACTTCATGTCGCGGCGCCGCCGTAATGTCGCAATCCTGCTGGTGCTGGCGGCAATCATGTTGAAGCTGGACCAGTTACTGAGCATCTCGCTACGCGACACGGCCCGCACCAGCGGTTGGACGCTGTTGACGATGGTGCTGGTACTGGCTGGATACAACCTCCGCAAAAAACTGCCATTTCTGCCGCTGGGATCGGCATCCAATTGGCTGCAGATTCACATTTACCTGGGACTGTTGGCTATCGTCATCTTCGCCGCGCACATCAGCTACAGAATCCCGAATGGCATCTTCGACACGTTATTGGCCGTCGTGTTTCTGCTGGTTTGCGGTAGTGGCATCATCGGCCTGATCCTTTCCCGAACGTTCGCTCGGCGGATCACCGCTCGAGGTCCTGAAGTGATTTACGAGCGAATTCCGCGATTACGGAATCGGTTGCGGTTCGAGGTTGAGCAGTTGGTTCTGCAGTGCCCACAAGTGAGCGGCACGTCAGCGGTGCACGAATTCTATTCGGCGCGGTTGGCAGCGTTTTTCACAGCGCCGCGGAACTTTTTTTCGCACCTGGTGCATTCGCCGCGGCCCAGCCGCGCACTGATGAATGAAATCGACGAACAGGATCGCTTCCTCAACGACAACGAGAAACAGTACATGCGGAAAATCGCCAGCCGAGTAAAAACGAAGGATGATTTAGACTACCAGTATGCGCATCAGGCAGTATTAAAATACTGGCTGTTCCTCCATATTCCGCTGACGTATGCACTGCTGGTGTTTATCGCGTTGCATGTGGTGTTGGTCCATGCGTTTCGAGGAATTATGCCGTGAGTAGCGATCCGGTTAACATCGACTTCGACCCCAACGACTACGAGCGGCCCAATCAGAAGTGGCGCTGCGGTGGCCAGGATGCCGGCGCGCCTTGTCCGTTAGGCCCGGACCGATCCGGTCATTGCGGCGCGGTCTGTACGCCGGAAAAAGTCGACGACCAATATTTCTGCAACAACACGTCCGTGATGAACGGGCGGTGTGATCACGGTCCGCTCGAAGATGGATCGTGCTGTTATTCGCCGGCTCAGTGCACGCCGCTAAAACGTGGTAGTGGCTACATTTGCAATCGCGGCGCTTGTGAAGCAGGACCGCTACCGGATGGCAGTTGCTGCCAGAGTTTTGCACGATGCCGTCCGTTTCGCACCGTTTTGGCTCGGCGGCGGATTTTTTCAGTCGGCGCATTTGCCGCGGCGCTGGGGATCGCTTGGCTGCTCGCCGGAAGCCCTGCCCGCAAGACATTTATCAATCCTGGCCAGGTTTCGACGACTCACGGTGGGATCGCTGAACGCTGTCAGCAATGTCACGACCTGGGCGATAATCACTTGGGTGACTGGGTCACCGTCGCACTCGGTGGCCAGTCCGCGGTCGCGCAGAACAAACTGTGCGTCGAATGCCACGATGACATTGGCCCACGACCGAATGCAGCGCATGGTTGCACTGCTTCGACGCTCGGCGGTATCACTGAGCGACTTCACAGCGGCGAGCGCGACGATAGCGGCTCGCTGATGCTGCGAATATCGCGGGCATCTTTTGCCGCCGCCGACCAGCTCGCCTGTGCAACGTGCCACCAGGAACATCGTGGCGGCAATTTTGATCTGCAGCAGATGGCGGACAACCGGTGCCAGTCGTGCCACGCTGCGGCGTTTGACAGCTTCGCCCACGGTCACCCGGAGTTCTCCGACTATCCATATCGCCGCCGGACGAGGATTTATTTCGACCACGAGTCACA
>JAYGDO010000653.1:0-5227 GCA_046582885.1 Pirellulales bacterium | reverse complement strand
ATGAGGCTTTGCTCGTGCGGTACATCGGTGTCTTTCGTACCGTGGATCATCAGTGTCGGCGGATAAGTGGGGGAAACATTTTTGGCGGCCATAAACGGAACAAATTTCTCGGCGGCCGTTTCCGAAAATCCACTGACCTTTTCCGGCCAGATTCCAAGTTTGCGGCAGGTCTGATAATACGAACCGCCATTTCCTTTGCGGTCACGGGAATTTGCCACCGGCGGGCCGTCTTCCACGGCTTTCATTTCGGCCGGCGTGAGGGTTCGGCTTTGATGCCGTGCATGAGGGCTGGGTTGGCTGAGCCAGGGGCCGATGAGATCGCCATAGCCCCAATAGGCCACCAGCACCGTGGGTGGCGGTTGAACGCGAAAACCGGTGGAGAAGGTAAGGTGGCCGCCGGCTGAACCGCCGAGCACAGCAATCTTAGCCGTGTCGGCCTGAAACTTATCGCGACCATTTTTCCGGATCCATTTGAAGGCGTCCTCCACGTCGGAAACGATCGCCGGCAATTTGGTTTCCGGGGCGAGCCGATAATCAATGGAAACCACCACTATACCCTGCCTGCAACAATTGTCGTCCCGGGCCGATGCCGATACGGCCACCGTTGATCAGCGCCCCGCCATGAATCCAGACCGCCAGAGGCCGGACCTTTTTATCCGCCGGTCGATGCGCGTCCAGTTTGATTTCCAAGTCTCCGACCTTCTTGTAGGTAAAGGTCTCAACCGTTGTCTTTTGTTCCTGAGCAAAGATGGCACCGGAACCGAGGCACAAAGCGCAAAGAGAAAACCCACAATTGGACAGCAAGGCTCGCATGGGCAGATGATAAGGCCAACGCGTCATCTATGCCAGACTTGGCATGTCCTCCTCCTCCGGGTTCGAAAACCCGGTTGCTGTCGCTCTATGAACGGACTCGGTTACAACCGGGCAGATCAAAATTACCGCCGTTACAACAGCGTTACACGATCCGCCCCCGTCATGCCGCAAAAATGGGAACAAAACCCTGCTGGTCAACGTCTATACATGCAGGAACAGAAAAGACGTTCGATAGCGAGGTTGAGCCATGTCCGCACAGTTTGACGCCTACCACAAGTGGCTGGGTATTCCGCCGGAAAGTCAGCCGCCGAACAACTATCAGTTGCTAGGAATACCGAAGTTTACCGATAACCAAACGGTGATTGAAAACTCAGCGGCTCGCCAGATGAACCACATCCGTACATTCCAGCTTGGCGCGCGCGGACGAAAATCACAGCAGTTGCTTAACGAAATTGCGTCGGCAAGAATCTGCCTGCTCAATCCGAATGCAAAGCCTGCATACGATGCAAAGCTAAGGGCCTTGTTGGTTCCTCGAGCACCGAGCAAGAAAAAGCCTGCCAGCCAAGTCGTAACGGACGATCCGGCATTTTCATTCCATCCTTCTCGACCCGGCGCCAAAACCAACGTACAGAAGCCGTGCAAACCGCGTTGGTTCAGCCTGAACCGGAGCTTTGGCAGTCGTAAGTTAGCGGGTTGAGAAGTACTCACGAAGCCCTCCGCTCGTATGGCGTTATGCTGACGCACAACGAACGGAAGTGAACCGCTTGCCGAGCCGGGCCCGCGGATACGTCCGGTCCGGGGAGTCTTTGACATCTGCCCGCATCCTCGCTAACGTAGATGCCTTCGAACCCGTTCGCAATTCTTACCAGTTAACTTCCCAGAGGTGACCATGATTAACTGTTTCAAATTTGTGGCGATTGCGGTGTTGGCGGTTGCGGTTGCCGCGGATGGCTTTGTGGCGCTGGCCGCCCATCCCAATGGTGTGGTGTGGGAGGGCGACGGAGGCCCGGGCAAAGGCAAGCACATCGTCTTCATCTCCGGCGACCATGAGTACCGCGGCGAGGAAAGCCTGCCGGCATTGGCCCGGATCATGGCCAAGCACTACGGCTTCAAGTGCAGCTTTTTCGTGACGACCGACCCGAAGGATGGCACCTTCAAACCCGGCAGCAACCATATCACTGGCCTTGAGGCACTTCAGACCGCGGACCTGATGGTTCTGTTTACGCGGTTTCAGGCGTTCAAGGATGACCAGATGCAGCACATTGACAACTACCTGGCTACCGGCAAACCGGTCATGGGCCTGAGGACAACCACACACGGGTTCAATGGCCTCAAGGGAAAATTTGCGAAGTACAACGAAGGCTACAACGGAGAGGAAAAAGAATGGAAAGCCGGTTTCGGGGAGGCGATCCTCGGCGAACACTGGGTGGGGCATTACGGTCGCAACCACCGGCAGAGTTCTCGACTCCAACTGGATCAGGAACAATCCGAGCATCCGATCCTCCGCGGGGTCAAAGATGTCCATACACAGTGCGGTGGTTACAATGCCCACCCGCGCGAAGGCAGTATCGTGTTGGCACGGGGGCAGATTCTCAACGGTATGAAGTTCGACGACCCGCCGGATACGAGCAAAAAGATCCTGCCCGTCGCCTGGGTTCGTCACTACAAGGCCGGCGACTCCAAGTCGCGCGTCTTTGCCACGACACAGGGCGCGTCTGAAGATATCCTCAACGAAGGATTCCGGCGGATACTGGTCAACGCCCACCTCTGGTGCCTGGGCATGGACAATGCGATCAAGCCCGGCAACGAAGTGTCGTTTGTCGGCCCCTATAACCCGGTCACCTTCAATTTCGGCGGTTACCGAAAGGGTGTAAAACCGGCCGACATCGAAGGCTGGGATACGCCGATTCTGGGTAAGAAGTAGTCGGCCGCCCTCGTGCGGCATTGAGTGAAGCACCTACCCCAGCGGCGGTCGCGGCCTCTTTAGTGGTCGGGGCGGCTCCCCGGAGCCGTGGGCCCGCCTGGAAAAATAGTTGATAAAAATCAAATCCATCGCGCCCTGCCGACTGCAATGGATTTGCAGCAGTTCACGTTACTGCCGATAATAAAGTCAGTGATGAAGTGCTTGCTAGAATCGTCGACGTCTTCTCGCCGTAGTTAGCAGAACTCCAAAACAGTACGATAGCGGACCCGCAAAGTCAGACCTAGAGGATTCGGCTCGTTGAATTGCACGCCTCCTACAATTAGTCGTCGCGAATTCTTTACGATGGGCGGACTGGCGATCGGTGCGATTTCTCCTCTGGGCCTTTCGTTGTCTGAAGTCTTGGCGAACGAAGCATCCGGCAACGGCAAGAAGCCGGTCAACGTGATTTTCATGTTCCTGCAAGGCGGCGCAAGTCACATTGACATGTACGACATGAAACCGAACATGTCCGCTGAGATTCGCGGGAAGTACGATCCGGCTCCAACGAATCTGCCCGATTTACAACTCAGTGATCAACTGCCGAAGCTCAGCACTTGCGCGGACAAATTCTCGCTGATTCGGTCGATGCATTCCTACACTTCCAAGCATGGTGAAGGCGATGTCCATATCATGTGCGGGAGCCCGGTTGACAAGAACCTGCAGGCTCCCGGCATTGGGGCGGTTCTCAGTTTGCAGCAAGAGCAGCAGTCTCCCGTTCCGCCGTTCGTTCATTTGGGGGACATGAAGCATCCCGCTTACAGCGCGCCGGGATTCGGTGGATTTCTCGGTCGGAACTACGATCCGTACCTCATTGAGCAGGATCCAAACTCCCAGAGTTTCTCTGTCAAAGAGTTTGATGCGGCGACGGGTGTGGATGTCAGTCGTTTGGCGGGCCGCAAGAGACTACTTCGCTCGCTTGATCGATTCCAGTCTGAGCGAGAAAGGCAGCTTGACTTTGCCCGTACTCATGACAGGTTTGTCCAGCAGGCGCTCGACCTGGCGACTTCACGACAGGCAAAAAATGCGTTTGATCTGTCGCGCGAGCCCGCCAAACTTCGTGATGCCTACGGACGCAATCGAGTCGGGCAGGGAATGCTATTGGCCCGGCGTCTGGTCGAGGCGGGAGTGCGATTCGTCACCATCCAGGGTTATGTGGATACGGGAATCTACGCCTGGGACCATCACTGGGGTATTTTCCCTCATCTGGACCAACAGTTGCCGATCTACGACACCAGTTACTCGGCACTGCTGAACGACCTCGACGATCGTGGGTTGCTGGAAACCACACTTGTCATCACGGCGGGTGAATTCGGGCGAACGCCGAAGATCAACTCGGATAAGCGGGGTCCGGGCCGGGACCACTGGGGGCGGTGCTTCAGCCTGACCATTGGGGGTGGCGGCGTAAAGACAGGGCGGGTCGTCGGTGCAAGCGACAAGTATGGCGCGGTCCCCGTCGAACGTCCTGTATCCGTTGCGGATTTTGTCGCTACGGTTTATCAGGCGTTAGGCCTTGACCCCAAAGCCGAATATAATGCCCAAGGTCGCCTGATGACGATGCTGCCGAAAGGCTCCGCTGTGGACGAGCTGTTTTAGCGCTTTCCCGTCAAATTGGGAAACCAGCAAACAAGCCACCCGAGCCTGCCTATAAGAGCAGCGAGGTCTGCGTTGGGCCCCCTTGATGAAATCCAAATCTACAATCGCGGCCTCACACCCAAAAAAGTCTTTGATCTGTTCACCGACAAGCAGTTAGCCGGTGGTTTCGTTTCACGTTGGACTTCAGATGATGGCCGAGCAAAAGACTCTACGGGCTCAAATGACGGCCTCCTCTCAGGAGGAGTGCCCAAGAATTGAAGGAAAGTAAATTCCAGTTGGCAAAATATGATGTCGTTCACACCATTTAACGATTCACGTTGTTATTTCCGCCTCGGTTGAAACTAATTCACGATGCCGGATCGTCGAGAAAGGCGGGTTTTCCCCCCTTTAGAGCGTTCTCTGGAGAACATCCCACTAATAAGGGGGGGTTGACAAAATAACGCCTATGGGTATTTTGGGGGATATAACGCGACTAAATGGGTTGGTGGTTTGTGCCAAGCCGGGGCGATATTATCCGTTACGGTAACCGTATCTCTGGATTAATACCAAACTCGTCGCACGCTTGTGCCGAAATTACGTCCAGGGAATTATTCGCTGTCAGCTGGTAAAGGAGAATGGAAACATGAAAAGCGATGCGTTAATTAAAGACGTAAAAGGCTGGGTTCGCGCACTCACCGAGATTGGTGTGATGCTCATCGCCCTCAGTATTGTCGCCGCGATCTTGCTCGGTGACAGCGTACCGTTTTTAAGCGGGGCCAACGAAGTCGTCGGCAGAATCATCGAAGTCATCAATGAGCTCGGAGGCGAGGGAGTTGTAGGGCTGGTCGCTTTGGGTGTGATCGTCTACATCTTCAACAA
>JAYGDO010000626.1:0-10584 GCA_046582885.1 Pirellulales bacterium | reverse complement strand
TGAACTGCTATAGGCCACAACGAATCGCCCTCCCGTGCGGCGATTAGCTGGTTAATCGGCACTCGTCGCGCGGCCATCCCGCCGCTATACGTGCTTGTGGCGGGGTTCAATCACTTCGCTACCTCCGCGGCCATCTCCAGGGGGTTTCACGCGGTCATCCGGTCCGATTTGGGAGACCGCGATCTGCAAAAAATAGTTGCAGGTAGTTTAGCGTCTAGTTAACATGGGTAGGCTCCGCTGCTTGGCCTGTCGTCCTCGGTCGCGGGCGCTGCATCAACCAATTAAATCCTTGGGAGACCAGACCAATGCGTATGTTTCGGCGATGGTCAAAGTTGTTCGTTGTACTCGCATTAGCCTCCTTACTAATCGTTGATTTTGCCACCGCATGTCGACGTGAAAAACGACGGCGCCGTCTGCGTCTGCGTCGGTGCGTTTGTGTTTGCCCGACGACCGATTCCAAGGCGGCTCCCGACGCCGCAGATGAAACGGTACCTGAGCCACCGCCTGTCGCCGATAAGGCGGTACCCAAACCACCGTCACCCAAACCACCGTCACCCAAACCCGCCGATCCGGCACCTCCGAAACCCAAGAAGGACGTCGATGAGGCACCGGCAGCGGCCGCGAAAGGCGACGCGCCATCCGACTCGGTGCTGGCAGTCGCGGAACGTACCCCAGCCGACGTTCAGGATGCCGTAGCGGTTGCGAAGCCCGAACCACCAGCGCTAGCCGATGAGTCGGTACCCGCACCGCCCGCGGCCGAACCGGCGGCAGCGGGACTGGCCAGGTTGCCCGCGGCGGATCCGCCAGCACCTGAGGCGGCCGATTCGGCTGCGGCTCCGGCTGAGCCTAGGGAGCTGGCCCCACCAGTAGAGTCCACGCAGATCATTTTGTTCGGCACTGCGGAACAGACGCTGGTCGCGGCGGAAAAACGGTCTAATCGAGATCTTGAAGATTTGTTCGACGAAGCAAAGCAGTTCGCTCCGATGGAAACCGTCCGCACTTGGACCGATAACTCGGGGTTGTACAGGGTCAATGGAAAACTGGCCGTCATCCTCGATGCCAAAGTTCGCATCTTAAAAGAAAACGGCCGAATTACCACGGTTCCATTCGCGAGGCTCAGCCGAGCCGATCTGGATTTCGTTCAGTTTCATGCAGAGAGACAGCAGAAAGCCAGCGGGTCCGGCATCAAGGTCGTAAAAAACTAACTCCCGCAGCTTTCTTGCTCAATTTATAGACGGCCTCGTCGCTAACGCGGCGGGGCTGTTTTTTGTAGGCGGGCCCGCCTCATTGACCCTCGTCGCCTAGCAGCTCGTCAACGCGGGACTCGGCATAGTGGATACAGTGCGGCAAACCAACCCCGCGATACGCGTGGCCCACGATTGCTAGGCGTCCGATCTGGCGGCAGCGCTGCTCGATACGAGTGACCAATTCTGTGTGCCCGATATGATACTGCGGCATCGCGCTGTTCCAACGGGCAACATGCGCAATGGTTGGTTCGCCCGACACAAAGACCAACTCGCCAAGTTCTTCAAGGGCCATCGCGACGAGTTGCGAGTCGTCCCGTTCCAGCAACTCGCTTTGGCAAGCCCCGCCGACGAACACACGAATCAGTTCGTGATCGTCCGGCGCGCGGCCTGGAAACTTCGCACTTGAGAAACTGGCCGACAGGATTCGCCGACCTTCAATCGCAGGCGCAACGAATCCGAATCCGGCGAGCGGCCGTTGAAATTGTGTCCTCCGAAATCCCAGACTGACAACCGCGCAGCCGGCGTATGGAATCGCACCCAGGTCGCTTGAAATGGCTCCGTCAATATTCGCCAATAATCGTCCGGCGGCGGCGGCAGGCGCCGCGATGACCAACTTGTCGCACGAAATCGTGTCACTGTTCGAAACCCGAAGGTTCCAACCGCCGCCGCCCGATTGTTGGATCGAATCAACGGTTGCACCGAGTCGTACCGCGTCCTGAGGTAATTTCCGCAAAATCGTCTCGGCTATGCTGGCGACACCGTGGCGAGGCGTGACAAACAGCCCATATCGTGCGCCCGATTCGTGTTGGTTTGTGCCGCCCCTCATTCGTGCACGGCGCACGGCGCCACGCGAAAGACTGCCATGTTCGCGCTCCATCTCGATAAACCTGGGCAATGTCGCCGCCACGCTCAGTTTGGCGGGATCCGCCGTATAAATTCCGCTAACGAGCGGTTGCACTAGGCGGGTGTAAGCTTCACGGCCTAGCCGCCGAGTGGCAAACTGCTCGAGGCTTTCCTCACCAGCCGTACCCGATTTCCGAGCCCGAACAAACCGCTCGCAACATAATCGCAGTTTACCGCGTAGGCTGAGTACCGGAGACTTCAGCACGGCCCACAAATTCGTGGGCGCCATAAGCTGAAACGCTTCCGGAACGGGCTGCAATTTTCCGCGGCAGATGACAAACGCCCGACGATCGGTCTTCCGTGTGCCGATCAGTTCTTCGTCCAGACCGATACGACGGCAAAGGTCTAGGCAATAAGGTGGATCGGTGATGAAGCTGTCCGCGCTGCGTTCGATCAGGAAGCCATCTTGATGCAGTGTCTGCAACACACCGCCCGCTTGTGGTTTCGATTCAAGGACCGTTAACCTCGCATCGGGAGCCACTTCGCGTACGCGCCAAGCGGCGGCCAACCCGGAAATCCCAGCACCGATGATCGCAACGTGTTGCCCTGGTTCGATTTTCAATATCCGTTCAACCAATCGTGTAGACGCAGTCCGCCGCCGGCTCCCCTGTCGGGCCACCGATAAACGATTTATTCTAACAGGGATTTGAGGAAACCAACGATGACGCGCGAATACCGGGCCGTGAAGTCAAAAAAAAAGTCCATCATTGTGGATGCCGGAGTTTTGCGAGTCGGCTTTCACTGGCATACGGATCGTTTTGCGCATTCGATCGGCGTTGTGGATGACGAGCGACTGACCCCGCTGATGGCAACCGTCGAGGGCGGCGGGTCGGATAGTTGGCCGCCGAGTCCGCCGATTCAAAGCGTGCACACAGAGCGGCGGGGCAACTCAACGATTTTGTTGTTGCTCGGTGTGGCCGGTCACAGCCACTGGTCGGCCAGCATCTGCCTCGACTCCGAATGGCAGTCAGCTGACTTCGATGTCGCCTGCCGAATCAAGTCGGTTGAAAATTCCAACTCTACAACTGGACTGGGCACGCAATATCGGACGATGACCGGTCCGGCTGCCGGGGACGCAGAAGACTTGCACATCTGCGTGGACGGTCGTGGAGTACGTGTCGACGTTAATACTGCAGCGGGCGCTGCTCGAAGTGAACTGGAGTTATCCGCAGACCGTTTATTGATCAAGCCGCATTCCAGGCTCGACAACCCGCCGGATACGATTCGCTGGCGATACAAGATCACTGCGCTGACATCTACGTAGGACGACTTCCAGATTCATGACCGACGACAAACCGACTCGCCGAGAGTTTCTTCGCGGGAGGCGAAACGAAGCATTGATCGCCGGCGATGTGGACAGCGACAACCTCGACAGGAACGTTGCGCCGAGTGCGGGCGACGATCCTACGAATGCTCCTTACTTGCTGAAAATCGGCCGCCGCGCGATGGCTTGCCAATTCCAGATCATGGTTAACGCCGGTAAGTACGAGACGGCCACCGAAACCGCTATCGAGGCGCTGGACCGCGTCGATCAGCTTGAGCAGCTACTGACCGTCTATCACGACGATAGCGAAGTCAGCCAGTTGAACCGCCTTGCGACGGGGGATTACAGTTTTGTGTCTCCTGAGTTGGCCGATTTGCTTCGATTGTCGTTGCGGCTTAACAAGATTACCGATGGCGCATTTGATATCACCGCTGGGCCGCTTGCCGAAGTCTGGGCCGAGGCACGGCACGAGTCCGCCCTGCCGGGTGAAACAGAAATCAAACAAGCACTGCAACGGCTCGGTTGCCAACATCTGGCCTTCGACGAACAGGAGGAGACGGTCAAGTTTCTCCGGTCGGGCATCGCGCTGGACTTTGGCGGAATCGGCAAGGGCTATGCGCTTGACGACGGCGCTTCGATTTTGGAAGCCGGCGGTTTGATGGACTTTCTCTTTCACGGTGGACGCAGCAGCGTTCTGGCGCGAGGAAAGTGCACTGATGCGTCAGTAGGAGAGTCGGCGTGGCGCGTCGGCGTGATTCACCCGCTGCGGCCTAGCCAACGGTTGGCGGAAGTGCAGTTGGAAAATTGCGCACTATCAACTTCCGGGTCGCAGACTCAGTCGTTTACCTTCGGCGGTCGGCGGTTTGGGCACGTTCTTGATCCTCGGACCGGTTGGCCTGCGGAAGGAGTTCTGTCGGTGACTGTCGTCGCTCCAACCGCTGCCGAAGCGGACGCACTGTCGACGGCCTTGTTTGTACTTGGCGTCGACCGCGGCATTGAAGTTTGCGAACAATATCCTGAATTCGGCGCGATTTTCGTCGCTCCAGGAGGCCGCGCGGGTGAGATTAAAATCTTCAGCTGCAATCTGACCGACCAAAATTTCCGGGTGTTGAGCGAATAGGCCGCCCACAGGATTTTTGCCATTTGGTGCAGTTTGCGCAAATCTCCAGGGCGAGTAGAATTCCTGGCGAACAGTTCGGACTTCGTGCAATCCGGCATTCTCCCAAAATCGGTCCTTCGCTATTGTCTCATGATGGATGTCTTTGTCGGTCACGGACCTACGTTTGTGTATGGTGGAATCATCGTATTCCTAATCCTGACCGGGGGCGGTCTGCCGATTCCTGAAGAAGTCCCGATTGTATTTGCGGGAATACAAAGTACGGGCAACCCCCCATTCAGCCAGATGCCCGCCTTAAACGTGTACGTGGCGTTTATTTGTTGTCTGGTCGGCGCGTTATTGGGCGATACGCTTGTTTACGGTATCGGGCGATATCTGGGAACGAGTTTCTTTCGCCGCCACCCACGGTTTGCGCGTTTCTTGCACGAAGAGCGCGAAAAACAAATGGAGCAGTTGATCATTTCCCACGGAATTAAAGTGTTTTTTGTTGCGCGTTTTATGGTGGGGGTGCGTGGCCCGATTTATCTGGCGGCGGGCGTTATGCGTATTCCTTTTATCCGCTTCTTAGTTGTTGATGCGATTTGCGCGACGATGGTTGTGAGCATCGTGTTTTGGCTGAGCTATTTTTACGGTTATGCTGTCGGACCCTTGGTACGCAGAAGCCAGTGGGGCATTACCGTTTTAGTGACGATCGCCGCCGTTGTCGTGCTTTTGATATTCTATTTTCGTCGCCGCCGTCTTAAGCTTTTAAAGTTAGATGGAACGGACGAGTCTGAAGCCGATTCTTTGGATGGCCGCGACGCTGCTCAATCCGAACGTTCTCAGACGATCGTCTGACCGGCGGTTTTGTGTGGGACGTCGTTTGTCGCATCTATTTTTGGGTAGTGCTTCGAACGTTGAACGCTGACTTTTGACGCGCGCGATGCTAATGTCAGATTCCGCCATCGAAGTTGATTCGCTGTCTAAAATCTATCGTCGTGGGCTGATCCGCCCGCGGCGGTTTGCTGCGCTGACTGAAGTGTCCTTCTCCGTCCCTCGCGGGACGATCTTCGGTTTGCTTGGTCCCAACGGGGCAGGCAAGACGACGTTTATTAAGATTTTGCTGGGCATCGTCCGGCGAACACACGGCACGGCACGCATGCTTGGGTTTGCTGCCGGCCATCGTTCCGGTCGCCGACAGGTGGGCTATCTGCCCGAAAACCTCCGCATCCCGAGGCACCATACGGCGCGGACTGCAGTGGACTATTATGGCAGTCTCAGCGGACTGCCGCGGTTCTCGGTTCGGCAACGGCGGACTGAATTGCTGGAAGCAGTCGGTTTAAAAAAGTGGATGAACGAGCCGGTTAGATCGTTTTCCAAGGGCATGATCCAGCGACTCGGCCTGGCGCAGGCGATGCTGCACGACCCCGAGTTGCTTATTCTCGACGAACCGACCGATGGACTTGATCCGGTTGGTCGCCGAAAAGTGCGCGACATACTGTTAGAGCTTAAGCAGCGGGGCAAAACTGTTTTTCTCAACAGCCATCTGTTACAGGAGGTCGAGACTGTCTGCGACGAAGTAGCGATTTTGGATCATGGTAGGCTGCGGTTTAACGGTTCGATTGACGAGATCACACGGCAGGCCGGGGCGGATACGATCGAATTCGAGCTGGTCGCGCCGGAAAGCGAAGTTCGCGCAGCGCTCGACCAATACCCGGATGCCACGCTGTCGATGCAAGAAACGGGTCGTTTCCGAGCGGCCATTCAGTTGGCGGATCAAACGGCGATAGACGACTGCATCGATGGTTTGCGGCAGCACGGTGTGAGCGTTGCCTCGATGTCTCGCCGCCGAGCGACGCTTGAAGACGCGTTTTTACACATGATTAAACTACCGCACGACACCGACCGTTCATCATGAGAGCACCGTTGGCCGTTATCCGAGATTCTTTTCGCGAAGCGATCGTCTCGCGCGTCCTGTGGGTGTTGCTGGTCTTTATTACAGTAATTCTATCGGCGCTTGCGCCATTCGGCGCGCGGCAGGTTTCCTTTTCCCAATTGCGTTACTGGGACATCGTCGATCCGGAACAACTTGCCAGAAATCTCTATTTGGAATTCAACAGTGAACAGCCGTCGCCGGGCAAACATATTTGGGAACTGTTAGACGGAAAAACTCAAGAGCGATTACGCGAGGCGGGCGAGGGGGCCTCCGAAAATGTCGGCGGCGCTGCGCGGGGTCTTTTTCGTCTGTTCGAAGAACTGAACGAGTTGCTTGTACGCCGTGACTTCTACAACGAGCGAGCCTGGGGCGACGTTTCACTGGATGCAGAAGCAACGGAATTGATCAGCCATGGAATTCCGGCGCTATCGCATGAAGAAATCCAGCGTCTTAATCGTTTGCTGCTGGAGGCTGCGTACCGAAATCTGATCGCCAAGAGTCCGCGCAAATCCGTTCAATTTAACTATGCCGGATTTGACTTCATGGATCCGTATCCGATCAGTCAACAACAACTGACGGCAGCCGTTGAACAAGCATTGGTGACCGTGATGGGATTGGTTGTCGGCGTGGGCGCGGTGTTTATCGGTATCCTGGTGACGGCTCCGATTATCCCTCACATGCTTGAGACAGGGTCCATTGAATTGCTGTTGAGCAAACCAATCACCCGAGTCGTGTTGTTTCTTGCCAAGTACCTTGGCGGCTGCATGTTTGTCCTGGTCAGTGGTGCCTATCTGGTTGCGGGCATCTGGCTGATCGCCGGAATTCGCTTCGGCACCTGGGAAAATCGATTGTTTCTTTGCATTCCGATCTTCTTATTTCTGTTCATGGTTTATTACTCGGTTTCCGCACTAGCGGCTCTGATTTGGCGCAGCGCGATTGTTTGTGTCGCGGTATCGATCATTTTTTGGCTCGTCTGTTTTTCGCTTTCACTGACAAAACAGTTCATTGAGAACATGTCAGTGATTCCCAACAGGTTAGTGCGGGTGGTGCAGGTCGATGATCAATGGATCGCGGTTGATGAATCGGGTCAGGTGCGGCAATGGAGTGAGAAAATCGGCGAGTGGAACGACACCTTTTCGCGGCCCAGTCCCATTGCGGTGTTTTCGCGGTTTGTGAAACGTCAGCGACCGCTACTCGGACCTATTTATAATTCAAAGACCGATCAGTTAATCGCGATCGAATTGCCGATCCGCGGCACGTGGAAGTCTGCGGCCGGTGCGAATTTGCAGGCTGGGCATCGTTCCCAAAACTGGCAGCCCCGCAGGGTTGCTGTCGCTCCATCGGAAACGGTGGCGATCTTCGCGACAAAAACGGGCGACTGCCTCGCGATCGCGGACGAAGGAATCTTTCTCCTCGGCGCCGCAGTGCTGCAAGCAGAGCGAAGCCAGGATGATCTGCTGTTTTTCGAGTTGCCGAAATTCAAGTTAGATTATCAGCCCGCTGATTCCGCAGACTGGAATCCGGAAGCCGCAGCGATTCACCCCGATACGAGTGTGTTGGCGATTTGGAACGATCAACGCATTGAGACCATCACCCCTTTGACGGATAAAGACGACTTCGTTGTGGGGCGAATTGAGCTCGACGACGTTGCCGACAATGTCGGACTGGCCTTTGCAGGTGACACGATTTTAGTTGCCGACGAAAACGGGCAGATGTTTGCCATTGCTGCAAGCGACGGCAAAGTCAAGGCTCGAGCGGACGGGGCCGCGACCCCACGATTTGTGTACGCCTCAGACAACGGCCGGTGGTTTGCCATTCTGTTTCATTCCGGTCGGTTACAAATTTTCGATGCCACAAAAAATCGTTTTTTTGCTCCTTCGGTTGGCGGACAGGGCGACATCTCGGCGGCAGTATTTGCGGGCCAGCACCTGGCCGTTGTTGATCGCGGCAACCGCTTGACACGGTATCGACTGCCGTCACTGGAAATTGAAGAGCGCATTGAACCGGAACTTGAAAACGACCAGTGGTTCTATCGGCACTGTATCTTGCCGGTTTACACGGCGTTTCCGAAACAGCGGGAATTGGACGCGACCGTGCAATTTCTTTTGCGAACGAACGACGAACCCGACACCGTCGAAACACAGGATCTCGCGGCGCCCCGCCTGCAAAACGACCCTTGGTCGCCGGTCGCGAGCAGTTCCATATTTATGGGTGTCGTGCTGTCAATCTGTTGCTGGTACATGCACCGTACTGACTTTTAAGGGCGGCAAGCCGATGGAATCGGCAGGCGAAGGCGGGTCTCGACCGGCCGAACGTTTGCTCGGCCGGAACCGCGCTGCCTCACCTTTCCCCGCAGCGGTCACGGAAGCAGTCCGCCAGAGGCGTCGAACAACAACAGCGCTTCGCGTACTGGGGCGACATCGTGTACCCGAATGATTTGAACTCCCTGTCGGGCCAGCGAAAGCGCGACGCCAATCGTGCCCGCTGTGCGGTCCGCTTCCCTGTCTTCAAGTACCTTGGCGATGAACCCTTTTCTTGAATGACCGACCAGGATCGGACATCCGAGTTCGTGAAAGCGGCCGGAGGAGGCCAGTAGATCGAGATTGTGCTGGTGCGTCTTGCCGAAACCAATTCCCGGATCGAGGCAGATGCGATCCGGATCGATCCCACCTTCGACCAGCGTGTCGCGACGACAGCGAAGGTGTCCTAAAATGTCTTCGACGACATCATCATAGCTCGGATCGTCTTGCATTGTCTGCGGTGTTCCCTGCATGTGCATGGCGCAGACAGCGACGGCGGCGTCGGCTGCGAGCACGACCATCTCGGTACTTTCCAGCCCTGTGATGTCGTTGATGATCTCGGCGCCGGCGTCCAGGCAGGCTCGGGCAACCGCCGCTTTGCTGGTGTCAATCGAAATTGGGACTGTGCACTGCCGCACCACCGCAGAAACGACGGGCAGCACTCGATCGAGTTCCACCTGCTCTTCGACCGGTTCGGAATACGGTCGTGTGCTCTCGCCGCCAATATCCAAAAGATCCGCGCCGCCCGCTTCCAGTGCTAGGGCATGCTCGATTGCTGATTCGTGGTCTGCGAATTGACTGCCGTCAGAAAAACTATCGGGCGTAACGTTGACGATCCCCATCAGCAGCGGCCGTCGTGGCAACTCCACCGTCCGACTCCGCAGCCGCCACTGCGTTGCACGATTCGAGAATTGCAGGGAAGCTGGCGCTGAAGAATCGCTCATGCATTGCAGCATACCACGCAGGAGCACCAAGATTGTAGTCAGTGCGAATTCCTCACCTAGTGTTACCGCAAAGTTTGCCGACAAAGGCAATGAAATACTTAAATTGGGGCGCATGCTTGCATTTTGATTTGTGGTTGAAGCGATCAACTTATTGACGTCGCTATTGGTGGACGTGGCCGTCCCAAGACGTCTGCACCGACATCTGCCGGCACAAGATGGTACTTCTGCCAGCCATTTGCTGCCGTCAACCTCGGGTCTTTCTCCACGGCAGAGAATTACGGGGCCTGCCCGTGCGTAGCTAGCCGACACCGGATCGTCGGAATCGGATGGATGGAGAGCGAGCCAGTTATGTTACCGAAGTCTCCTGATGGATTCCGGCGAGGTGCCGCCAATGACTGCGGCAGTCGACCCGGCAGATTCACCTTCTCCGTTTCCCGCGAAAGATTGAACGAGAGCGTCCGCCAAGCTCTCTGCGGCCGCCAGATGCCCGCTTTTGTTCAGATGCCCGGCTCCATTGAAGAACAACCATTCGCTTTCAATCTCCGACGAACGGGACGGCGCGCGGCGGCGAAAGTCGCGGACCATTGAGTGATAGGTAATCTCCAGTCGGACACAAATCTCTTGCAAGCAGTGGTTTGGATGTTCCGCGTCGAAGACGGAGGGGTCGTCGGCAAGCTGCGAGATTTTTGCGAACTGATCGGAATAAATCTGGGGTGCAGTGGGAAGCGGAACGATGAATAATTTGGCTCCATGTGAGGCCGTATCGTCCCGCAAAGCTGTGAGGATCGCCTCGGTAAGTTGCCACGCCCGCCGAAACTTTGCAGACTTGACGGTGCAGTAAACACGGTTGCGGTTGTTGAGACGATTCTTGCGGAGCGGGCTGATTAATGCTCG
>JAYGDO010000589.1:0-1587 GCA_046582885.1 Pirellulales bacterium | reverse complement strand
TCCCCCTGCAGCTTCCAGATCTCGGTGCAGGTGGCGGAGTCGTAAAAGCTGTCGGTGTGCACAATCGGTTCGTCGGGAACTTCGCACGGCGCGCCGGGGCCGTACAGCACCCGCCGCAGTTGCTCGGCCGGCTCGGCCGCTAGCCTCGTCGGCGGGTCCGCCTTGGCCGTCTCGATTGCCGATTTCCACTGCGCGTCGATCTCTGTGAAAACCCGGCCGTAGCGGTCAACGACATCCGCAAAAGACTTCGGCGGCTCGGCAAAGGCCCGGGCGACGACGGGATTGACAGTTGCGGGGTCCGCCTGCTGCAGCCGCCGCGCCACCTCGGCCGCGCGGCCGGCAAACGACTCCGGCTGCAGCGCAGCAAAGGCATGCCAGGCGGCAAATACGGGATCGCCGCGACGCTCGGCCGCGTGCAGATAGTCTTCCCAACGGCGGACGAAGGCGGGCAGCACATCCGTCTTGTAAAAGACCTGATCAAATCCCCGCGCCGGATATTTATGCAGTTCCGTCTGGGCCCGCAGATAGTCGGTAACCCGCTGCCGAACGCGATTCGACCATTCGGTCCGGCTGGCGGCCGATTTCGCCTCCAGCTTCTGCTGCCGGCTGCTCAGTTCTTTTCGCCAAGCCTCATCGCCCCCGGGTCCGGGCAGCGGGACGAGCCGTTCGCCGCAACTGTCGAAGACTCCGTACAGCGAATAATAGTCGGCTGTGGGAATCGGGTCGTACTTGTGATTGTGGCAGCGGGCGCAACCGACCGTCAGGCCCATCGTCCCCCGGCAGACCACCTCGATGCGGTCATCGATAATGTCCCGCTTCACCCCCAAAAAACGACGGCCCAGAGTCAAAAACCCCATCGCCGCCAGATCATCTTCCCGACGATCCGCAGCCTGATCGGCCGCCAGTTGTAACAACGCGAACCGGTTGTAGGGCAAATCGTCATTCAATGCGCGAACAACCCAGTCGCGAAACGTCCAGGCGTGTACCCAGAACCGTTCCTCGCGGGCGTAGACGTAGCCCTTCGAGTCGGAGTAACGGGCCACGTCGAGCCAGTGCCGGGCCCACCGCTCGCCGTAATGCGGCGTCTCGAGCAGCTGATCGACGATCTGCTCATAGGAGTCCGGCTGGCCGTCGCTGGCCGTGCCGATCAATTCATTCGAGGGCGGCAGCCCGGTAAGCGTGTAGGACAACCGCCGTATCAGCGTCCGCCGGTCTGCCGGTGCAGACCGCGACAGGCCGGCCTCTTCGAGCCCCGCGAGTACAAAGGCATCCACGGGAGTCCGCACCCAACCCTTATCTTTCGGCTGGGGAATCTCCGGTTCGTCGATCGGCTGAAAGGCCCAGTGCCGTTTGGCCCGCTCGGCGATCGACTCGGTCAGCGGCGGACTGGACTTGGGCCACACGGCGCCCGATTCGACCCACCGCGCCAGGGCGGCGATCTGGCGCTCGTCCAGTTTCTGTTTGGGGGGCATTTTCAATTCCCCCTCGTGCCGCACGGCCCGCAGGATCAGACTCCCCGCCGCGTCGCCCGGAACAATCGCCGGTCCGCTGTCGCCGCCGGCCAGCATACTCTGCCGCGAATCGAGG
>JAYGDO010000587.1:0-2046 GCA_046582885.1 Pirellulales bacterium | reverse complement strand
TATCCTCTCAGTATAGCCGCGTCACATATGCCGCACAACAAACCGCGAACTAATCGGCAAAACGGCGTGCCTTGTTCGCAGCGGCGTGGCGGGATTGCAAGAAACGGATGGCCGCGAATGGGCTGGTGGCATGCCCGCCTGCCGACGCCTAGAATCGAGGGATCGGAATCGTACGCATCTGCGTCTCAAAAGGTTATGCCATGAAACGATTGACGGGGCCGAGGAACATGACGAGAAAACACGAGGCTTTACGGTTCTTTGCCGTGATCACCGCCTTCAGCGGCAGTTGCACCAGCCCCTCGCAAGCCGCCGAACAACCCAACGTAGTTCTGGTGATGGCTGACGACCAGGGATGGGGACAGACTGGTTATTACAATCATCCCATCCTCAAAACCCCAAACCTTGATGCCATGGCGGCGGCCGGCCTGCGGTTGGATCGCTTTTACGCAGCCGGTCCGGTCTGCTCGCCGACGCGGGCCAGTGTTCTGACCGGCCGCACCCACGATCGGACGGGCGTGCTTTCGCACGGCTACGCGCTGCATCGGCAGGAACGCACGATCGCTCGGGCCATGCAAAGAGCAGGGTACGCGACCGGTCACTTCGGCAAGTGGCATCTCAACGGCATCCGGGGACCCGGGGTCCCTGTGCTCGGTTCGGATCCACATCATCCGGGCCACTTCGGCTTCGATCACTGGCTCACGGTGACGAATTTCTTCGACATGAATCCCATCATGAGCCGCATGGGAAAATTCGAGGAATTCCGTGGCGACTCTTCCGAAGTTATCGTGGCCGAGGCGCTGAGATTCATCAAACGGATCGAAAGCGCCAACAAACCGTTCTTTGTCGTGATTTGGTACGGCTCGCCCCACAGCCCGTGGGTTGCCAGCAAACGAGATCAGGTAAAGGGCGAGGAGTCTCGGTCGGCTCATCACCACGGTGAACTAGTAGCTATGGACCGCAGTATTGGCACACTCCGTGCCGGACTGAAGAAAATTGGTGTCGATCGAAACACACTCGTGTGGTTCTGCAGCGACAACGGCGGCCTCAAGGGTGTCGGCCACGACTCTGTCGGTGGTCTGCGCGGCAACAAGGGAAGTATCTGGGAGGGCGGCCTACGCGTGCCGGGGATTATCGAATGGCCGGACGGAATTAAACCCCGCATCACATCGCATCCCGCATCCACCATGGACATTCTGCCCACGCTGGTTGACCTGGTCGGACTACCGCAGGACTCGATGCTCGATCGCATTGACGGCATGAGTATCAAGCCGCTGCTGGCCGGTGAGATCGGCCCGAGAACCACACCAATTCCGTTCCACTACAGAGATAAAGCGGCGCTGATCGACAACAACCTAAAGATCGTGACCGAGAAGATCGGCAGCAGGAAATATCTGTTATTCGATCTGAAAGCCGATAAGACCGAATCCCGAAATTTGTTCGACGACCGGCCAGCCGCCGCCAAGCGTCTGCGTGCTTCACTCGACGCCATGATCGACTCGGTTGCGAACAGCCAAACCGGTGCCGATTACCCAGAGGGCAGGATTACTCGGGAAGGCCCACACGCTCGATTCTGGTACGCAATCCCCGCATACCAACCATTTCTCAAGGACTGGGCCGCCCGCCCGGAATACAAAAACTGGGCCAACAGGAAACAGCGGAAGAAGAATGGCGGACAGAAGTAGTTTCGTCCGCTTCGAATACTCAGCCATGACCGGGCACGAATCGCGGATTGTGCCCATCTTCCCGGAACTGATGCCACACCTGGAATCTGCGTGGGAATCAGCCGATCCTGGAACGGAGCATGTAATCAACCGCTATCGTGATGCGGGCAGCAACCTGCGAACCCCAATGACGCGGATCGTCAAGCGCGCCGGCCTAAAACCTTGGCCGCGAATTTTCCACAATCTACGATCGAGCCGACAAACCGAATTGGAAGAAACCTTTCCTTCGCACGTCGTCTGTAAGTGGATCGGAAACAGCCTGCAAGTGGCGCGGAAGCACTACCTGCAGACAACCGATGAGCATTTCGAGCGGGCAACAAGAAGC
>JAYGDO010000519.1:0-4312 GCA_046582885.1 Pirellulales bacterium | reverse complement strand
CTGCGAGATATCCTCGGCGTCTTCGCGGCTTCCCGTACGTCGAGAGAGAAAATGAACCAGGGGAACCTGAAACCGCTGAACCAATTGTTCAAAGCTCGCGTCACAGCCGCCGGCTGCCTGGAGTGCAAGTTCTTCGTCGCTGATTTGGTCGTATACTTGATCGATCATCGGCGGTCGGCAAGGCCTTTCAGCGGCCCCGGGGATATGGGCTTGGAGAATTGTGTATTCGAACTCGCGTCCGCAGGATCGTTCGTCGTCTGGCCTGATTTATTGGCACCGCGCCCTCTTTTGTTCAGTTGTGTTTCAATGGCGGAAAGGATGTCATCCCGTGAGGCACGCCACTGGGCGGTGACGGTCGCTCCCTCGGCCGAGATCATGAGGGCGCTGACAAGTCGGCGTGCGGTCTCGTCCGGAGCATTCAACGCCGCAATGCCGCGAAACCCTTCGACCACAGCCCGGCACTGTTTGGCGACATCGGGCGACGAGGCGACCATCGCGCCTTCAATAAATAACTCATCATCCGTACTTCCGGCGGCAACCGACAACGAACGCGCTTCACGGATTATCTGTGAGTTAAAAGGCGTTTTCACTTCGTCCATACCGACAGCCCGGCCGAGCGCGATAGTACCGCTGCCTGCCTTTCGGGCCAACGGCGAGTCCGCTGCAACCGTCCGGCCTCGTCCGGCCAACAGGCCAATCGCGTCGGTCACATGAGTTTTGCTGCGGGACAGGACGATCGTGTTCCTGTAAGTTGCACCGGAAATCACATGTTCGCTGTCGCGTCCTCTTTCCATGGTCCAGGAATAAATCGTCTGGCCCTCGTGCACCGATGCCAAATGGTCGGGCCGTCGTTCCTTGAGCTGCTCGATCAGCCGCCCCGCATCCAGGTCATTGACGTCGATCAGCATGACTCCGTCTTTCCCCGCAAACCGGGTGTCATACACCGTCACATTCAAAACGTCGCGAGTCGGATCAATGCCGATGTTATCCTCGATCTTTTGTAACTGTGCTCGAGCCGGCTCAAGCCCGGCCGGAAACAGGCCCCCCACGTCTTCGAGGAGGCCGCTTGCTTGAAGCGCCGCCATGTCGAAGTGAATTACCCATTTGGCGTCCGCCGGCAGTCGGCTGGGGTCCAACGGCGCAGCGACTGCGCCGCTGGAAGTTAGCGCCATCAGTATCGAAATCGTAATCCAGAGACGGTTCATACGTTTTAGCACCTTGGGTGCAAGCAGGTTTCGATTCACCGGAGCCCGTGGGCCAATACAGTGCTTATACAAATCCCAGTGCCGGTTGGTTTCGCAGCGGTGCTGGCAGAACCGTGCCGCAACCGCGGCCAAGCAGATAATTCTACAGTCTAATCCGCTGAATTCCCGGTGAAAAGCGATGTTTTCTGCTGATCGCGGGCAGATGCTGGCGACCGCCGAATTTGCTTGTTATATTCGCGCGGTAGATCGCAACGGGGCACAGGTGTGTTTAACCAAGAGATTGTTGACAGGTTACGGCTGGTTTGCCCCGAAAGCGGGCAACGGTTGTCGCTGGCCGAAGCGGGGATCGTTGACCGGCTTAATCGGGCGGTTGCCGCCGCCACGCTGAGCGATTTATCGGGCGCGGCGGTTGTGGAAAAAATGGATGCGGTTCTGCTAACCGAAGACGGCCGACGAGCGTACCCGGTAAGCGGAGAAATTCCACGGCTGATCTCCGCCGCCGCGATTGACCTGGAGCAACTGAACGGGCGAGGATCGCCATGACCATATTCAAAAAAATCATCGACGGTGAGATCCAGGCCGACATCGTTTACGAAGACGAACATTGTTTGGCGTTCCGCGACATCTCGCCACAGGCGCCCACGCACGTGCTGATCATTCCGCGCAAGGAGATTCCGTCGCTCGATGCGGTTGAAGACGAAGACCTGGAGTTGGTCGGCCATCTGCACCGGGTCATCCGCAATTTGGCCCAGCAATTTGAATTGAGCGGCGGCTACCGGGTCGTCGTCAACTGCGGCGCCGATGGTGGCCAGACGGTCGACCATCTGCACTTTCACTTGTTGGCCGGACGCGCGATGAAGTGGCCGCCGGGGTAAAGTCAACTTAGTTTCAGGGAGTCTCACCCAACTGAAAAGGATCCGCATCATGTGTTTTGATCTACGGACATTCCGTCTCGTAACGGCCGTGTTTCTGTTCGTTGTTTCGGCTCCCTTTGTTGCTGCCGAGGAAGAAGCCGAGTGGAAGTCACTTTTTGATGGGAAGTCGCTCGACGGCTGGACGGCCTTGCCCGGTGGTCAGTGGACGGTCAAAGACGGCATTGTTCACGGCACGAGTCTGGCCAGCGAACGTCGCCACGGCATGTTGATCAGTAACAAACAATATGGCGATTTCACCGCCCGCGTGGTTTACCGCGCGAACAAAGGCAACAGCGGCTTCTACTTTCGCGCCGAGCGAGTGAAAAGTGGCGTCAGTGTCAACGGGTTTCAGGCTGAAATCGATCCGAACAATGACGTGGGTGGCCTGTATGAAACCGGTGGCCGTGGCTGGGTCGTCAAACCGAAGGCGGATTTCGTAAAAAAGTACTTCAAGCCGGGAGACTGGAATGTGATGCTTGTTTCGGCTCACGGCCGCAGGATCATCGTTCACGTCAACGGCACAAAAACTGCTGAATTGCCCAACGACCGGGGCCGCACGAAGGGCTATTTTGGTTTACAGCTTCACGGCGGGCAGGATATGGATGTAGAATTCAAGTCCGTTGAATTACTGGTGCCCGTTGAATGAGGACGGCTGAAAAACCACAAGTGCGAACCGCAGGCGAGTTGGGCCGGTGATTCGATTTTCGGTCCAGGGCGAACCCGCTAACTTGCACGCCTTGCACGTACAATAAATAACAAATCCGATCTCTACATCCCGCAAAGGAGTGACCCATGTGCGAGCGAGAGACCGTCTGTGCCGACTGCGAGACCATTGAAGACCTCCAAGTTCCGCGGCGTGAATTTTTGAGATTAGCAGCGGGTAGTACCGCCGCCGTGGCTGCCTCGGGCGCGATTGCCGGCGCGGACGACGCTAAGGCAGCGGCCGAAAAGCGTAAGCCCAAACCGGCCGAGGCCCTGATCCGCGAGTTATATGAGACGCTCTCGGCAGAGCAAAAAAAGACGCTCGTGCTGCCGTGGAATCATGGCGCCGATAAGCAGGGCGGCATGTTTGCGCGGCACGGCATGTACAATCGACCGTTTGCCGGCCAAAAAATTGGCGAGCACTATACCAAAGCTCAGCAAGAGCTCATTGACCGCACGCTGCACGCCATTTGTGCGGATGAAGAGGGCTACATCAAGATCACGCGCAACCGGAGATTCGACGCCAGCAAGGCGTTTGAGAATTGCGGCAGCCACATCTTTGGCGAGCCGTCGGACGACAACAAGTTCGCTTGGCTCTTCACCAGCCATCACTTGACGGTCCGTTGCGATGGAAATTCCCAGCCGGGTGCCGCCTTCGGCGGCCCGATGTACTACGGACACACGGCGCAGGGATACAGCAGCGGCAACGTTTATTTTTATCAGACGCAGCGGGTGCAGACACTGTTTGATGCGTTGGACGCCAAGCAGCGGAAAGGGGCAATTGCTCCGGATTCGCCGGGCGAGCAGGCGGCCTCGGTGAGTTTCCGACCCGAAGGCGAACCTCGTCCGGGTATCGCCTACGCCGATTTGAGCAAAGACCAGCGGTCTCTAGCCGAATCGGTGATGCGCGACATTCTTGCCCCGTTCCGCAAGGAAGACGCCGACGAGGTAATGCAGATCGTCAAGCAGAACGGCGGCATGGAGAAAATTCACTTCGGCTACTACAAAGACAGCAGCAGCAAGGACGACGAAATCCGCTGGCATTTCTGGCGACTAGAGGGTCCCGGCTTTGTCTGGAATTTTCGCGTGCTACCCCATGTGCATTGCTACGTGAATATTGCCGCCGTGTAACGGCGAAATTACGGCAGTTCCGTCTTGTTTTTCGGTCGCCCGCGCAGCGAAACGGCGGTGCTTAAAGGCGACAGCCGCAGCACGCCCGGCAGGATTCGAACCTGCAACCCTCGGTTCCGAAGACCGATGCGCTATCCAGTTGCGCCACGGGCGCTGGGAATCCGCGTAAGAATAAGACCTAACGCATCGTTTTGCAACGGCGCAGGCTTTCCGTAGAATGGGGGATGCTGCAGGATGGTGGGAATATGGCTTCGGCCTAGACTTGTGATGGCGTTCGTTGATTCAATGCCGAAACCTAATTGGCCCGTGCGACCGTCTTGGAAACCCGACGCCTGGCGTTTATTTCTGGATATGTAGTGA
>JAYGDO010000458.1:0-25561 GCA_046582885.1 Pirellulales bacterium | reverse complement strand
CGTGGTATAGCTTTGTGAACTCGGTCTATCGCTTTTTTTCTGAGCCCGAACCGCAACCGCCGATCCAAACATTGCGACAGCAACCGTGGCAATGACGAACTGTTTGCGAATAGTCATAAAATTTAGACTCCATTAACGAAGTGAACGCGCGGCCGGACCGAGATACCCCTGCGCATCAGCAACCCGCGTCTTTTTTACTTTCAAAATGCGATCTCTGTTCCACTCTGATCTTGACGTGATGGGGTCTTGCCGGAAAGGGCAACCCAATAGGCCCATTCTATTAACGGTTGGCCAATTACGCCAGCAAAATTGCTCGAAAATCTAGCCCAAATTTCCGCACTAAACCTCATATTCCTCAGTTGTTGAATCGGTTATTGAGCAAAAAAGCCCTGCGGCAAAACGCCGCCGGGTCCGGGAATCCTCGCAACTCATTGTGTTTAAAAACGTTACGCATGCCGCGCCAGCATCACCTAAATCAGCGAGGCGGCGTAGCGCCGGCCCGCAGCAACGCCGCCGTCAGCGGCAACGACAAATCGGGACTCAAACCGTTTTTCAGCCCTCGAACCGGTTTCCTTCCGCTGCCGCAGCAGCGCCTTCGTCCTGGTAGCCATCATCGTATTCGTCAAAATTCTCATCATCGAATGGCTGGCCAACCGGCCGTTCATCGACAACAGGCGGCGCGAAAACATCACCGCCGGCGGCCGCGTTTTCATCATTGGCCGCTTCTAACGCGGCGCCCCGGTCATAGTCTTCACCGGCTTCGGGATAGTATTCCTCGCCGTAGTACTCGTCGTAGTCCGCATCCAAACCGTAGTCAGCGTCGCTGCCGTACTCGTATCCAGGTTCGCCGGTTCCAGGTTCGCCGGTTCCGGATATCTCGCCGCTCGAGTTCACAATCTCTTCGGCCAAAGCGGGCTCTTCGGTCAAAGCGGGGTTATCCAATTGTGGCTGAAAACCGTACGACCCTTCTTCGTACGAATCGTTGCCGCCCGCAAATCCGTCTTCGTAACCGTCCTCCGTCGCCGCTGCTTGCCGTTGGCTGGGCACATCGTAGCCGGCAACATCCGCGTCGACCGGTGGCTCGTTCGTCGTCAAATCTTCGCGTTCGCCGTACTCGTCAGATTCATACGAATAACCGTATTCGTCGTAACCATAATCGTATTCATACTCTCCATACTCGTAGTCGCCTTCGGCGTTGCTACCGTCGTACGACTCGACGTCCGAAATAATCTCGGGCTCAGAATCAAAATTCGACTGCGGTTCAATCCTGTCTTCCGCCCGACCAATTGCGGCGGTTTCGTTGGCGTACGAATTCCACGGCGCCCCCTCGTGGGCGTTGTAAATCACGTCGGCAGGCTTACAGACACCGAAGTCGCCACGTGGACAAACCGCCTCGAGGTCTGACCGCAATTGATCGTCTTGTACGTCGGAAGGCTCGGAAATATTCGATGCCAAGTCGCGCAAAGTATCGGTGGCACGAAACACCGCGTCCATTCCTAGAACAAGCGACTCGCGTGCGATGCGGGCGCAGACGCGTCCTCGCGCTATGCCTGTTCCCGACTCGTAAATCACGTCGGCGACCGTACCCGTTTCGTCCGGATATATGAATTCGCGTGCGATTTGCAATCGCGCGAACCTGCCGGTTTTTTCGCGATACGCTTCTACATCGCCGCCGGCGTCATCAATGGAAAATTCGTCACTCGCGACATCCCGCTGTGCCGCAGACCCGCCACCGATTTGGCTAGTTGTATCATCGCTGTCGTCAATGATGCCGCCGGCCCAGAGATCTTCGATCTCGGCGTAGAAATCTGCGGGATCAACCTCGGGGGGTTCCGAAGCCGCGGCGACGGTTGAATCTCCGGCAACGTCACCGGCGACTGTGGAGGACGCGACAATTTCACCATCGGCAGTAATCGCCGGCGGTTGCGGAATGCCGGACTCCGCCGAAGGATTCGATTGATCTTCAGCAGTTGTTAGCCAAATAATGTACACTGCGGCATCGGCGCTGGCGAAAGAGCAAAACAACACCAGCGTCGCAGCGGCGGACTTAACCAAAGTTTGAAAGTAATGTGACGTCGCGTGACCACCATGCATTTAAAACAGCCTCCTTACCACCAGAATTAGATTCGAGATACCACCCTTCGGAACGAACCGCGGCAGCCTGCACCGTGTCGGCGCTGTAGATTTTGGCTCCGCATCATTAAGTACTGGTGGTATCGGAGTTGAATTATTGGGCGCATTAGGTAATTAGCGTTCTCCTTGCGGATCGGAGAAAATGGTTAACAATTTGCGCGGCAAGCGAAAATCGGAAGAAGTTTTTGGTCGTATCAACTATCCAGGCCAAGCGGAGTGTCCGGTAAGGTGCTGCCGATAACGATAGTTATTCGAGTGGTGAGACATTAGCCTCACACCACTGCAACATCACCACTGCTCCCTTCACCGCCATGCCACTCGATGCCATCATTGCACTGAGCGTGACCGTTTTGGTCTTCGTCGTGCTGCTGACCCACCGCAGCGCATCTACCGATCTGGTTTTCTTGGCCGGTCTGGTGGGCGTGACGATCTTGGGTGTGATCACTCCCGATGTGGCGCTGCGCGGGTTTGCGAACCCAGCCGTGATTACGATCGGAGCACTCTATGTAATCGCGGCCGGTCTGCGGTCCACCGGCGGCCTGGATTTGATCGGACACCGGCTGTTAGGAACGGCACGAACGGAAAAAGCGGCACTGCTGCGGCTGACCGCGCCGGTGGTGGCATTCTCGGCCCTGATCAACAACACGCCAATCGTCGCCATGACGGTGCCAACGGTTATCGACTGGTGCCGTCGAGTCGGCGTGTCGCCATCTCGTTTGTTGATGCCCGTCAGTTACCTGGCAATCCTCGGCGGCGCCTGCACGTTGATCGGCACCAGCACCAACCTGGTCGTCAACGGCTTGCTGGTTGAAATGTCGCCGGACGCGGGGATGCACTTTTTCGAAATCGGCTTCGTGGGGCTGCCTTGCGCGGTGGTCGGTATCGCTTACATCCTGCTGGTTGGCCGTAGGCTGCTGCCCAATCGCACGAACTTGGTCGAATCGCTCAGCGAACAGCGCCGCGATTATCTGGTCGAAATGTTGGTGCGTGATGATTGCCGGTTGATTGGCCAGACCGTCGAACAAGCCGGCCTGCGCAACCTGCCCGGACTGTTCTTGATCGAAATCGATCGAGACGGCGAAATAATTACGCCGGTCACGCCACGCGACACGATTACGAGCGGCGACCAATTGATTTTTACGGGTGTGGTTAGCACAATTGTCGACCTGGAAAAAATCCCCGGGCTGGTACCCGCTGCAGATCTTAATTACGAAACCGATCCTGCATCGCACCGCCACAGGCATCTGACAGAGGCCGTCCTGTCCAACACGTCGCCGTTGATCGGTGCAACGGTCAAGGAAGCCAAATTTCGTCAGCTCTACAACGCTGCTGTCGTCGCCGTCCACCGCAACGGCGCACGAGTCACAAACAAAATCGGCTACATCCGCCTCGAACCCGGCGATACCTTGCTGCTACAAACGCAATCCGAGTTTATCAACAGCTTCCGTCACAGCCGCGATTTCTATTTGATAAGCGGAGTGGACGAAGCGCGGCCGCGGCGACACGACAAAGTTTGGATCGCCTTTGCACTAGTCGCCACGCTGGTCGTTTTACTATTGGCCGGCACCTTCCTTAGTCAGGAAGGCGTACTCCCTCAAGGAATGACGGCGATCATCGCGGTGATGGTGGCCGGATTGATGGTCGCCGCGCGGTGTTTGACAGCGGCTCAAGCACGGCGGTCGCTCGAGCTGCAAGTTCTGATCACCATCGGCGCGGCCCTGGGATTGGGCCGTGCGGTCAGTGACAGCGGCGTCGCGGACAGTATCGCCCAGCTAATCATTGATACGATCGTCAGCAATCCCTACGCGCTGTTGGCGGCGATTTACGTCATGACGCTCGTGATGACCGAAATGATCACCAACACGGCGGTCGTGGCGCTGATGTTCCCGCTGGCGGTCAAGGTCGCGACGATAAGCAGCTATTCACCACGGCCGTTTGTGATGGCGATCGCGCTGGCCGCCTCCAGTAGTTTCATCACGCCGTTCGGCTACCAGACCAACCTGATGGTTATGGGTCCGGGCGGTTACCGACCGCGAGACTACCTAAAAACCGGCCTGCCGCTGACGGCCCTGGTCATGGTAACCGCCCTGCTTGTCATTCCAGAGTGTTGGCCATTTAACTAGCAGCGCGGGTTGAAAAAAATCAGCGTCCGTGGAACCTGCCTGCGGCCTCGGCCATCGTCACCCTCCGCTTCGCGTCAGCGGCTTGTTTTCTGTTTCTTTTGTGAGGCGAATTGCGGCGGGCATTCGCCTCCCCTAAACTCCTGCATGCTGCACGCTGCACGGTTTAAACCTTCTCACGGCAGTTTTAAATTTTCCTATTTTGCTTTGCGGCCGCCGCTTGCCCCTCCAGCTTGGTCGTCCGCAAAACTTGGCGATTCTCCACCAGTTGTCCAACCGACGATTTGTTGATCCAGCCACTGGCGATCCGCGCCGTTTTGACGGCTTGTGATAAATCCCAGATGGCCACCAGCGGCAACTTTGCACAACCGCACGGCGACGGGTAATTCGAGGCCGGCGTACTGATTTGAAGGCACCAACGGGTCGTCCTCGGCAATCAATATTCGCGTCGGGACTTTGATCGAGGAAAGATACCGCCGGGCGCTGCAGCCCGCGTAATAGTCTTCCGCCCCCCGGAATCCGCAAATTGGCGCGGTTAGCAGCTCGTCTAACTCCCATAGGTTTCGCGGCCGGCGAATTTTCTTTGGCATCGGCGCAGCGGGAAGCAGTTTGCGCCGCAGCGCATACTGACGCAACAGGTGTACGACGAAGCGGCGATCGTAAAATCTATTTGCCGGTTGAATCAGGTGGCGGCAGCTTGCCCGCAAGTCGATCGGCGTGCAGGCGGTGATCGCCGAATCAACGCCGTATTCGGCCGCAGAGGAGCTTTCGCCCAGCAACTTCAAAACGAGGTTGCCGCCCAGCGAAAACCCAATCAGCGTGATCGGTGAATTAGGACACCGGCTGGCAACAAGGCCCAGCGCCGCAGCGACATCTTTGGAACGGCCGCTGTGAAATGGCCACCACGCCAAACCCGAACCCGCACCGCAACCGCGCAGATCTTTGCGAAAAGTCCGACAACCGGCGGCGTTCAACTTCGCCGCGACGCGGACCATGTACGCACTGCGGTACGATCCTCCCAGTCCGTGTACGAGTACCGCCACTCGATCGCCGGGCCGCCACTGCGGCGGACGGTCTTCGTGCAAAACGACCTGGTCGCCGTCGCCAAGCGTCACAAGATGACGATCCGCGCGGTACGGATATCGATGCCTCGGCAAATAGACTGCCGCCCACGTCTGCAAATGCGGATTGCGCAGAAGTGGATGGGGCTCAAACGGCGGGACGGTGTGTCGATCGCTCAGATTCTTCTCTCGCCAAAATTAGGGGCACTCGCTGAAATTCCGCTCCACCTCCAATTATTGTCATCTCATCAAACGGTACCATCACCCGCTATTTGATCCAACCGCCAAGCTGGTTATTCTTAGCCTGGTTTGGATTCCCCGGGAGTCATCTTTATGAGAATGGTCATTGCGATTATCCAACCGACGAAACTCAACGCCGTCAAAACCGCGCTGGCACGCTGTGGCGTCGAGCGGATGACGGTTTGCGACGCGCAGGGCTACGGTCGCCAGCGAGGACATTCGGCAGTGTACCGGGGCGTCCAATACAAAACCAATCTGCTGCGTAAGATCGAATTGGAGATTGTGGTCAACGACGATTTTCTTGACCGCACCATCGAAGCCATTTCCACCGCTGCCCGGACCGGTCCCGGGGGCGAAATCGGCGACGGCAAGATTCTCGTCGTGCCGGTCGATGAGGCTGTGCGAATCAGCGAGACGACGCGCGGCCCCGGCGCGGTTTGAACGGGCGTTCCGGATCAACGGTTTGCAGGATCGGCCGACAACGAGCCGATAATTTCCTATCGACCACTGAAATTGTCTAACAGCCACTGACCACGGATTCCAAGTTGGCAAAAAACTGGCCGCGTGTTAGCACTTGGTCGCAGCCGGCATCCTCCGCGGCTTTCAACGTTGCTTCCTGGACGTGCGGGCCGAAGGCAACGACGCGGGTTGGTGGAGACGGCAGTTGCTTCAAGGCGGCAATTAAACTCTGCAGGTCGAGCTCTGAAACCGCCAGGTCCACAAGCACTTGTCCGATTTCGCCATCGCCGCACTCGGCCAGCAGTTGGTCGGGCGACGCAAACGCTTTCAAGGTGACACCGCACCGCGACGCGACACCGCGCGCCTGTGAACCGATCATCAAATCGCCGGTAAGCATTAGCGTCACCATTGCCCCGCTCCCTCTCAAGCTAAAACTCGTTTGCTCGGCTCGCCCGCGACCTCTTGCACATACCGCGGCACCGCGTAGCCGGGCAATTGCCCGCGGATCGATCGGACGAGCCTGCGACCGGTTTCAATTGGCACTTCAAAATGAGCCGCGCCGGCAACCCGATCGAGTTGGTGCAAGTAATACGGCATGACTCGCAAATCGAGCAGTCTTCGCGACAGCGCAATCAATTCGCCAGTCGAATCGTTCACACCGCGCAACAGCACCGATTGGTTCATCACGACAATGCCGGCATCGATGAACCGCCCCACGGCACGCGCCACGTCGTCGTCAAGCTCACGAGCGTGATTGGCGTGGATCACAACGATCGGCGTCATCCGCGTCGCCGTCAACCATGCGATCAGTTCGCTGTTAACGCGGCTGGGAATCATCACAGGAAGCCGCGTGTGAACACGGAGCCGCCGCAGGTGATCGATCTGTTCGAGTTGCTCGGCCAACTCGGCCAGCCGGACGTCAACCAGCGTCAACGGATCGCCACCGCTGAGGATCACTTCATCGATCGCCTTATCATCGGCAATTTCTTTAATCGCCGGCCGCCACGTTTCAGCAGATTTTGGCGACTCGTGATAGGGGTAGTGGCGGCGAAAGCAGTAGCGGCAGTGTACCGCGCATGAGCCGGTCGTGACCAACAGTGCGCGTGACCGATACTTGCGCAGCAGGCCCGGCGCGAGCGTCGCAGCGTCGTCGTCGACCGGATCCTTAGTGAATTCGGCGGTCTCGACCATTTCGTCATCCAGAGGCAGGACTTGCCGCAACAGTGGGTCGTACGGGTCCCCCAGGCACATGCGCGCCACGAATTCCAACGGCGCGAAAACAGGAAAAAGACGCGAGGCAAAGACCGCCCGTCTCTCGAACGACTCGGGCAGTTGCAACCGCCGGCACAATGCAATCGGATCGCGGATCGCGCGGCGCATCGACTGCCGCCATGCCGACTCACCCGCGGCACCCGAACTGGTCAAGACACGATCATTTTTCGCCGTTACAATACTCATCGCCCGATAAACATACCGCTTACGATCTGGAATTCGAAGACAGGAATCGCAGCACGTGGCAAGTTACAACACCAGCGATTTTCGCAAGGGGCTGAAAGTACAGCTAAACGGCGATCCTTACCTGATGATTGAGTGCAACTTCGTCAAGCCCGGCAAGGGCCAGGCGATGTACAAGTGCAAACTGAAAAATCTCGTAAAACAGACGGTTCTCGATCGCACATACCGCAGCGGTGACAGCATCGAGATCGCGGACGTTACGGAGATTGAATCGCAATATCTCTACCGGCAGGGCGACAACTATGTGTTCATGGATACCAGTACGTACGAACAGCACGAGCTGAACAGCGAACAAGTTGGAGACGCTTGGAAATATCTCAAGGACGGCGAAATGTGCAGCATGGTCCTCTTCAACAACAATCCCATTACCGTCACGCCTCCCAACCACGTGACGTTGAAAGTCGAATACTGCGAACCCGGCGCCAAGGGCAACACGGCAACCAACGTGACCAAGCCTGTCAAAGTCGAAACAGGCACCGAGATTCAGTGCCCGGCATTCGTCGAAATGGGCGAGACCATCAAGGTCGACACCCGCACCGGAGAATATGTCGAGCGGGTGAAAGAATAGGAAGCGGGGGCGGGTTCGAGCGTGACAGCCCCTTTTGATCCTAAGTCCTTGTCCGCCTCATTTCCTTTTGCGCCTCACTTCTTCGTCACGCAGTACAAATACTTATCGCTGCGAATGAGCACTTTGCCGCCGGAGGCGATTGGGCTGGCGTTGAACGTGCTGTCGTCGTCGAACTTGTTGTGCGCGAGCTGCTTCATCTCGGGAGTTGCTTCCAGTACAAAGGTACCTTCGTAGCGCGAGACGACATACAGTTTGCCATCCGCCAGTAGGACGGAAGCATACGGCTGTGCGGGAAACCGCTCTGAGTGCATAACTTCGCCGTCTTTCATGCGGACACAGTATGCCACCCGGTTGCGGTCGCTGACCCAGTAGAGATGATCCTTGTACATCACCGGCGAACAGACATTTGCACCGGCCTTGGCCTCCCATAACCGGTGCGATTCTGTCACGTTGCCGCGACCGCCGGCCCGTACAGCGATGCACCGCGAAGTACGGCCACCAATCGCGTAGATAACGCCTTCACGCGAAATGATGCTGGGGCAGACGTAGTCCTGAATGCCGTGGCAGTTCCACAGTTGCTCTCCGGTATCCGGATCAAAAGCGAGAATACTGCCTTTCACGCTGACGACCAGTTCCTGGCGGTCGTCAGCGACTGCAACCAGATGCGGCGTGTTCCACGACGCCTTCATACCGTCGGCCCGCCAAGCCTCCTGGCCATCCTTCTTTCTCACCGCAACCAGCGCGCCGCTTTCGACGCTGGCGTTGACGATCACCAGATCTTTATACAAGACGGGCGACGTGCCGCAGCCCCAGCCGTGCGTGCGCGAACCCACGTCCGCCCGCCAGATCTGTTTGCCGTCTAAGTCAAATTTAAAAACGCCGGTCTTACCGAAGAACACAAACAGATGTTCGCCGTCGGAGGCAATCGTCGCCGCAGCATAGCCGTGGTCGCGCACGCGGTTCGATTCAGGTAAACTAGGTTGGACGTGCTGATCGAAGACGATCTCGCCGTCACCGCGATTGACGCACACAAGGTGCAACGTCAAGTCTTCCATATTGCCGGGGTCGCTGCGGTCGAGCCCGTATCCGCTGTAACACGTCACGTAAATTCGCTCTCCCAGCGTGACCGGACTCGATGCGCCGTAGCCCGGCAGCGCTCGCTTCCAGGCCAGGTTTTCTTCTTCGCTCCAAGTGACCGGCAAATTAGTCTCTGCCGAAGCGCCCAGGCCGCCGGGACCGCGGAATTGCGTCCAGTCGCCGGCCACTGCGATCGCCGGCATAATGCCGACGGCGGATAGGAATACAAACAAAAACCATGATTTGATAGACATTACAAACTCGCCCTTCGATATGCGCCTCGTTAAGTCAGTTCGCCAGATTCTTGCATACCGGCATGTCGGTGGGAAGATGCACAAAGCAATGTGGTCATTTCCAACCCCGTCTCCAAGTGAACTGCCGTAATCGACCGGGAGAAACGAGAATACGGCAGGAATCTGATCTCAATACAATTCCCGAAACAGCGCAGCTGGATTCACAAGAACCTAGCCTTCCACAGTTCCGCGGTTCCGGCTGCGATGTTGACCCCTGGGCGAGTCCGCACAACGGCTTTTTCACGTCGTCTGTCTCCACTCCCGACGGGCTTGGCGGATATACTTCAGCGCGGCGCGGCCTACGAGCGGGTGCCGGAAAGGGCGCTGCGGATCGACGACGAGGAGATCGAACTGCTCGAGGGACGCGGCGACGACAAAGCGGTGGCCGACGAACTGTTCGCCGAACTGTTCGACGACGGCGAGCAACAAAACCCCGAATCCTAAAACAGAGCCTGCAGGCTGCGGACAAAACAAGGCCCTTGGCCTTGATCTTATTCAATTTTGGGAACAGTTAATCCACGAGAAGTTGCACCCCCGCCGGGGAGTCCGTGACTTCTACCAATTCAACTTGCAGTCGGCCGTTGGATTTGTTTCTGTCCACGGCAACCGTCACCGTGTGCACGCCCTGCTCTAAATCAATTTGCATAGCTGGTCGTGGTTCCAGCGATGATCCGTCAACCCAAATGCCGGCAGCGGCGATCGAATCTGAATTCAATTGCACTTTACCCGGCGATGTGACTTCGAGCCGGAATCGCAAAATGCTGGTCTTCAATTTACGAGCCGGAATTGTCAGAACCGGCACGCCGGCAAGCGGCACATTTCCGGACACCAGGCTGTAAGTTTTCGCCCAGGCAAGCGACTCGCTGGAATCGGCCGCCGCGCCGACGCCAGTTCGACGGACATAATCCAGATTCTCTTCCGTCGCCGCGACGACTTCCCAGTGCCGGACCCAGCGCCGTTGGCCAATCGAAAACGGGCCCTCTTTGCCGAGCTGTGAAAGAAAGGCCACCAGATCGGTCAGTTCGCCGCGGGTCAACGAGTCCACCAACCCCGCCGGCATCAGGCTGGCGCCGTTTTCTTCTTCGGCGATCTCGGTGAGCGGAATCCGCATCTCGCGATTTTCTGCGTCGCGTAGAATCAAATGGCGGTTTGTGCGGCCGATGTTGATGCCGGTCAGTAATCGTCCGCCGTTGGTTTCGACGACCAGCGAGTGAAAATTCTCTTTGATCTTTTTGTTGGGGTCGAGCAGCGATTCGATCAAGTAGTCGACCTGCGCGCTGGCGCCTATGCTGACCAAGTCCGGCCCAACGCGGCCACCCGCGCCACCGATGGCGTGGCATTTGACGCAACCGAGCGTTTGCCGCCGATAGATCAATTCACCACGGGTCGGATTGCCTTTGCTGCCGACGTCATCGACGAAGGCACTTAATTCTTTGTCGGACCATTGAGTCCGCGCCGCGGCCAGGCTGCCGGCGGTGCGGAACGCAGAGATCAACTCCGGCAGGTTGCGGCCCGAACGCTCGACGGCGCGGACGGCAAGTTTCGCGACATCCGGTTTGAGTTTCGCGACACGAACCGCGTCGGCCAGATGCTTGGTACCCTCTTTGTGCTGCAACAAGGCCGCGATCACATCGCCGGGATCGGCTTCCCCGGGCAACTCGGACATCAACTTAGCGGCACCGGTCGCCGCCGGTCGGACATCCAGCTGCGCGAGTCCAATCACCGTGGCGGAACGCACGGGCAATGACAAATCGCTGTAGATTAGCCGCTCCAAAGTCGCAATCGAATCCGCGCCGCCGAGCCCCGCCAGGGCGGCGATCGCCGCAATTCGAATTTCGGTCGGCTCGTCGCCCTCAGTCGCCACCCGCTTCAGCGCCGCCCGCTGCGGCTGGAGCCGCCAAGCGCCTGCCAATTGCAGTGCGGCCACCCGCAGACCCTTATTTTCATTCCCGAACAGCTTTGCCAAGCGGTTCAAATCCCCGTTTGGCTTCGCGTTTCTTCCGATTGCAGCATGGGCGAGCATTTTCAACAGGCCGATGTGGCCCGGCGGATTCCCGGGAGCAGCCGCAAGAATACGCTCGAAAACAACGGCCAAATGTTGCGGACCGCCGATTTGGCTGACCGCGACGAACACCCTGTCCGTTTGCGCCGGCGTCAATCGTCCGCTGTCGACCATCTTCAACAGCGGGTCAATGGCGGCCGCGTCCTCGGCAAACTCTAGTCGAAACAACAATTGAGGAAGCTGGCGTGCGGCGGCCAGTGAGCCCTGCGACCCCCGGCCCAAAAGTGCGATCCGTAAAGCATGCTCGATGAATTTGTCTACCGAGTGGTTCAGCGCGTCGAGGCACAGCCGATAAGCCTGCGGTGTTCCCACGACGTTGAGCGCACAAACCGCTTCAAGTCGCACTCGCGGATGCCGGTCGGCGACAGCACTGGCCAGCAGGTCGATCGAACCATCAACGCGATCGTGCCAATGTGAAAGCACGCGGACGGCCGACGCCCGCGGCCGATGATCGGTCGATTGCAACACCGCCCGAAGCAGTTTCGCATCGACCACATCGATCGCTTGGAAGGTCCACAGTGCCTCGAGCCGGTCGTGTTCGAATTGCTCGTCTTCACTCGAAAGGGCCGCAAGCCACTGCCGCAAAAGCGGCGCAACGGCTTTTCCGCCGCGCTGGGCGAGCACCCGCTTGGCTTGTGTTCGTGTCCACTGTTCCGGAAGTTTCAACGCATCCAATATTTCCCCGATCGGCGCAGCCACGAGCTTGGGCGGTTTGACGAGCGGCCGGCCTTTAGCCGTCACACGCCAGATGCGCCCATGCGCATGGTCGCGGCGCGGATCGCGAAAATCGACTTCGCCGTGCTGGATGATCGGGTTGTACCAGTCGGCGATATAAATCGCACCGTCGGGGCCCATTTTGATATCGATCGGTCGAAAGGCGAGGTGCGAGGAACGAATCAGGTCTTCCGCCCGACGCGAAACGAAACCGCTGTCGGCCTCTTGCAGCACAAAACTGGCCGTGCGATGGCCGCGAAAGTCGTTGCTGATCATCCGGCCCCGCCAAGATTCGGGTAGGTGCCGGCCCGACAGCACTTCCAGCCCACACATCTTGGGTTGACCGGGATTAAGTCCGCGAATGGTCGCCTTCGCACCGGGAGCCGTAGGAAATGTTGCTCCCGGAAATGTGTAGCAAATACCATCGCCATACGCGCCATCGGTCGCAAACGATGCTCCCCAGCGGTTCCAATGCCGGCCCCACGGATTGACGCAGCCCCGCATGACGACTTGCAATTTGAGAGACTGCGGTTGCAATTGCCACGTGCCGCCGCCGCCCAGTCGCCGTACGCCCCACGGCGTTTCCAAGTGGCTGTGAATGTAAATCGACTGATTGCAGTACAACATCTGCGCCGGACCCCACCGCAGCGTATGAATGATGTGATGCGTGTCTTCCGTGCCGAATCCGCTAAGCACCACCGTCTCTTTATCAGCACGGCTGTCGCCATCGGTGTCGGCCAAGTGCAAAAGTTCGGTCGAGTGGGCGATGTAGGCGCCGCCGTCGCCGGGAATCACCGCGGTTGGAATTAGCAACTCATCGGCAAACACAATCCGCTTGTCGGCGCGGCCGTCGCCGTTGGTGTCTTCCAGTATCACAATTTTGTCGTCGGCCTTTTGGCCGGGTTTGATCTGCGGATAGACCGAGCTGCTGGCGACCCAAAGTCGGCCCGACGCATCCCAGTTCATTTGAATCGGGCTGGCGATCATCGGATCGGCTGCAAACAGGTTGATCTCAAAGCCCTCGGCGGGAATTAGCGTCTTGATTTGCTCCTTGGGGTCGGGCGGAGGAATCGATTTTGGATTGAGTCCGCGCTGGGCATCGGCAGTCTGGTGCATCAACAAAACGAAGGCCACGAGCATCGTAAGCCGATGCGTTAGCGAAGGATTAAAGACCGTGCCGGTGCTGATCCCCCACCCCAGTTTCGGACGCCAATTCACCCGGATAGTCATTCTGAGTTCCCCGTAGTTTTCGTGGCCCGTCAAAGAGGACGTCTTGCTCATCGTGGCTGCGTCAGCAACTTGGCAATTTCAAGTTCTTTCGCCGACACCAGCGGATCGAAATGCGGCAATTCGGCGGCATTGCGACCTTGTTCGTGTTTGCGGTGGCCAAACAGATACGTTTCGTTTTGCGGCCGCCAGCGATAGAAGTAGAGGCGATTCTTAGCCACTATCGCCTGCCTCAGCAGATCTTGGCCGCCGAAATCCGGCGCGGCAACGTCTAGTTCCACGCAGATCGCCGCGGCCAATTCTTGATAGCCTCTATTGGTTAAGTGCATGCCGTTGTAGGTCAGCCTGCTGTTGGTCGATTTGAACTGCGAAAACAAGTCAACAGCCCGATGGTCGAACTGGGCGGCGAGTTTGCGAATCTCCGCGGCGTAAAGGCCGCGATTGCGATTTTGGGCCGCCGGATCGGGAAGTGGCGGACCTAGTTTTTCCAACCGCGGCGGCGTGAGCAGAACGAGTCGTGCGCCGGTGGCTTTCAGGTCCTCCAACAACTGCTTATAGCCGGCCACAAACTCCGGCAACCGGTCTTTGCCGCCAAACGACTCGTTGCCACCGTATGACAAAAAAATGACGGTTGGCTTCAATCGGTTTAGGTGTGCCAACCTTCGCGCGTAACCGTCGTGCTGCTTATCAAAATAATCTCGTGAGCGGGCGAATACGTTGTCGCCGGACCAGCCGAGGTTGCGAAACGTCACCTTTCGACGGGCAAAGGCCATCGCTAATGACATTTCGACATAACCGTATCTGGCCGATCGTTCGATCAATGTGTCACCGACCAAAACAACTCGGTCGCCGTCCCGCAATTCAAAGGAGCTGTCGTCGGCGAACATCGACGATGGCAACCCGTTTGTCGTGGCTAATAACAGAAAAATCGAAACATATAGCGAGCAGAAAGCGGGTTTCACGGTGCATCTCCGAGAACAAGCGGAAAGAAACGACTCGCAGGCGAGCCATGATTATGGTCGCCCAATTGGCTGCGGTCTAGCCAAACGGTTAGCGCGAGGCCGCGGAAACGAGTTTGCCAGTTTCCGGATCAAAATACGGCGTCTGGCCGGTGAAAGCGATCTTGATCCGTGACCGCTCGGCTGCGACGATCCGCCGAAACCCCCGTTGAATGATGGCGCTGCGGAGTCCGTCGCGGACATCGGTCCATTTCCCGTCGCCCGGTTGGATTTCGATGCAGCGAATCAGATGCACACCGAACGGCGAAACGACGGGTTGGCTAATTTCATCTTTCTCAAGCGCAAACGCAGCGGCCGAGAAGACTTCGACCATTTCTCCATGGCGGCTGATCAGTCCGATTTCGCCACCTCGTTCCGCCGTCGGCGCGATCGAGTGCTTTGCCGCGGCCTCAGCAAAAGTCGTCTTGGACGAAAGAATTTCTTTGCGAATCGCTGCCGCTTTTGACTTTGCCGCGCCAACGTCCAGTGGCTTTTCGACCCGTATCAAAATGTGTGCGACGCGAGCTTTCGTGCCGTCAAAGTCCCTTCGATTCGCATCAAAAAACATTTTCGCGTCATCGTCCGTTACACGATCGGCGACGTGCTTTTCCCAGCTCATTCTCCAAGCCAACTGCGCGCGAAGGGATTTTTCGGTAAAGCCGCAATGGCGGAGGTATTTTTCAAGCGTCGACTTTTTTTGTTCGAGCTTAGATCGGATATCCGCAACCGCAGCGCTGACATGATAATCGCTAATTACGGAACGATGACGCCGTAGATAATGCAGTGCTATCCGCCTTTCAATGATTTGGCCGAGCGTCTGTGCTTCAAGCCACGGCCGTTGTTGCTCGGGAACTTTTTCACCGAGGCCCAACCGCCGAATTAAATCGGCAACTTCTCCCGCGTAGATTGGTTTTTCGTTGACTGTGGCGGCAACCGTCAACGGCACCGGTTCGTCAGGCCCCAACGCATCGGCCACGGCCGGCCGGCCGGCAGCCGCAGCGCACACGCAGATAATTACGAACTGCTGAATCATCCAGGCTGGGGCTCTAAAAGACGGACGGCGAATCAAAGTCGCGTACATTGTAGCCGAATTCACCAGACCTTGACCGGCCGGCTGTCGCCAGCAAACGACGGCCGCAGGAAGGGACCGTTCGCAAAGTAGCGTTACCTCGGTACGATTGCCGCGTTCGTTCCTAAACCGCTGCATTGGCCAACAGCCCCGGCGCCGGCAATTCGCTTGAGCCCATCAAGTATTCGTCCACCGCGCGGGCGGCGCCGCGACCTTCGTTGATGGCCCACACAACCAGACTTTGTCCGCGGCGACAGTCGCCGGCGACGAAGACGCCTTCGACGTTCGTGGCGAAGGCGCCGTGGTCGGCCCGGAACGTCTCCCAGTTGCCGCGGGGGGTTTGCATTTCCAGGCCCAGCATTTCGCCCACCGACTTTTCGGGACCGAGGAAGCCGGTCGCCAACAGAACCAAATCGGCGGGCCACTCTTTTTCGCTGCCTGCAATCTCGGTCCACGGCGGACCGCCTGCCGTCGGCTTCGACCAATCGATTTCGACGGTCTTTACCGATTTCACGCGGCCGTCAGCGTCGCCAACGAATTCTTTCGTCAAAATTTGGTAAGCCCGCGGGTCGTCACCGAATCGCGCCGCCGTCTCGGCGTGTGAATAGTCGATGCGATAAATCCTCGGCCACTCCGGCCACGGGTTATTGTCTGCGCGAGCGGCGGGTGGGCAGTCAAGTAATTCGAAATTGACCATGCTCTTGCAGCCGTGACGCAAAGACGTGCCGATACAGTCCGCTCCGGTGTCGCCGCCACCGATGACGATGACGTCCCTGTCTTTGGCGGAAGTGTAGGCGGCATCTTGCAGGTCTGAGTCAAGCAGGCTCTTGGTATTTCGCGTGAGAAAGTCCATCGCGAATTGAATGCCGGCCAACCCGCGACCGGGACAGCGAGCCGTCGGATCAAACGGTCTCGTCGCGCCGGTAGCCAGTAGCAAAGCGCCGAACTCTTCTACAAGCTGGTTAGGATCGATGTACTGCACCTGGCAACCGCGCTGCTCCATAATTTGTGTCATGTGACCGGGCGGAAATTTCTCCTGTTTGCCAACGTGCGCGCAGGTGACAAAGTTGACGCCCTCTTCGCGCAGCAGGTTGACGCGGCGCTCGACAACACCTTTGTCGAGTTTCATATTCGGTATGCCGTACATCAGCAAACCGCCGATGCGATCGCTGCGTTCGTAGACCGTCACCTCATGACCGGCTTTGTTAAGCTGAGCGGCAGCGGCCAATCCGGCGGGTCCCGATCCGACCACAGCAACATTTTTTCGAGTGCGGGCTGCGGGGGGCTCGGCGGCAACCCATCCTTCGGCGAAGCCCCGGTCGATGATGGCGTTTTCGATGTTCTTAATCGTGACGGCCGGATCGGTGATGCCTAACACGCAAGCACCTTCACAGGGCGCGGGGCAAGTGCGGCCAGTGAATTCCGGAAAGTTGTTCGTCTTGTGCAATCGGTCCAACGCGTCGCGCCAGCGGCCGTTGTAGACCAAGTCATTCCACTCCGGTATCAGGTTGTCGATCGGGCAACCGTTCGTCGATTGACAAAACGGAACGCCGCAATCCATGCACCGCGCGCCTTGTGTCCGCAGTTGCTGTTCCGGCGGTTGGGTGAATATTTCCAAAAAATCGCCCAGCCGTTCGGCCTCGGGCCGATAGGGAACTGCCTCGCGCTGAAATTCCTTGAAGCCTGTTGGTTTTCCCATGTTTGTCCGGTTCCGCCTATAGTTTGGCAACCGTTGGCAACGGTCGATTCCTACGTTGTCGCTGCGACCTCCGTCTCCCTCTTCTTCCGCTCTATCAAGACTCGCTTGTAATCCGTGGGCATGACTTTGACGAATTGCCCCAGAGTTTCGTCCCAACGATTGAGTACATCACCGGCGACTTCTGATTGCGTATTGTCGCGGTGCAACTCAATGAGATTGTGCAATTCGTCGATGTCCTGCTCCGCTTCGACTTTCTCCAGTTCGACCATTCCCAGATTACACCTCTCGAGAAATTCGTCGTTTGGATCCCAAATGTAAGCAACGCCGCCACTCATCCCAGCAGCAAAGTTCAGTCCGGTCGGACCAAGAATGACAACGCGGCCACCGGTCATGTATTCACAGCCGTGATCGCCGATGCCCTCGATGACCGCAACGGCACCGCTGTTGCGGACGCAGAATCTTTCGGCGGCGCAGCCTCGGAAGAACGCCCTACCGCCCGTGGCGCCGTAGAGCACGACATTGCCGACAATAATGTTTTCCTCCGCGACAAAGCTGCTATCCTGGGGCGGATAAATGATCAGGTTGCCGCCCGAGAGTCCTTTCCCGACATAATCATTCGCGTCGCCAATCAGTTCCATCGTGATCCCGCGGGCGAGAAACGCACCGAAACTTTGCCCCGCCGAGCCGTGCAGCTTAAAGTGCACCGTATCATCCGCCAGGCCATTTTCACCCCATTTCTTGACCAGCTCGTGACTGAGGATCGTGCCGACGGTGCGATCGGTGTTAACGATGTTAAGTTCCTCTTCCACTTTGTCGCCGCTGTCCAGCGCGGGCCGGGCCAGGTCGAGCAACTTTCTCATGTCGAGCGAATGCTCCAGCCCGTGATCTTGCTCACGGGTACAGTAGACGCCAACGCCTTCGTGAGGCAATTCGATCGGCGAAAGCAGCTCGGTCAGATCAAGCCCATCGGCTTTCCAGTGTTTGATTGCTTCATCGGTTTCCAGACAATCGACGCGGCCGATCATCTCATTGACGGTGCGGAAGCCTAATTCGGCCATGATTTCACGCGCTTCGGCGGCGACCATGAACAAATAATTGACGACGTGATCTGGGCTGCCCATGAATTTCTTGCGCAACTCCGGATCCTGCGTGGCGATGCCGACCGGGCAGGTATTCAGATGGCACTTCCGCATCATGATGCAGCCCATCACGATCAGCGGCGCGGTCGAAAATCCCATCTCTTCAGCGCCGAGGATGGCGGCAATCACGACGTCCCGCCCGGTTTTCAAGCCGCCGTCGGTTTGCAGTACGACACGGCTGCGAAGATCGTTGAGCACCAGCGTCTGATGCGTTTCGGCGATACCGAGTTCCCACGGCAGGCCCGCGTGTTTGATGCTGGTCAACGGCGAGGCGCCCGTGCCGCCACCATCGCCGGAGATCAGAATGTGATCCGAGAATCCCTTGGCCACACCGGCCGCGATTGTGCCGACACCAACTTCGGAAACGAGTTTGACACTCACCCGCGCATCGCGGTTTGCATTCTTCAGATCGTGGATTAGTTGCTTGAGATCCTCAATCGAATAGATGTCGTGGTGTGGCGGCGGGCTGATCAAGCCGACGCCGGGCGTCGAATAACGAATCTTTGCAATATTTTCGTCGACTTTGCGGCCGGGCAACTCGCCCCCTTCTCCAGGCTTTGCTCCTTGTGAAATCTTGATCTGCAACTCGTCCGCGTTGGCCAGATACCAGATTGTCACGCCAAAACGGCCCGAGGCTACCTGCTTGATGGCGGACCGCTTCGAATCACCGTTGGACAGCGGTTTGAACCGTTCGGAATCTTCGCCGCCTTCTCCGGTATTGCTCTTTCCGCCCAGCCGATTCATGGCGATGGCCAATCCCTCGTGGGCTTCGGCAGAAATGGAACCAAAGCTCATCGCACCGGTGCAAAATCGTTTGACGATCTCCGACTCGGGTTCGACTTCGTCGATCGGAATCCGGCCGCCGTTGGCATTTTTTTTGAATGTCAGCAAGCCGCGTAGTGCGCACCGCGTACGCGCATCGTGATTGCAGTGTGCGGCGAAGCGATCATAAGCCTGGCGACTGTTTGTACGGCCGGAGACCTGCAGATCGGCAATCGCAGGCGGATCCCACATGTGCCGCTCTTGTTCGGGACGCCAGTGGAATTCGCCGGGGTTCGGCAGCACCGGCAGCCGGTCGCCCGACTGCGTCGGGAATCCCAGCGCGTGACGACGCAGCACTTCTTCGGCCAGCACGTCAAAATCGACACCCTGAATGCGGCTGGCGGTTCCGGCAAAGCAACGATCAATCACTTCGTCGCGGAGGCCTACGGCCTCGAAGATTTGTGCACCTTTGTACGACTGGAGCGTCGAGATGCCCATCTTGGCCATCACCTTGAGCATTCCCTTGGCAACACCCTTGCGATAGGCGGCGACCAGATCGTGATCTGCCTCGGTCACCCGCTCGTGCGATTTGCCGTTCGCACCCGATTCGACGACCGGATGCGGCCTACCTCCACCACCTTGTTCGCCGGCGCCAATACCTTCGGGCCGCTCAATTAAACCCTCCCGCCGACACTTCCACAGCGCCTCGAAGGCCAAATAGGGATTAATCGCGTCCGCACCGTAGCCGATTAGCAGACAGTGGTGATGTACTTCGCGAGCCTCGCCCGTTTCAAGCACAATTCCTATCTGCGTACGTTTCGTCTGACGAACCAAATGATGATGCACCGCGCCGCAGGCTAACAGCGAACTGACGGGCACGCGGTCGGCGCTGATCTCGCGATCGGACAGTATCACCAGCGAGCAATCGTCGTCGATCGCCTGTTCGGCCTGCTGACAAATCCGATCCAATGCGCGGAGTAAGCCCGCTTTGCCTTCGCTGCGAGGCCAGCTGATATCGATGACCTTCGATTTCCAGCCACGATGATTCATGTGCCTGAGCGACGCCAGTTGCTCGTTGGACAAAATCGGGTGCGGAATCCGCAATCGGTGCGCGTGCTCCTCGGTCGTCTTGAGCAGATTCCGCTCGGGGCCAATGTAGCACTCTAGCGACATAATCACTTCTTCACGGATCGAATCAATCGCCGGATTGGTGACCTGCGCGAAAAGTTGCTTGAAGTAGTCGTAGAGCATTCGCGGCTTGTCGCTAAGGCACGCCAGCGCTGCGTCGTTGCCCATTGAGCCGACGGGGTCGCGGAGTTCGCGGACCAGCGGCAGCAGCATAAACTGCATCGTTTCGGTGGTGAATCCGAACGCCTGCATGCGTTCGAGCAGAGACTCTGGGTTGTAGCCGTGCGGCTCTTTGTTCGTTTTGAGATCCTCCAAATCGATCCGCTGGTTTTGCAGCCACCGACTGTAGGGGCGGCCTTCGGCAAATGCAGATTTCACCTCCTCGTCCGGGATCAGGCGGCCCTGTTCGAAATCGATCAAAAATATCCGGCCCGGCTGCAGACGGCCTTTTTCTTTGACCAGTTTCGGATCGACCGGCAGCACGCCGACTTCGCTGGCCATGATGACGCGATCATCGTGCGTCAGATAATAGCGGGACGGCCGCAGGCCATTGCGATCGAGCACCGCGCCGATGTACTTGCCGTCGGTGAATGCGATCGACGCCGGGCCATCCCACGGTTCCATCAGGCACGAATGGTATTCATAAAACGCCCGCTTATGGTCGGCCATTGATTTATGGTTTTGCCACGCTTCGGGGATCATCATCATGACCGCTTCTTGGAGCGTGCGCCCGGTCATCAGTAAGAATTCGAGCACGTTATCGAAGTTGCCCGAGTCGCTGCAGTCCGGTTCAACGACCGGAAAGAGCTTGTTCAGTTCGCTGCCAAACAGGTCGCTGTCGACGACGCCTTCGCGAGCTTGCATCCAATTCATATTGCCACGCAACGTATTGATTTCGCCGTTATGGCTCATAAAGCGATTGGGTTGCGCGCGATCCCAAGAAGGGAACGTGTTGGTCGAAAATCGAGAGTGCACCATCGCCAAATGGCTGGTGTAGTCCTGATCGGTCAGATCCGGGAAATATGGCAGCAACTGCCACGACATTAACATTCCTTTGTAAATGATCACCTTCGTCGAAAGGCTGTTAATGTAGAACATCTTAGCCTGCCGCATCGACGCGCTGCCTCGAAGCTGCTGGCTGGCCTGCTTGCGGATAATGTAAAGCTGCCTCTCGAAGGCATCTCCTGAAAGTCCGTCGCCCGCCGCGATAAAAAGTTGCTCGATGAATGGCTCACCCTGCAGCGCCGTCCGCCCGACATCTGCACCCTTTGGGTCGGTCGGCACTTTCCGCCAACCAACGAGTTGCTGGCCTTGCTGAGCGACGATCTGTTCGACCGTTTGTTTGCACTTTTTGCGCTCGGCCTCAATCGTCGGTAAAAAGACGACGCCGGCGGCGAATTCGCCCGGCGCGGGCAGTTCGGCCCCGAGATCCGTTTTGGCAACTTTACGGAGGAACTCGTGCGGTAGCGCCGTCAGCATCCCCGCACCGTCACCCGTGTTTGCTTCACAGCCGCAAGCGCCGCGGTGATCCATGTTCCGCAGTATCGTCTCGGCGTCCAAAATTATCTGACGGCTCCGCTCGCCTTTAACGTGCGCCACGAAACCGACGCCACACGAATCATGCTCGTTGCTCGGATCGTAGAGACCTTTTTTCGGTGGTAGTCCGAATTGCGTTCTTTGGCTTTCCATGGTATCTCAAGCTCCGCTTGGCCGCCGCTAACCCGACTGCGGTTGTATTAACGACTCAAAAGTGACTCCTCACTTGGTTGTGATGATTCTTCGACACGCATTTCTAGATCCACTTCCCCATCGCAAATTTCGCCTGCCGTTAACAGGTCAACAAAACGCCGCGTCGTGGTTCCTAGTTCTTTGCCGCGTCGATAGATGATGCCGAGCGGCCGCACAAGTTCGTCCGACTCTAGGGGAATGGCGACCAGTGTTCCACGACGCACGCGACTACTCACGGTCGGCGCGGGGAGCAGCGCGACGCCCGCCTCAATTTCGACAGCGCGTTTGATCGTTTCGATGTTGTCGAACTCCATCGTCATCTCTACAGAAACGTTATGCTGGTGCAGCACGCGATCGATCTCGCGGCGGATCGTCAGTTCGCGGTCGAAGCCGACCATTTTGGCGTCGTCGAGCGCTTCGATCGGCAGGCAGCCCGCTTCGGCAAAGCGATGTGTCGGGGTGCAAACCAAGACCATCGGCTCTTCGATCCACGGAATCACGTCGATATCTCGCGCCGTTTTGGGATAACTGACCAGCCCCAGGTCGGCTTGATCGGTTTTGACCGCGTCGTACACACGGTGTGGGTGCAAATACTCCAGCCGTACATTGGCCTTGGGATAGCGGCTGAGGAATTGTTTCAAGTATCGGTCCATCTGATGCAGGCCGACTGAATAGATTGAGGCGACGCGGACGCGGCCCGCAACTTCGGTGTGCAGCGTACGAACCTCCTCTTCGAGCGCAAAAAACCGCTGGACAAGTTTTCGGCAGCCCTCGTAGTAAACGTCCCCTTCGGCGGTCAGCCGCAACGGTCGTTTTGAGCGGTCGATCAGCTTAACGCCCAGGTGGTTTTCCAGTTGGTTGACTACTTGGCTGGTGCCGGATTGTGAAATTCCATTGTCATCGGCAGCCCTTGAGAAGCTCTTACGGCTCACAACATCGCAAAAGATTTTTAATGATTTAAGGTGCATCGTCCGCTGGCTCACAAATCAGGATTTCAAATACAGTGTTGCCCTAAAATTCGGATGAAGCATGGTAGCATAAGAGGCCCAGGCGGCTCGGTCAAGCATGCCGACACGCCCGAGAAAGAGCGACGTTAACGCAGGGCCACTAACGAAAAGTGGTGCTATATCGAACCGGTCCGCCCCAACACTAACTTTCAGAATCATGCGCTCGGCACCAACCGAGCATGTCGTCAATCGACATGGTGGACTTATCGACGGTCTCACCCGATGTGGCATCGCTTGGAGAATCCGCCGCAGCCGGTTCGGCCAACTCCGTCGGCGGTTCGGCGGCCTCCTCCGGCGGTTGGGCGGCGGCGGCGGTTTTTTCACCACGCATAGCGGCCAACTTTTCTTCCAGCGTCATTTCCGAAATCGGTTTATCCGACGCGACACCCCCGCCGCCGCTGGCAGACGCTTTCCCGGCAGTCGGCGGCTCGACGGCCGCTTCTCCCGCTTCTCCGGCGACACTTTTCTCACCGCGCATCGCCGCGAGCTTTTCGGCCAGCGTCATTTCCGCAGCCTGTTTCTCGGCCGGTGCGGAGGTGGCCTGCGTTTTAGCGGCCGGCGATGCATCTGCCGATTTTCCACGAGCGGCCGCCAGGATATCCGCCGTGCTCAATTTTTCCCCGGGCTTTGATTTGGCTTCAGCTACGACCGCCGGCTCGGCCTGCTGGGAGCCGGCGGCACCCTGCATCCGCGCCAATTCCAGGGCCGATAGTTTCTTTTCTCCGCCCTCCGGCTTGGCGCCCGCCGCTTTTTTTGCGGCCGGTTTCTTCGCCGCCGCCTTTTTTTCAGGTGCTTTCGGCACCGGGCGTTCAACGACTTTTAAATAATCGACGTCGATGTCGTACCAGCCAATATTCGCCCAATTCGGGAACTCGACCAGCGCCTTGCCGTTCATGTTGACGGTCTTAACCCGTCCGGTTTGCCCTTGAAAGCGGGATAACTCAGGACGGTTCTCGTCCTTGATGACCACGAACCGGTCGGTATAGTCCCGTTTCAGTTTTTCAATATGTTCAAAAACCATGCTAAAGCAGCGGAAGAGAGGCGAATGGTGTCGTCGGGAAGGCGGGGCTCCTACCGAGCCGTCGCCACCCACAAACTCGGGGCTCAACGGGAGTTTCCCTCCCCCTATCCACGGATTCCGGGAAACCGAGCGTGGCCGGAATTGTCGCCCATCGAACCTTTAAAAACAAGCGGTCGCGGCCCCTGATTGTCTTGTGCAAGTGATTATAATGCGTTCCTTAGTGAACGCCACACGCCAACCATTAACTGGAGACTCGACATGAAAAACGTTTGGGGTTTAATCGCCTTGACGCACCTTTTTGTCGCCACAACTGCCAACGCGGCAGAAAAAGTGTCATTCGAACGTTTCGAAATCGACCCGCTCTTCCGCTCCGAAGGAGTTGCCGCCGCGGACTTAAACAGAGACGGCAAGCGGGACATTGTGGTCGGCGACCTTTGGTACGCGGCACCCGATTGGAAGCCACACGAAATCCGCAACCCGCGTAAGCCAAACCGCGGAGGCTACACCGAAGCGTTCGCAGTTTACACCGACGACTTCAACGGCGACGAGTGGGCCGACGTATTGGTTGTGCCATTTCACGGTAAAGACGCCAAGTGGTACGAGAACCCCAAAAACAAAGACGGTCACTGGACCGAACGGGTTGCCTTTAAAGGAACCGGCAACGAGACGCGGCTGTACACGGATAGTTTGTTTCCCGGCAAGAAAGTGTTCTTAATGGGCGTCGAGGAAAAGATGATCGCATGGATTGCGGTACCTGAGGATCCAACGGGACCCTGGGAAGTTCACGATATTAGCGGCCCTGGCGGCAAGGCCGCCGCGCATCGCTTTGCACACGGGTTGGGTGTTGGTGATGTGAATGGCGACGGTCGCAGCGACGTGATGTATAAAGATGGCTGGTGGGAGCAACCAGCCTCCGGTGAAAAGCACAAAGAACCTTGGGTCTTTCACCAACAGAGAATTGTTGGCGATAACATCGCCGATATGTACACGCTGGACGCCGACGGCGACGGCCGCAACGACATCTTTTGTACGTCTGCGCACGGACGCGGATTCTATTGGTGCAAGCAAGCCGGCGACGCCAAATCACCGGCGTTCGAAGCTACCAAGCTCAACGAACTGATTTACGAGACCCATTCGCTCAACTACGTGGACGTTAACGGCGACGGGACAAAAGATTTTGTCACCGGCCGACGCTTTTTCGCCCACGGTTTCCGGCCCGAAAAGGCTCGTGAGCCGAGCGAACTTTACTGGTTCGAGGTAAAAACATCGAAGGGCGGCACGCCGGAACTAATGCCGCACAAAGTCGATGATCAGTCAGGGGTCGGCGCGCAATTCGTAACGACCGACTTTAACGGCGACAAAAAAGTCGACATTGTGATTTCGAACCGCAAAGGCGTGTTTTTGTTTTTACAGGATTAGTCATCACGATGAGTCGACCAACGCTGGTTACGGCAACGCTCACATTGGTTTTTCCGCTGGCCTGGCCCATCTCCGTGGAGGCCTCCGAAAACTTCCACCTGCGGGGCAACCTGGCCAGTTCG
>JAYGDO010000363.1:0-24374 GCA_046582885.1 Pirellulales bacterium | reverse complement strand
CCATGCTTGTGAATCCTCTTTGCTCGATCTTCCATCCTCGTCGAGCTTTGAAATGATCAAAGACTGTTTCACGGCTCGCGTGATCCCCACTGCCGCCCAATAGCGCATGGCGGGGTCCTCGGCAGTGGCCGCAACTTGAACTTGATCGAGCCTCATCGGTTCGCTGTTAACCATCAGTGCAAAGGCGTGCAATTTCTCCAACCGCCGCTTGCTGTCAGCCTGACGCAGAATATCGAAGCGGTTTCCAAATGTGCGTTCACCTTCCATAACAAGCGGTTCGGGAATAAAACCCAAATCGCGAGTCTCCAGCACCCAGGCCAGCTGGGCTTTGCGAAACTGCTGCAGCAGTTCCTGATGTTTGTCGCTCCGGCTCGAAGCCAAGTTGTTTAACTCGTACGGGTCGTTTTCTATGTCGTACAGTTCTTCGCGCGGCTTGCTGGATCCCATAAACCGCTTCGCGCCCTCCGGTAATTTTCCGTCGGCCGCAGCCTGACGAAGCGCCTTCATCGTTTCGTTGCGCTCGGCATAGTTCAACCACTGCGAGTAGGGTTTCCACGACATAAAGTTCGCGGTATAGCGATAGCGCTTGTTGCGGATCGAGCGAATCATGTCGTACCGCTCGTCCATGCGGTCACGAACACTGAACGCGTAATCGCGGGGCGGTGTTAGATCTTTTCCGACGAATGCGCGGCCCTGCATATGCTCGGGGATTTTGATGCCGGCTAGGTTGAGTACCGTCGGCGCAAGGTCGATGAAGCTAACCAGTTCGTCGGTCACCGTGCCCGGTCTGCCTTGACCGCCGACTCGCCATTTTTCGGGAATGTAGGTGATCATCGGCACCCGCGTACCCGAGTCGTACGGCCAGCGCTTGCCGCGAGGCAGACCGACACCGTGGTCGGACCAATAGATAACAATCGTGTCGTCCGCCAAACCGTCTTCTTTAAGTTGGTCGAGCAGAGCCGCCACGTAATAGTCGAGCTGCGTGATGTTCTCGTAGTAGTTGGCCCAATCGCGACGGGACTGCGGCGTATCGACGTAGTAGGGCGGCAGCGTCAACTTCGCCGGATCTTGGCGCTCGTTCGACTTTAAGGACTTGGTTTGATTTAAATGCCCCTGGCCTCGCGGCCAATTGCGACTTTCGTGCGTGTTGGTGAAATTGCGGACGTGAAAAAAGGGCTGTCCCGGTTTGCGCCCGCGCCAATCCGCTTGGCGGCTCGATTCATCCCACGTCGATTTTGGAAATCCGAAGTTATAGTCGGTTTTCGAGTTATTCGTGCAATGGTAGCCGGCGTCGCGCAGATACTCGGTGAAGCAGCGAATGTGCTCCGGCAATTTCGCGCTGCAGCGCATGTAGTGTGTGCCGATGCTGGTGGGATACATCCCCGTAATGATCGACGAGCGGTTGGTCGCACAGACGGGACAAGTTGTGAATGCATGGGTGTATCGCGTGCCTTGGTCGGCCAGTTTGTCGAGCGTCGGCGTGATCGCATGCTTGTAGCCGTAACAATGTAAATGCGAACTGATGTCTTCGCAGGAAATCCAAAGGATGTTCGGACGATCCGCGGCATATGCCGCGGTTACGACCATGGAAAGCAATATGCCCGCGCAAAAACGCGGAAGGGCAGCGCAGCAAAGAAGCGAAGGCACGCAGGGCCGGGAGGAGTTGCTTCTTCGTTCCATGAATCTTGTCCTTTCGTGCTTGTGGATAATCATGTTCTGCTAACCACCGACTACTGGTTTAATTGTCCCTTGATTGTTTTCTGAGTCACTTCCCACACCGTTTCGAGATGCTGCAGGTAAGCGGTCGCCGTCATCAAATCCTCGCCATCAGCGTCCATTTCGAATAGCCAGCCGCCACCGTACTTGTCCGCGTTAATTGCCGAAGGATCGCTGAGCAAAACCTGATTAAACTCGGCGAGCCGCCCCGGCAGCGGTGCGAACAAAACGCTTTCGGCCTTGCTGCTTTCAATCTGTCCGATCTCCTGGCCGGTCTCTAATTGTGTATCCGAATCGACATCCCAATCAAGGAAATAAACGTCCTGAAGCAGGCGGACGGCGTAGGCCGCGAAGCCAAACCGCCAGCGGCCGCTCTGCTGCTGCGCCCACATGTGGTTTTTTGCGTACTGCCTATCCGTAGGGAATTGGGCTTCAAATTCGCCCATCATAAACACCAGCGTCTCGCTCATGTATAGCGGACCCCCTGGTGCTGTGGTTCGAAAAAGGCGGGCAGCAATCCGTCGACCCGCAGCAAGCCTTCACGCGTCAATTCAATGCGGTCGCCGCGCAGTTCGACGAGTCCATCTTCCGCATAGGCCTCCCAAACCGCTCGCCAGTCATCGACGATGTCGGTGTTGAATTTGTTTGCGAAATACGGGACGTCGAGCACACCTTTTTTCAGTTGCAGGATCATCTCGCGGACGAGCAACTGGTGCCCCGTCGGCCGCATTGCTCGGTTCAGCGGCAAGCGGCCTGCGTCGATCGCGGCAACATAATCAGACCATTCGGGGCAGTTTTGATAGTGGACACCCGAGACGTGTCCAAAACTGGCGACGCCGGTGGCCAACAGATCACTGCCCCGCCAAAGATTGTCACGGTAACTGAAGTTTACCTTGTCCGCATCTTTAACCATGGTGTACGCGCTGGAAACGGAGTAACCGATCGCGGCAAGTTCGTTGAATGCGTAATCAACCCACCCCCGCTTCGTCGTCCAATCGGCAACGGGACTTGACGTTTTGTTGCCCAGCATGTCCTGCGAATAGACCGTGTTGAACGGCAACTCCATCTGGTAAATCGTCACGCTGTCGGGCGAGTAGTCGATTGTACGGCGGACACAGTCTTTCCAGTTGTCCCATGTCTCGCCGACCATGCCGGAAATCAGGTCGATGTTGACGTTGTAAAAATCCGTGGCCTCAATCCATTCCCAGGCGCGCTCGATTTCGGGCGAAAGATGGGCCCGGCCGTTTTCGTTGAGGATTTCGTCATTGAAGTTCTCGACACCCAGGCTCAGCCGGGTCACACCCATGTCTTTGATCGCCCGCAGCTTCGGTTCGGAGAGCGTGCCCGGTTCGCATTCGAAGGTGACCTCTTCGGCCAAATCCCAATTGATGTTGGCTTTCAGTCGATCGACAAGCCGCGTCAGCTGCTTCGCGGAAAGGAATGACGGCGTACCGCCGCCGAAATAGACGAACCGAAACGGCCGTCCGCCAACGACAGGCTGACGGCTTACCAGTTCGATTTCACGCGACAACGCGGCGAGATAGTCCTCAATTTCGTTGGCGTTTCTTTCCGTGTAAACCTTGAAGTAACAGAATTTGCAACGCTTGCGGCAAAACGGGACATGTAGATACAAGCCAAGCGGCACGTCCGCCGGCACGGATTGCAGGGCGAACTCGACGGCGGGCAATTCGCCGGGGGTCCATTGAGAGAAGGGCGGGTAGTTCGAGATAAAATAACTACCGACTTCAGTATTAGTGGCTTCAGTAGACATTATTTTTCATCACGGACCGCAGCGCAAAGGCAACCCGAAGCCGGAGAAAGGAATCTGCCGTTGCGTCCGACGCTCATGCTCCGGGTTACGGAATTCAAACTAATCCTACCCACCAAAGCAGTATAACACCCCATCGTCATTCCCGATCACAAGTCGCCGCCCACCGACCGCCGGCGAAGCTGTAAAGCCCTTGCCCGCATCGTATTGCCAGATTTCCTTTCCCGACTCGGCATTGATCGCGTACAAACGCCCATCTGCCGAACCGACAAAAACACGGCCGCCGACCAGCACCGGCGAGGAATCAACCCGACCGCGGGTCGGGAACGTCCACAGCACTTTGCCGCTGGCACGGTCGATTGCATGGACGTTCTTGTCGCGGCCTCCGACAAATACCGCGCGATCGGTCACCGCCGCACTGGAACGATAAGCGAGTTGCCGCTGCGGATGTTGATAAATCCATGCGATCGCCGGCTTGCGCCAATTGATGCCGAACACCTTCGCGCCCTCGTTGCCGAAGTAAACAAAATCGCCCCGGATCGCGGGCGTGGCAAGTGTTGGATCACCAATTTCGAGCGTCGCGACCGAGTGGCCTTTTTCGACATCGATGACGTGCAGGTTGCCGTCACAACCACAGACAAAACAGCGGCCTTCAGCGAGCGTCGGCGAACACTGAATGCCGCCGGCCGCCATGATCGTGTACTTCCAATACTGCCTGCCATCATCGGCCTTGAGTCGGTACAACGATCCGTCCTGCGAGCCGATCAGCACACTGTCTTTATAAAAGTTAGCGGACGAATTGATTTCCGCTCCGGTTTTGTGTTTCCAGAGCAGCTTTCCAGACTTCGCGTCCCAGCAATAAAACACACCGTCGCTATCGCCGCAGTAAACCCGCCCACCGCGAACGGCCGCGGCGGCAACAAAACCAATCTCGACTTCATAGTTCCAAAGCACTTTGCCGGTCTTCAAATCGATCGCATAAAACTTATTATCCGCGTCGCCGACGTAAACCACGCCGTCAACAATCACAGCCGTTGCTTCAAAAAATGTCTTTTCGGCTTCGAATTTCCACTGCACTTTAAGTTGGTCCGGTAACTTCGAACCGGCCATGCCCGTGCCCGCCGAGTTCCCCCGAAACAAGGGCCAGTCGAGGTTGGCCTTAACCTCGCCCGCAACAGCCTGTCCGCCGGCGGCGGGCTGTTGGACCTCGGGTACGGCGGGCGGCTGCTTCACCGACGGACTAGGATTCCGAATCTGGCTGTCCGGATCTTCGGTCAGCGGTTTGGCCATTTGCGCTCTGGCCATTTGCGCAGTGGCAACGACAACCGCAGTTCCAGCCAGCAGAACCAAGAGCGGCGATGGAGTTTGCATCAATTACCTCCTCAGCCCTCCCCGCTACAGAGAGGAAACACAGATCAATATGCGGTTTCGTAAAGCCGCAGTAGTTCTTCTTCATTCACCTTACGCGGGTTGAATTTGCCCGTCCATTGGTCGGCGGCTTCAGTCGCCAGTTGGGGCAGTTTTCCGCGATCGACACCCGCGTCGGACAGCCGCGAAATAAGATTGGCCCGCTCGGTCAATTCGGCAACGAACGCCGCTAATCCGATCGGTCCGCTGCCGGCCGCAGGGCAACCGTTGCTGCCTTCGGTGACTTCGAGTAACTCGTCATACCAGGTCCCGAACTCGGCGCCATTGTAGCGGATGACGTGCGGCAGCATCATTGCAATCGCCTGGCCGTGGATGATGTCGTAGTTGGCGGTCAGCGGATTGGCCAATGCGTGAGTCGCACCGAGCATTGAGTTCTCGATGGCGATGCCCGCAAAACACGCGCCGAGCTGAATGTCGCCGCGCGCCTCCAAATCATCGGGGTAATCGAGCACCCGCATGTAGCTGGCGCTGAGCAACCGCCAAGCTTCGCGGCTGAATGCCATCGAAACACCGTTGCGACGCGTCGTGACGTAAGTCTCCAGCGCATGAGCGATCGCGTCGATGCCCGTCACGGCGGTGACGTGCGAAGGCTGTGTGAGCGTCAACTTGGGATCGAGCACCGCGACACGAAACGCGGCCCTCTTATCACCGCAGGCCATTTTGACTTTGGTCTCCGCGTCGGAAATCAGCGCGAACGATTGCGTCTCGCTGCCCGTTCCGGCGGTGGTGGGAACGGCAATCATCGGCAGCATCGGCCCGGCCGCTTTGCCGACGCCCCAATAGTCCTTCATTTGCCCGCCACCGCTGAGTAAAAAATTGATACCTTTCGCGCAGTCCATCGAACTGCCGCCGCCCAGCCCAATGATCAAATCAGGCTCGATCGTCTGCGCGAACATCAGCCCCGTTTCGACATCTTTGGTCGTGGGATTTTGGTGGACGCCATTAAATAAATGCGGCTCGAGCCCGGCGGCGCGGATCGCGTCCATGCCACGCTCGGCGTGACCAGCTTCGATGATTCCCCGGTCGCTGACCACCAGTATTCGGCCTCCGCCCAGTTCCGCGCAAAGATCGCCGAGTTGGTCGACGGCATCGGGGCCGAAGATAATTCGCGTTTGCGGCTGAAAGTCGAAGGGTATCATGTTGGATGCTGGATGAGGGTTTGCGTTTGACCGCGACTCGCCGGGGCTGCGGGTGAGTTGAATCATTCGGCGCTTACTCCCTGCGAGTCGCGGCGAAACAATCACGAGCTGAGCGCCGCCAATTGTTCTTCGGGAACCTGCAGCGCGCGGGCGCGGAACAGGAAGTCCACGATGTTTCCTTCATGGGGTTGAAGCCAGTCCAGCTTGATGGTGGGAATCGCGCCCAGGTTGAGCCGGTTTATGTGGATGGCGTCCGTCAATTGCTGTTGCCAGCGCGTATCGTTCGTAATCGCGCTACCAACCAAGGTTGGACCCACCGACTCGAGCATTTTTTCCTGGGGACACTCAACAACCGTCGCAAACGGGAACATAAATTCCTTTTTCGCAATCGCCGCGGCGGGATTGCTGCAGTGCACGATTGTCGGCCGCAAATAACCGCACCGCTCATGTTTCTCGAAGCGGTCACCGTAAGCCGCCGTGCAGTGCTCGACGCCATCTTCCTTCAGGTCGGCCTCAAGCATGTTCCAGATCGCTTCGGCCATTGCCGTGTTCGTAAACGCTGCAATCGACGCCTCCGGATCGTCTGGAGGTTTTACTTCGACTGGCCCAACCCGTTCGGCTAATGCGCGAGCGATTTCCTTGGTGTGCCGCGAAGCCCAGATACCGGAACAATTAATACAGCCGCGTCCGCTATTAAGGAATATACTATCGGCCATCAGGTCGATGTATTGCTCCCAATCGTCCACGCGGTCGTCGCCCAACAGAATTTTGCTATATCCGGGGCCGTGCACCTGGACACTTTCGACGCCCTTGTATCGCTCGACAGTCGGTTCGCCACCAAAGATCATCACACGCTCACAACCCGACACGACCGCTGCGCCCATTTCCGCCTCGCCCGGATAAATCGAAATTGCTTCCGCTGGGATACCCGATTCGACGAACGCAGCCTGCATGCGATAGGGAGTCCATGGCTCGAGCGGTCCGGGCTTGAGCACCAGTCCAATTTGCATCGGAATCACCGGCATCCAAAGCGTGTGGACGCCCGGTGAATTGGAAGGCAGCACCAGACCGAGCACCGGCGACTGCGCCTGATAGCTAACGATCGTGCCGCGGTTTTCGACGCCGTAGCCGCGGGACAGAATGTCGAGCGGCAACCCGCGCGTCAGCGCGTCGAGCATCTGGTCCATGTGCGTGAGCACAAAAAAGTTTTTTTCCATGTTCGCGCGGCACATGTGTTCGGGCAGTCCGGTCGTGGCTGATTGGGCCCGCGCAAATTCTTCCGGCGTCTGCGTCCCGTCGCCCAGCGGTAACGTGCCATCGCGATAAAGCCCCGCCGCGTTCTTAACGCGCGCGATCAATTCATCTGTCGAAATCTCGCGGAGAATGTTCCGTGCCTGCTGTGCCTGACGCATATCGCGTTTCAACAGTCCCGGATTTGCCTGACTGACCTTGGCGATGAGCTCGCCGCTGATGAAATGATGAACCTCTTGGACTTCGAGAGACTCGTAAGGTTTGCCCCAACGTATAGCGGGAATGTTGAGCATAGAATTTTTCAGTTTTCAGTTATTGTTTATTGTTCCCTGCACTCCACTGGGGAACGCCGTGCCAGACGGGCTCTGTCTGCTGTCCGTGTCGCGGCAGAGCCGCCTACTGTAGTACGTTCCCAGGCGGAACCTGGTAACGAGGGTCTGTTTCAATAAACCCCGACCGTCGTCCCTCCGGCCATCTGGTGGAACGGTCGCACTCCGCTGATGCCGTCCCAGGGGTACGTGTCAAACGGAGCCTCGCGTTCGCCTTCGTCGCGTTCAAGGAATCCCGGGACAAAGAACTCTTGAGTCAGTGTGGTCAGCTTCGCCCGGCCCGTTTCGCCATAACCGACGACGCGGTTGGCATCGTCGAAATCGACAACCTCGACCACCGCGCGCGGTTGTGGGGCGTAATAATTAATTTTGTAGCCATCTTCCGGCGTAACCGGTTTGCTACAGGCCAAGCCCATCAGCGTGTTGCCGTAGGTGGGAGTCATGTACACACCGCTTTGCTCAGGCATGCCGCCGAAAAATTCTTCAACGCAAAACCGCGTCCATTGCGGCGTAAATTCCGTGCCGCCAGAAAAAATTCCCGTGATTCCGACCTCCGGGATGCTCGTACCTTTTTCTTCCAGCGCCAGGGCGAGGCCCTCCAGTAATTTTGGCGTCGCAAACAGGCATTTGACGTCGTGGCCCGCCTCCAGCACCGTCAGCGCCTGGTCGATACAGTGTTTCTTATACTCCTCGAGGTGCTCCATCCAGCCTTTCTTGATCAGTTTGATAACCCAGCGGGGGTCCAGATCAATGCAAAAACAGATTCCTCCGCGGTGCTGACAGAGATGTTCGACGGCCAGTCGTAATCGACGCGGTCCGGATGGCCCGAGCATCAGCCAGTTGGAGCCTTGAGGGAAGTACCGGTCCGGCAGCGTTTCGCTAAACAACTCGTAGTCGGTACGGAAGTCATCGATCACCATCCGCGACTTGGGAATCCCCGTCGTGCCGCCCGTCTCGAATACATAGGTGGGCTTGCCGTCGAGACCCTGGGGAACCCAGCGCCGGATCGGGCCGCCGCGCAGCCATTCGTCTTCGAAGGGCGCGAACTTTTTCAGGTCGTCGAAACAGTTGACTTCGGTCAACGGGTCGAACTTCAGTTCTTCGGCCGCATAATTTAGCCAAAACGGGCAACCCGTATCGGGATTGAAGTGCCACTGAACGGTTTCGTAGGTGTGGGCGTCCAGCACGTCGCGGGCAGCGGCGGCTTTGGATGCCAATTCGGGTGATAAAGAATCGTTGGATTCACTCATGCGGACAAACGGTGCGATAAAAGAACAAAACAGGGAAGGGCGGGGAAATCAGAGGGATAACCCGCTGCTGTCGCGGATTGCCCATAGGATAGCCGAGGCGATCCAAATTGACAACTCGCTGACAAGAACTGTCAATCACCGCCGCTTCACAAACTAGAGTTATTTTTATCGACAAAATTGAGATGTGGGTGACCGGCCATTGCGGCGGACCAATATCGTTCGCCAGAGACTTCCCGAGCGACCTATTCGTTTAATCCGCAACCCGTGGGTGCCGGCGAATTGACCCCTTTGGCAGCGCTGCGAATTTACCGCCGGGATTAACGGGCCGGTGGCCGGTTTGAAGTTTACCAGCGCGAGCATCCTATTCGTTTTCAAATTTTACGGCGCGAACCATTCGGCCAAGACACCACAGACGGCCGTCGGTCGTCTCACTTCCTCGGCAGAAAGGCCTTCGACGCCCGCTTCAACCGCGCGTGCCATCGTGTAGCAAAAAAACAAACCGCGTATTTTGCAGCCTCAACGGACAAGCCGAAAAAGGTCGAGAAGTTGGAGTTTCGCCACAATTCATGGGCGTCCGATACCCAGGCAAAACACAACTCGCCACAGCCCCGCTTGGGGATGACTCAGACGCCGGCCGTGAAGACTCCGCCCGGGCGATCCGATTAAACTGGCGTTAGTCGCCTTTCCGGTCAGTAGCCGCCGCATGCCCGTTCGCGCTAAAATGACGGAATGACTGCCGATCTGATCCTGGGAACCGCCGGCCACATCGATCACGGAAAAACGGCGCTGATCCGAGCGCTCACAGGAACCAATACCGATCGCCTACCGGAAGAAAAGAAACGCGGCATCACGATCGAACTTGGTTTTGCCCTGCTCGAAATCGAAGGTGCACGACTCGGCATCGTTGATGTGCCCGGCCACGAACGTTTCGTCCGCAACATGCTGTCGGGCGCAACGGCCATCGATTTGGCGCTGCTGGTCGTGGCGGCCGACGACTCGGTCAAACAACAGACTCGCGAGCATCTGGACATCCTCAAACTACTTCAGCTGAAACACGGCGTGATTGCGCTGACCAAGTGCGACGTGGCCGAGGAGGAGTGGACCGATCTGGTCGAGACCGAGGTCCGCGAATTGGTTGAGGGCTCATTTCTGGCCGACGTACCAATCGTCCGGACCAGCGCACACACCGGAACGGGCCTGGACGAACTTCGCCACGAGTTGTCGCAGATCGCCCGTCAAGTGATCGATGACGGCCCCACCGATCGCGCCACCGGGCCTTTTAGGTTAGCGATTGACCGAGTGTTTTCGATTGCAGGCCACGGCACCGTGGTAACCGGCAGCGTTCAGCGAGGTCGAGCGGCCGTCGGCGACGAAATGTTGATCGAACCGGGCGGCATCCAGGCTCGGCTACGGGGATTGCAAAATCACGACGACACCGTCACCGAAGTTTCGCGCGGCCAGCGGGCAGCAATCAACTTAGCAGGTGTCCATCACGGACAGATCCGCCGCGGCCACGAACTGGCAACGCCCGGCCTCCTGCAGCCTTCGCGGTTGGTAATTTGCGAATTGCAGATGCTGCCGACCGCGCCGCGACCGCTAAAAAACCGTACCCGAGTCCGGCTGCACATCGGCACGGCCGAACTCATGGCCAACGTCGTCCTACACGGATGCGACCAACTGAAGGGCGGCGAAAAGGCGCTGGCGCAGGTTTTTCTGGCCGAGTCGGCCGTGACCACGTGGGGGCAGGCCTTTATTGTTCGCACGGAGTCGCCCGTCGTCACGATCGGCGGCGGACGCATTCTCGCGCCCGCGTCGAAAAAGCTTCGCCGCAATGCCGATGAAGATTGGCGATTCGTCGAGCAACTGCAGTCGGATGATCTATCCACACGCGCCGCGGCGGCGGTTTACTTTTTCGGCTGGAATCCTTGGTCCGCCGATGACTTGGCGCGGGCGGCCGGCGCGGGCGATCCCGATTTGATTTACCAGCAACTGCTCGAGGCCGATCAGTTAATCGAACAAATCGAAGTTTCACCGACGCGAACGTTATGCGTCCATCAACGACAAGCGGAAATGCTCCGCGAACGCACCGTCGGCGCATTGTCTAAGTTGCACGACGAGGGCCCCTTACAACTCGCGTTCCCCGCCGCGCAGCTCGCCGCCCACTTCGACTATCTCCGCGACGACGCACTGTACAAAACGATGCTCGCCGCGGTCGTCGCACGGGGAGACATCCTGCAGACCGGCGGTCGGCTGGCGCTGCCCGGCCGCGGACCGAAACTTTCAAAAAATGAAACCAAACTGCTGGGACAGATTCTTGAAGTTTACCGCCAAGCGGCGATTCGGCCCCCATCGGTTGCCGAAGTGCAAAAGCAGGTCACCAAAAATCAGGCCGCCGTTCCCCAATTGGTCGAGATGGCCGCCGGACAGGGTCTGTTGGTCAAGTTGACCGCGGAAATGTTCATTGATTGCGAAGCCGAGCAGGCCGCCCGCAAGCAACTCGGCGAGTTCCTGTCGGGCGAAAACGGCCGGACGGTCAGCGAAATTCGCGAGCACCTCAGCCTCACGCGCAAATACGTAATCCCGCTGTGTGAGTACTTCGATCGCGCCGGGTTTACCAAGCGTGTGGGGGATGTCCGGGTGTTGGAATAGGCCGGCCGGTTCGATCTATCTAATGCCTCGTCGGTGGCGGCGGGCAGAACGCGCCTCGTCCTTCTTTATTTCTCGTCCTTCTTTATTTGCGGTGCCCCGCTTCGGCCCCATCGTCAATCTTGGTTTCTTCGGCAATAACCTGCTGCCGCTCGGTCATTGCCTTTTCGTGCGCTTCGGTGCCGGCGGGGCCGGCGCGTCGACTGTCCAGTTCGGACAGCCGCTCCGTCTTGCCGTAGACCGTCAGCAGATCATTGGGGCGAATCTCGGTATCGGCGTTCGGTGCGCCGATATACACGCCGTCGGCACGCTGGACGCCGAGTACCAGAACGCCTTCCTTTCCCAACCGGGATTCGGCCAGCGTCTGTCCGACCAGCCAGTCCTCGGGCCGGACGGCCAGCTCGCTAACCGCATATCCGCGCGCGAGGTGCAGCAGCGAAACGTAATCGCTGACATCTAAATGCGTCCACCGCTTCAACGCCCAGTAGATGACTCTGGACAGCAAACGGTCAATCCGATGACTCGAGGCGATCAACCAAATTACAACCACGCCCAGCACGAGCACGGACAGGTTCGGAACCCAGCGTTCCTCTTCAAATTTGACCGCGACCATTGAGGCAACCAACGTGGCCAGCACCGTGACCAAACCGGCGTTGCCCGACAGCATCAACACCATCACAACCCGCCGCCGCACGGGATGACTGACAATCTTTTCCGATTCGTGCGTGGTGAAGCCGACGCCGGTCAGCGCCGAGCGGGCTTGAAACCGCGCGGACTCCCGCGACAGGCCGGTCACCATCAAGGCAACCGTGCCGACCCGCGTAATTAACAGGGTCACGGTCAAGGTGATCAACAGCGTCGCGACGGCAACCACAGGCAGTTCCCTAGCGGTCAGGTGTTAGAGGTTAGGTGTTAGGTGTTAGAGGTTAGGGGGGCGAGAGATGCAGCGGCGATGGCAGGCGTCGAACTCAAATTCGATTTAGCCCCCATCCCCTATCTCCTGTTTCCTGACCCCTGAATCCTGCAGCCATGCGGGCAGTACGCCCTCTGCCGGCAGCGAGATCACCGTTACGCTCTCGATGCCTTCGAGCGATCGCACGTCGTCCATTGCTTCCGTCGTGGGCAGACCGTCTAAATTCAGCACGCCGATGGCCTGTCCGCCGGGCGAGGAACGGCCGACCGCCATTTGCGCGATGTTGATCTTGTGCTGCCCAAACACCGTACCGACCGCGCCGATGATTCCCGGCACGTCTCGATGGCGAAAGACCATTAGTATTCCATCTAGGTACGCCTCGAGTTGGTTGTCGCCGAGTTGCACAAGACGCGGCATGTTGTGACCAAATACGGTTCCAGCCGCGAGGTAATAGCCTTCGGCCGTCTGCAATTCGGCGCGGATGACGGAGGCAAACGCGCCCTTTCCTTTGCGTTTGTCCACCGACAAATCGATGCCGCGGTCGCGGAGCAAAACTTCCGCATTGATAATGTTCGGTTCGCTGTCGAGCACTCCGGTCAACAGGCCGCAGGCGAAACCGGCCGCGACAAGCTCCGTCGGCTTTTCGGCCAAATCTCCACGAAACTGCAGCCGGCAGGCCTTGGCCGGCGAACCGTCCATCTGCGACACCAACAGGCCCAACCGATAGGCGACGTTCAAATAGCCGCGGAGGTTTTCCAGCGTTTTGGCGTCCAGCGGCGAAACGTTCACAGCGTGACGGATATTGCCGGTCGTCAAAAAGTCGATCAGCAGTTCAACCGCCTCCACGGCAACCTGCGTTTGTGCTTCTTCGGTGCTCGCACCGAGGTGCGGCGTACAAACCACGTCGGAACGGCCGAACAGCGGGCTCTCCGTGCATGGTTCGGTCTCGTAAACGTCCAACGCAACTCCCGCTAGCCGGCCGCTTTCCAGGCCCGCCAGCAGCGCAACCTCGTCGTAGATGCCACCCCGCGCGCAATTGATCAGCCGGGCACCCGGTTTAATGATTTCCAACTGCCGCTCACCGATCAGCCCGCGCGTTTGATCGGTCAACGGTGTGTGGACGGTCAGATAGTCAATGTCCGGCAACATCGCATCGACGGTGTCGAATAGTTCGATGCCGAGCTCACTTGCCCGTTCGGGCGTCAGGTACGGATCGAATCCCAACACTCGCATTTCCATCGCCAGCCCGCGAATTACGACCGCCTGGCCGATGCGGCCCAGACCCACGACGCCGAGCGTTTTTCCGGCGACCTGCGTACCCATGCACTTTTTGCGTTCCCACCGCCCCTCGGCCAGACTCTGATTGGCCACGGCGACGTTACGCGACAGCGCGAGCATCAGCGTGATCGTATGTTCCGCGGTGCTTAGCGTGTTTCCGGTCGGCGTATTCATGACCACGATGCCGTGCCGCGTCGCCGACGGTTTATCGATATTGTCCGTCCCGACGCCCGCGCGAACGATCGCTCGCAGCCGCTTATTACCATCCAGCGATTCGGCCGTGATTTTTACCCCGCTGCGGCAGACCGCGCCGTCGTATTCAGCCAACGCTTCACGCAGTTCATCCCCAGACAAACCGGTGCGGACGTCGAATTCAATACGATCATCGGCTCCGAGGATATTCAAACCGTCTGCCGAAAGACTATCCAAGACGATGACGCGCTGCATGGCTATGTCCCTCCCTCCCCACCGAGGGGAGGGAACGTAGTTAGTTGTTATCCGTGGCGGTTGGCAAAGTCATCCATAAATTCGGCCAGCGCCTTCACACCCGCCACGGGCATGGCGTTATAGATCGATGCGCGGATGCCCCCGACACTGCGGTGGCCTTTTAACTCATACAACTGATGCTGCTGTGCTGCGGCGAGGAAAGCTGTTTGCAAATCCTCATTCGGGAGGCGAAACGTCACGTTCATAAGACTGCGACAATCCGGTTGCGCATGTCCACCATAGAAGCCATCGCTGGCGTCGATGACCGAATAAAGCTGCGCCGCCTTTTGTTCATTACGCTGCTCGATGGCCGCCAATCCGCCTTGGTCGAGCAACCATTGAGCAACCAAGTTGACCAAATAAACGCCGAAGACCGGCGGCGTATTGTAGCACGATTTAGCCTCGACATGATTGCGATAGTTGAGCATGCCCGGCAAGTTGCTCGGGCAAGCTTCAACGGCATCCTTACAGATGATGACCACGGTGACTCCGGCAGGTCCCGCGTTCTTTTGAGCGCACGCATAAAGGAGCGAATGCCGCGAAACGTCGATCGGACGGCTGAGAAAATCGCTCGACGCATCACAGATCAACGGTACGTCGCCCGTCTCCGGCTCGGCGCGGAATTGCACACCTTGAATAGTTTCGTTCGAAGTAAAATGCACGAATGCCGCTTCGTCCGTAAGCTGCAATTGCTCAGCGCTCGGCAACCGGTCGTAGTTTGACTCGCCGCCATCCCAGGCGACGTTAATCGCGCCCTCGCGACCCGCCTCTTCCACCGCCTTTTTTCCCCACGACCCGGTGACGACGTAGTCGGCCGTGCGGCCGCCCAACACGTTCATCGGGACCATCGAAAATTGCAGGCGGGATCCGCCCTGGAGGAACAGTACATGATAATCGTCAGGAATTGACAGCAGTCCCCGCAGCCTCGCTTCGGCCGTCGCCAAAATTTCGTCAAACGCCTCGGACCGGTGGCTGATCTCGAGCACCGACATGCCGATTGCGGGCAGCGCGAGCAGCTCCTCTTGCGCATGCCGCAAGACCGCTTCCGGCAGCATCGCCGGGCCGGGAGAAAAATTGTAAACACGTTCGGTCATGCTACTTGATATCCGCGAGTGCAGAACAGCTTCAAACTGGGATTGTAGACCTCGCTCACGAAATCGGAAAGGTTATGAGCGGTTTAATTAATCGGACACTCGCCGCAGTGAATTCCGTTATTCCGAGTGAGCCGCTATAATGCCTAACACGCCAGTTGTCATTTAGGTTCGCTCGGACATGCGATCGATCGGTCGGTTACTTCAGATATTTGGACTCGTGCTGCTGCCGTTGGCGATGTACATGCAGCTGTTCGGCATGTTGCAGGAGCGGATCGGCGTCGATCGCATGTTGATCATGTTGGTTTGCGGCGCGGTCGCATTTTGGCTGGGACGAATTATCGAAGGGTACGCAACGCGATCGTAAGGCCCTCGGGAATGTGTGCTCGCAAGTGCCTTACTCTCAATGGTTTGGCGAGCGAATGTCGCACCCCAGCTTCCCCGTGGGGTTCGCGACGCCTATACTTGCCGTTGTGTTGTAAGTTGAAATAGGACAAACTCTTAGAACACTTTTTTTTACAGGAAACGGGCCGCTTCGGCCCTCGTCCTAAGCGGAGCCGCGAGCGAGCGTAAAGCGACTGGCTATTTGTTGCCCCGCTCGCGCTTGGCATTAGAGAGATTCGTCGATCCAGCAGGAAACGGGCAGTATGACCTTTATCCAGCGTCAAATTCTCACGGCGCTTGTACTGGCTAACCTATGGAGCGGTTCGCGAAATGCGTCCGGCCAGTTCCCCTTTCCGCAGCGGCCCACCGACGAATTCGAGTTATCGGAACAAATCGATATCAAGGACCTGCCCAATGAAGCCGCCAATCATCTGGCGCGCGTCGAAGCGTTGCTGGCGGATGAAAAATGGGACGAAGGGATTGAGACGCTGCGCCGCCTTTCTGAAGATCACGGGGCGCGAATTCTCCAACTGGACGGCCGCCGCTACACAAACATTCGCCACTTTTGCCACACGCAATTGGCCGCATTACCTGCAGAGGCGCGGCAGCTTTATCGAGATCGCGTCGACACGGTAGCACGGGGCTGGTACGAAGCAGGGATTCGCGATCGCAACGAACCTCTGTTGCAGCAAGTTGTCGACGAGTTATTTTGCAGCAGCTACGGCGACGATGCGCTAATGGCGCTCGGCGAAATTGCGCTGGAACAGGGCCACTTTGGCCGCGCGCGGTGGGCGTGGGAGCGGATCGATCCGCGGCTGCGGTCCGTATCCGGACTGCCGACTGTGTTCGCACTCAACAGCATCGATCTCGACCAACAGTGGCCCACGATTCGTTCCCAATTTGAAAAGCGATCTGGTGTTGTCAACTGGCTTGCCTATCCCGACAGCGACATCGGATTGGCATCCGTGCGGGCACGTCTCGTGCTGGTTTCGATTCTCGAAGGTGCCGCGGATCGCGCGGCATTGGAATTGGAGGTACTGCGGCGATTACATCCAGAGGCAGAGGGCTATCTGGCGGGTAAACTGGGAAACTATGCGGCAGGCCTGACGAAATTACTCGAGTCCAGTCAACAGTGGCCCGCTCGGCGTCAAACTACAAATTGGACGACGTTCGCGGGTTCCGCGCATCGCACGACGAACGTGCCGACTCCGATCTCGATTGGCCTGCGGCCGACCTGGCAATTGAATTTGGGACACATCAACAAGATCGATCACGACAATTCTGAGAACCGCATCCGACGTGGCGGACCCGATCGCGATTTGTCCGTTCATCCACTGGTGGTCGACGATCTGGTGCTGCTGTGCGGCCGCGATCAGGTCTACGCATACAAACTCAAAGACGGCACGCCGGCGTATAGCGGCAGTTCGGCCGGCCAGATTTTTCCCGGCGGCGACGCCAAACCACCGGCGAAACCACCCAAACGCAGTCCGCTCAGCGAACCGCGATTTACGATGACCGTGGATGGCAAACGCCTCTTCACGCGGATCGGCACGCAGGTCACCGTTCGACAACCGACGCCCTTTCCAACCCGTTACGAGGGTAACCGGCTCGTTTGTCTGCGGCTCGACAAGCACGGCCTGGGGGAGTGGCAATACCCGCTGGGCGGAGCCGCTGAGACCGAGTTCGATCTCGGCAAGTGGGCCTTTGAAGGGCCCCCTATCTCGGACGGCAACTTCGTCTACGTCGCCATGCGGCGAAGCGAAGCGCGGCCTGAAGCGCACATCGCCTGCATCGAGGCCCGGCCGCCCGCGCGGCTCGTCTGGCAGCGCAAAATCTGCACCGCCGATACACCGGGGCACGGCCAAGTCAACGAGTTGACCCACAATCTGTTGACGTTGGCCGAAGGCACGATCTACTACAACACGAACTCAGGCGCAGTAGCGGCGATTTCGGCCGACGACGGCATGGTCCGTTGGGTCTATCGGTACGAACGGGCTCGGTCCGGCGATACCAGCGATTCGGATCCCCATTTCTACCGTGATTTGAGCCCCTGCATTTATTATCAAGGGCTGGTCATCGCAGCTCCCAGCGACAGCCCGTGGATTTTTGCCTTGGATGCGGGCACGGGAAAGGTCGTCTGGGACATTCCTTTGCCAACGACGGTTCACTTGCTTGGTGTCGCCGATGGAAACCTCATCGCAACCGGGGCGAAAGTCTGGTGGATCAACGTCCTCGAGGGGCGATTGCACGCGGTCTGGCCGGAACCTACCAACCGGGCCGCCGATCGGGGTTACGGTCGCGGCCTGCTAGCCGGTGGAAAGATTTTCTGGCCAACCCGCGAAAAAATTTATGTATTCGATCAGCAGGTGTATCCGAAACGGCAACCTCCGCGAATCGTTATGGAACCGCCGATCGAGTTGGATCAAGGCGATCCACAAAATGGCCGACCGCCGATCACCGCCGGAAATCTGGTTGTGGCAAAGGGTAAGCTGTTAATCGCCACCCATAACAAGTTGTATGCCTTTGACCTAGTTTCACCATAGGATGTGTCCGGCGGCTCGCCGCCGGCGCTGCAGCGAATGAATTCTCAATGACGGCCTCCAGCGGCCATCAACAGCACGAACCATGACGGACCCCAATCATGATGTTTAAAGGTGAAGACGTCCAAGCCGTAGAAAAGCTGAATGAAGCCTATCGCACGATCACGGGCGAATTAAACAAAGTGATCGTCGGTCAGCAACAGGTGATTGAAGAGTTGCTTGTCGCGCTGTTCGCCCGCGGGCATTGTCTGCTGATCGGCGTGCCCGGGCTGGCCAAAACGCTGATGATCCATACGCTGGCCGACGCATTATCGCTGGACTTCAGTCGCATTCAGTTCACTCCCGATTTGATGCCGTCGGATATCACGGGTACGGAAGTGATTCAAGAAGACAAATCGACGGGCAGCCGCGAGCTACGGTTTCTCAAGGGCCCCGTCTTTGCCAACATTATTCTCGCCGACGAAATCAATCGCACGCCGCCCAAGACGCAGGCCGCATTGCTCGAAGCGATGCAGGAGCATCAAGTCACGATCGGTGGCAAGCGCCATCGGCTCAGCGAACCGTTTTTCGTGCTGGCGACGCAGAATCCAATCGAGCAGGAAGGTACCTATCCATTGCCCGAAGCGCAATTGGATCGCTTTATGTTTAACATCTTGGTCGATTACCCAGACGAAGATGAGGAATTCGAAATCGTCCGCCGCACGACGGCCGATGTGTCGGCGGATATTACGCCGACGCTGAACGCCCACGACATCGAACAACTCAGTCAAATTGTCCGCCGAGTACCGATCGCCGACCACGCGACGCGTTATGCGTTGCAACTCGCGAGGCAGACGCGCAAAGGCCGCGACGGCGCACCCGATTTTGTCGAGGCCTACGTCAGTTGGGGCGCGGGGCCCAGGGCCAGCCAGTACCTCGTTCTGGGAGCCAAAGCGAGAGCGATTCTGCACGGCCGTTATTACGTCGACATTGACGACATACGCGCCGTGGCCGCACCGGTGCTCCGACACCGTGTGATGACCAATTTCACCGCCGAACCCGAGGGCATCACTCCCGACGAAATCATCAGGCGACTCATCGAATCTGTTCCCGTAACCGAAAGCGACGACGACACAAGTGGAAACCAGCCGGAAGTATTTAGATCCGCAGACGCTGGCTAAGATCCAGGGCCTTGAATTGCGGGCGCGGCACATCGTTGAAGGCTACGTTTCGGGCGTACACCGCAGCCCCTATCACGGCTTCTCGATCGAATTCGCCGAGCACCGCGAATATGTCCCCGGCGACGACCTGCGCTATGTCGATTGGAAAGTCTACGGTCGCACCGACAAGATTTATCTCAAGCAATACGAAGAAGAAACCAACTTGATCAGCTACTTGCTGCTAGACACCAGCGAAAGTATGCACTATCAGAGTCGCCATGTGCCGCTGTCGAAGTTGGAATACGCCAAGTGCATCGCCGGCGCGCTGGCCTACCTAGTGTTGCAACAACAGGACAGCGTCGGGCTGGTAACGTTCGACGACGAAGTCCGCTCGCTGATCCGCCCGGGCAGCCAACCGTCGCACATGAAACAACTTCTGCACGTGATGGAGACATCCTCGGCCAAGAAGAAAACCGCGACCGGGCCGATTTTTCACGATCTGGCCGAGCGGCTGAAAAAACGCGGCGTCGTGCTGATCCTCAGCGACCTGTTCGACGACGTGCCGTCGATGATGACCGGCCTAAAGCACTTTCGCCACAAGCGGCACGAGGTGATCGTGATGCATATCGTCGACCCTGCGGAAGAAGAATTTCCGTTCCGCGAGATGACAAAATTTAAGGGTCTGGAGCAACTGCCCGAAGTGGTCACCGACCCGCGCGGGCTGCGGAGAGCTTACCTGGAAGAGTTTGGCAATTTTCTAGACGCCGTGAGTACGGGTTGCCGTTCGCACAACGTCGATTACGTTCGCATTCGCACAGATGAGCCACTCGACGTGGCACTTTCAACGTACCTAGCGGCACGATCAATCCGAATAGGAGCAACGTAGTGTGAGCGGCTGAGAATCGATTAGCGTCTCACCTCATCTCCCACCCATCATGAACTGGTTTTCCGGACTCTTCGCCAATCCGTGGATGCTCGCCTGGCTGCCGGTCGCGGCGGCGCCGATCATTATCCACCTGTGGAACCGACGCAAATATCGCGAAGTGTCTTGGGCCGCAATGGAATATCTGCTGGCGGCAATCGTCAAAAGCTCGAAACGGATGCGGATCGAGCAACTGCTGCTTCTGCTGATCCGCATCGCGCTGATCGTGTTGGTTGTCCTGGCATTGGCCGAGCCGTTCCTCAGCGCGGTCGCCTCACCATTCGTTTCCGGCGCCCGGACGCACCGCATAATTATCATCGACGGTTCGTATTCGATGGCCTACCGGCCCGCAGACAAAAGCCTCTGGGAAATGGCCAAACTTCGAGCCGAGCAGATCGTCGACGATGCAAGCGAGGGCGACGCTTTTTCACTGATCTTGATGGGTGACCAGCCCCATGCGATCGTAGGTACGGCGGCGTACGACAAGGCCGACTTCATCGAAGAAATCGAAAGCCTCCGCATGCCACACGGTGGTGCGAACTTGCCGGCGGCTTTGCAGACGACCGAGGAACTAATCCGGCAGGTAAGTCAGGACCAGAATCAACTCCGCCAGCAACATGTTTATTTTCTTACCGACTTGGGCTTGAACACGTGGGGCCAACAGGCCCGCAGCGGCGCGACCGATTCGGCGTTTGTCGATCGACTCGAGCGGCTAAAACAGGCGATGGTCGTTGAAGTCGTGCCACTGGGAAAACCGGACTCTGAAAACGCGGCGATCACGAAAGTAGAACTCGCCAAGGCCTACGCCGTCGTAACGGAAACCGCAACAATTCAGGCCACGGTACGGAACTTTTCAAAACTCCAGCGGACGAATCAACTGGCTGAGTTGTGGATCGATGGCCGCCGGGCGGACCAGCAGTTTGTCAATCTGTTGCCCGGCGACGATACGGTGCCAATCGTTTTCAAATACCGATTTCAATCACCGGGCGACCACGATATTGAAATCCGGATCGGTGGCGATTCCCTGCAGATCGACAACCATCGCCATCTGGTCGTTCCCGTCAAAGAGCAGTTGGATGCGTTGCTGGTCAGCGGCAAACGCGACTCGGCGATCGTCCCCGCCATCGCCGTGGACGACAGCGACAAGGAACAGGGCCTACGCGGCACGTTCAGACCTCACATCGTGTCCGAAAGCGCGATTTTAGAGTTGGATCTCGCTACGTTCGAATGCATTTTCTTGTGCAACATCGGCCAGTTCACCGCCAGTGAAGCGCAGGTATTACACGCATACCTGCAACAAGGCGGCGCGATTATCACGATTCTGGGCGATCAGGTCATGCCGGACCGCTACAATCGCGAATTGGCCGCGGCAGCCGACGGGGCGCCACGCATACTGCCGGCGCGGCTGGGCGAGACCTATTTCGACGACAAACTCCACGGTTTCAAGCCGCTCGGCCACCGTCACCCGATGCTTAGGGCTTTCAAAAACCGACCTGAACTCGGACTGACAAAACCTCGCGTTTTCAAATTTTTTCGTCTGCAACTACTGGAAGACTCCCAAGCCAGTGTCGTCATGAATATGGACACGGGCGATCCCGCGATCGTCGAAGAGGCGATTGGCCGCGGGCGGTCGATTCTAATTGCAACGGACATTTCGGATTCGAGCACCGTTGCCCCGGATTCGCTGACTCCCTGGTCAAACCTGCTCGGCTGGCAGAATTTCCCGGGACTAATCGGCAATATCTGGAAAGCGGCCGTCGGCGGCAAGATCATCGAACGAAATATCGAAGTCGGCGAGGCCTTCGGCGCTCGCTACGAATCGACCAACGACGGTCGCCTGTTTATCACGACGCCACACGGCCCGATCGAAAGTATTCCACCGTCCAGCGAAGCAGACGCAGGCCGCTGGAGCTTTGATGAAACGGATTTCCGCGGCATCTACAAAGTTCGGGCGGGCTCGCGAACAGCGAACGAACAAAAATTTGCAGTGAACGTCGATACACGCGAAAGCGATTTGCAAAAACTGCATCCCGAGGATTTACCTGAAGGTTTCACTGTGCGCAGCGATTGGCAGGCGACCGAATCCGTACCATCGGTCGACCTCCGCGCAAGATCGTTTGCCATGCATCGGATGTTTCTGTACATCGTGCTTGGTTTATTGTTTACGGAAGTCTTTCTAGCGTGGTGGATCGGACATCGGTCGGCATGAAAGAAACCATTACAAAATGGTTGGTCTGGCTGTTCGGCATCGAGTTGCCGCCCACGGGAGAAGGTGTCGCGTGGCAACTCGAAGGTGCTTGGCAGTACAGCCGTCCGATCACCTTGCTGATCATTATGTTCGCCGCCGCGGCAGCCGCTTACGTGATCTATTTCTATTTTCGCGAACGCAGTTCGGCAGGGCGATTTGCGCGGTTGTTTCTGTCCGGTTTGAGGATGTCGCTAATTCTCTTGGTGCTGCTGGTAATGCTGTTCGAATTGCGTTTGCGATTCAGTCGCACAAGCCTACCATACCTGGCGTTTGTGATTGACGAGTCGAGCAGCATGGAACTCATCGACGACTTTGATGACAAAAAACTGAACCGGCGGCTGGCTGCACTGGCCAGCGACGCCGGACTTTCCGGTGCCAGCCGTTTCAATATCGTCCGCGGCCTGCTACTGGCCGATGATGGCAAGGCAATAGACGTGCTGACACACCGCTATACGCTGAAGTTCTATACCATGGCCGACTCCGATCGACGCCATTCGTCCGACAAGTCGACCTTGTTGGCCGAACTGAAAAAACTCGAGGCCAAACATGAAAACAGCAAACTGGGCGCGTCGCTGCGCAGCATTCTAAATGACCTGCGGGGCACACAACCAGCCGCAGTCGTTGTCGCTACCGACGGTATTACGACCGAAGGGCCAACCATCAGCGAAACTGCCGCCTACGCCCGCCGCAAAGCCGTGCCACTTTACGTGCTTGGCGTCGGCAGTGATAAGAAAGTCCGCAGCTTGGAATTCGCCGATCTGCTGGTCGACGACATTGTGTTCGTAAACGACTATGTCGATTTCGACATCAAGTTGATTCCGCACGGACTGCAAGACCGCGTTATCGAAATCGTGCTGAAAAACAAACAGACTGGCCAGATCCTCTCACGCAAGGAAGTGACCGCCGGCAAGGACGGCAGCGCACAACGGGAACACATCGCACATCGACCTACCAAGACTGGAACCAACGAATACGTCGTCGAAATCGTCAACCTGAAAGATGAAATCATCGGCCCGGCGTCGAAAGTCGTACAAGTCGAAGTGCTCGACGATCCCATCAAGGTTTTATTGGTGCAGGCCTACCCTAGTTTCGAATACAAGTACCTAAAGCACCTACTTGAGCGAGACGACACCATCGACTTTAACGTCGTTCTGCAGGAGGCGGACCTGGAATACGCCGAAGACGACCGGCACGCCCTGAGGGTATTTCCCGTCAGCCGCGACAAGCTGTTTGAATATGACGTCCTGATTCTCGGCGACGTCAATGTCGCCTATTTCAGCCCCAGCGTGATGACGAATATCGCGGACTTTGTCAAAGTCAAAGGCGGTGGACTGTTGTTTGTCTCGGGCGAGCAATTTGCACCAGCCGATTTTTCCACCACACCGCTGGCCAGTCTGTTACCCATCGACCTGGACGAACTAATTGTACCGAAGCCGAATGAGGATTTCGTGGACGGCTTTTCTGCACGCCCGTCGGCACTCGGCCTGATGGCGCCCCATATGCAACTCGGCGACAACCGCGGCGAAACCGAAGCGATTTGGCGCAACTTGCCCGAGTTTTATTGGATGGTTGAGGCGGCGAAGGTACAGCCCTGGGGCGACGTGCTTGCCGAACACCCAACTCGTACCGGCAGCCACGGCCAGAAACTGCCCCTGATGGTCGCGGCCTACATGCCGCCCGGCAAAGTGTTGTGGCACGCTACCGATGAAACGTACCGCTGGCGATTCCGCATCGGCGATGCATTGTTCGCACGCTACTGGGTGCAGGCGATTCGCTATTTAAGCCGCTCGAAGTTACGAGGCACGAAGGGAATTGAACTGTCGGTCGGAAAAGACGCTTATCAGCG
>JAYGDO010000302.1:0-4162 GCA_046582885.1 Pirellulales bacterium | reverse complement strand
TGCTGATACGTTGCCGAAGTGACGATCAGTTTGTGCAGCTTCTTTAGTGAATATCCCCTCTCTCGAAACCAAATGGCCAGCCAGTCCAACAACTCGGGATGGCTGGGCCGACCGCCGTTAAAACCGAGATCGCTCGGCGTCTCGACAATGCCACGGCCGAAGTGATAGTGCCAGACGCGATTTACGACGACTCGATGAAACGGCCCGCCTTCACGGTGGCTGATCCACTCGGCGAGGCCGTGGCGACGCTGGGCATCTGCTGCGGTTTTGTCGATGCCAAGGGACGCGGATACGCTCATGACGGCCTTGAGTCCGCCCGGCGAGACCTCGTCTTCGGGGCGGGTAACGTCACCCCCAAGAAGGACGCGCATTGTGCCTGGGGTACCTGAGACCACCGAAAAAATGGTCCGGACTCCTGCGGCCGGAATGCTGCGAATCTGTCGATCGCAGAAATCGATCTCGGCCTGTAATTTCTTTTCCTCCACTGTTTCGGCGTTGACCACCGCGGCGGCTCCGTTGCCACTAAAAAGTTGCAGCGCCAGATCGCCGTCGGCATGTTCAACGACGTGGATCGAGTTGGTGCCCGAGTGCTGCCAGCGATCTGAATTCGCACCATAGAAAACAGGTCGGCGAGTGTCCGCCTGGGCCCCGGGGGCATGTGGTCGCTGCAGCCCATCAAACGATTCTTCGAAGGCAGGGCGTTCCGTGGAGACATCTATTATCTTCAAGTCGTCCACGGCGCCGCCAAAGCGGCCCGAATGAACCGGGAAGGGGTGAATGTGAATTCGTACGGGCCCGTTGCCATCGCCCTGATAGTCGAACACTTGCGGCCGGTAATTAGCGGCCGTGCGGCCGCGATCCCAGGCACCGGGCCGTGACGAATGAGAGGCCAAGACGGAGCCGTCCCCCTTCAGAATTTGCACCATCACGCCATCCTGTTTTCGGGTCGCTTGCCCGACCGCCGCCCAAACCGACGGAGCGATCTTCAGGGAAACGCGGTAATTCACTCCTTTTCTGTTGGCATCCAGCGGATTTTTCAACCGGATCTGGTTGGCCGTTGTCGACGTCAAACCGTTTCTCGCCGTAACCGACTCGACCAGCTGACTGTACAGAGTATCTCTTTGCAGCTGCAGCATATTGCGCCGCGCCGAGGACTCGTTTTGGATGCGGACTTTTCTCTGGCCGTGTTTAACTCCATCGAGTGTGGCGATGAAGCTGTAGTATTCTCGCGTGGAAATGGGGTCAAATTTGTGGTTGTGGCAGCGGGCGCAGTTGACGGTCAGCCCCAGAAAAGTCTGGGCCACCGTGCCCGCCATTTCTTCCAGCTCCTCGTGCCGGCCTGCCAACTTCATGGCGGCGCTGGCGCCCAAAACCGTGTTGTGCGTGCCGGCCACCAGAAACCCGACGGCGGCGGCGCCCTCGAGCGTATTGGGTTTCAGGACGTCGCCGGCAATCTGCATCCGCGCGAACTGGTCGTACGGCAGATCCTCATTCAGCGACCGAATGACCCAATCGCGGTAGTGCCAGGCCGTCTCCCTCGGCTGGTTGTATTCGTAACCGTGACTCTCACCAAAACGGACCACATCCAGCCAGTGGCGGGCCCAACGCTCGCCGTAATGCTTCGACGCCAGCAGTTCGTCGACAAGCCGTTCCCAGGCCTGGGGGGAAGGGTCCTCGTCAAACTTGTCGATGGCTTCCGCCGGCGCGGGCAGGCCGATCAGGTCGTAATAAATACGCCTTACCAGCGTCCGCGAATCGGCCCGTGGTGCCGCTGTGAGTTGCTGCGATGCCAACCTAACGGCAATAAATCGGTCAAGATCATTCTTGATCCAGGCGGCATCGACGTTCGGTGGCGGGTGCTTCACCAGCGGCTGCAGCGACCACCAATCGTATCCGGCCCTCTTGCTCGATGTAAATCGAAAAGGATCGATCGGGTCGGCACCCCATACCGCTCCACGCGCAAGCCACTCACTCAGGATCTGCTTGTCGCCGGCCGCCAATGCACGTTTGGGCGGCATTTCATTCTCGGCGACACGCTTCCACAGCAAACTCTCCTTGGGACGGTCGCGCGTAATCGCCCGACCGCTCTCGCCGCCGCGCATGGCCGACGCCTTACGGCTGAGATTTAATTTCCCTTTCGCCGTATCCGAGTTGTGACATTTCAGGCAGTTCGCCGCCAAAATCGGTGCGACACGCTCGTCGAAGAAGGCGGCAGGTTCGGGATTCGCGGCCGGCTCGGCTCCTTCGCTAGCAAGGCAAACCCCTGCTCCGCGGATGATCAATACCGCGACCGCCGCAAGCAGCGATCCCCGCCGCGCGTCACCTTCATTTTCTGCACTGATACGCGGTACTCTCATGTCGTCGTCTAATTCCTTCGCCCCCTTGCTACAGAATAACTTGCGGCCTCTGTGCGTGTCGAGTCGTTTGGTCGTTCACCGGCTGAAGGCTTCCACAACACGAAACGTACAGGCGGATTGCTCCAGCTGCTCCAGCAATCAGTTTTCCAGCTACGGACCAAGCCGCTGCGGGACACCGTATTTTGCAGTCCGCACGCCAACCGGCGGCGGCCGGGACGAAACTGCTTTCCGGATGCATTCTAAGTCGCGGTACGTCGCGGTAAAAATCCCCGCATCCCCGGGATTTCTCGCCACCGCACTCTGCTGACTTTTCCAGAAGCGCAAAACAAAATCCGGGCGGGCAGTTCTGCCGCACCCAGCCATCTGTTTTGGATGTTGCCAGCAGCGGCTGGTCAGTCGAGGTCCTCAAATCGCAGTTCGCCGTGCGTCACCAGCGCCTCGTCTTCGACGTAGGTCACGCTGCTGTAGCCTCGAAAGACTTTTAAGAACTCGCCGCCCTGCTGAATCTGATCCAGGATTTGCTTTGTTACGGCCGTATCGAGATCATCGGCACCGGGCTGACCGGCATCCGGGGCCTCGAGCGTGCTGGTCGCGAACCGCACACCTTCTTTAACCCAAGGCAAAACCATGTCAACGCACCTCACCCAATCGAAGTAGGCGACCGATGCCAGCGAGCGACTGCCGACCTTCGCCACAGGGCCGCCGTCAACATCCAGCGGCTGCGACTTGACCATCCGCACGGTGTGTCGCGGTACGAGTGAAAATGCCGCCAGCTTGTCGTTGATGGCAACATTGGGCGCCACCCGATCGTAAACGCCAAATTCCTTCGGCAAGGTGTAGTAGTAAACTTCGGTCCCGTCCTGCAATTCTCGCTTCTTCGCCGGAGGAAGTTGAAAATCGGGGATGTCGAGCGGATTTAGCTCGTGAAGCCTGGCGACAACTTCGTTGAACACGTTGCGATATTCACCCAGCGCCCGGTTGAACAAACCGGCATCTTTCAGTCCGATCACGATACCGGGTGAAGGCAAAGCAATCGGTTCGGTCAACGGCGGCAACATGGCGTGCCACTGCCTGGTCTTAAGATTGGCATCGATGGCGAATCCACCCTGACCATCCGCCACCGCAGGAATCAACATATTGCGATTCACGTCGTCGATCCGGCTCAACACCGGATAAAAAATCTCCGCAAATGCTTCATACTGCTCCAGTTCGGATTCCGCCAACTCCGGAAGAACGTACTTCTCGATGTAGCCCCGTCCCTTCTTCATCCAATTTACCAGCGTCTCATAACGTTCCGGGTGCTGCTGCCCCCGGGCCAGATACGCCAACAGCGGCTTGCCACCCAGATGATTGGCTAATGGAAGTGGCTTCGATCCATCGAAGGCCAAATTCTCCGACCAGTTGTAATCGAAAGATTCAAGTCCCCGGTCGGTCAAATAGGAAAAGAGCAACCGCGATCCCATCCGCGGCACAAGTCCTTTCAAATCATTGGTGAGCTTTTTGACGTCGTCCAGAATCTCTTTTTCGGCCTCTGGCGGAAGCCCAATCGCGGGCAGGAACTCCTCGGCGAGCTTGACGAATTGGTCAAAATCCCCGGGCTTCGCGCCGACCGCGCTCATCAGTTTCTCGCTGGCAAATATGATGTCGGTAAATCGCTTCGCGCCGGCGGCTTTCAGCGGCGCAAGCTTGGGATGGTCGGCCAGCACCGCACCGCTGCCGAGTTGGGCCAGGTGGTCATTGGATTTTCCCACCGAGATCAGCCCATAGCCCTTGTGGATGCCGACGCTGATCGACAATGTGAGCTT
>JAYGDO010000338.1:0-3465 GCA_046582885.1 Pirellulales bacterium | reverse complement strand
ACTCGCCCGGCGGATGGGCATCCCCAAGATCATCATCGGGGCCACGATCGTCTCGCTGGGCACGACGGCACCCGAATGCGCCGTCAGCGTAATGGCCGCCTGGGAAGGAAAGCCCGGCCTGGCGCTGGGCAATGCCGTGGGGTCGATCATCGCCGACACCGGCCTGATCTTCGGCCTGGGGTGCCTGCTGGTCGCGCTGCCGGTCAACCGTTTTCTGCTCTCCCGGCAGGGCTGGGTGCAGTTCGGATCGGCCGTACTGCTGGCCGGACTCTGCTACGGCATGTGGCAGTCGCAGGGCGCCGACGCCGCCCTGCCCCGGTGGGTCGGCGGCCTCTTTCTGACGCTGCTGGGTGTCTACATGGTCGTGTCCGTCCGCTGGAGTCGGCAGATCGAGGCGCTGTCGGAGGAGCCGGAGGTCGGCCAGGCCGGGACCGACGAGCCGGAAAAACGGGCGAGCGGAACCTCCTGGCTGCTGGGCCTGCTGATCGTGGGGGTGATCGTCGTCGTGATGGGCAGTCACGTACTGATCCAGTCGGTAACGGTATTGGCACAGCGGATGGAAGTGCCGCAGGTCGTCATCGCCGCGACGTTGGTTGCCTTCGGGACATCGTTGCCGGAACTGGTGGTGGGCATGACGGCGATACGTCGCGGGCACCCCGAGTTGCTGGTGGGCAACGTCATCGGCGCCGACGTGCTGAATGTGCTGTTTGTCATCGGCGCCTCGGCCATCGCAAAACCTCTGCCGATCACCGAACCGGGAACGCGGTTTCCCGAAATCTTTCTCTACATCCATCTGCCGACGATGCTGCTGGTGCTGGTGCTGTTCCGGCTGTTCATTTTTCGCGCCGTGCGGCGCAACACCTTTGAGCGATGGATGGGCCTTCCGCTGGTGCTACTGTGGCTGGGATATGTGGTCGTGCAGTACTCCGTAGGCAGCGGCGGTTAGCAATCAAGTGACGGCCGCACGGCGGGCTCTCGGTGCGAAGCCGCACCGCAAACGTCGCCCGGCAAGAGCGGCTGGCCAGAGGCGATCGATGATCGGATTCCGCCGCGAAGGCGGCGACCGCGACGGCGGTCAGCCTTGCCGTCCCATCAAAACCAGGCACATGTCGTCGCTTTGCGAATGGCCGGCCGTGTGGCGGTTGACGTCGTCCAGGATGTGGCGACCAAGTTCGACATTGGCGGGCACTTCGTCCCCAAAGCGGGCCTGCAGTTGCTCCAGTCCGTAAAGTTCGCTGTCGGCGTTCATCGCTTCGCTCAGCCCGTCGGTAAACACGGCCAGGTAGTCGCCCGGCGCCAGCTGTAATTCGGACGACTCGTATCGAAAGTCGTCGTCCACACCCAGCGGCAGGCCGCCTCGCTCGTTGGGCATTTCCACACGCCGGCCGCTGTAACGAACCAGTGGCGGGAGGTGTCCGGCGTTGACGATCGTCACGCTTCCGCTGGCCGGTTCGAGCACCAGCAAAATCAGCGTCACGAATCGGTCGTCCCAGCAACCCCGGCAAAACGCTTTGTTTAACTTCGAGACGGCGACCGCGGGATCTCCGTCACTGGCCAGGAAAAAGCGGGCTTCGGCCGACAGCTTGGCGGTAATCAGCGCGGCCGAAATTCCCTTGCCGGAGACGTCGGCCACGAGCATCGCCCAGCGGCTGTCGGGCAACTCGATATAGTCGTAATAGTCGCCGCCGACGTTGTTCGCCGGCTGGTAGAAGTCGAAAAAACGGTAGCCCTCGACCGTGGGCGGCGCGGCCGGCAGGAACCCCTGCTGGACGCGGCGGGCCATTTCTAAATCGCGGCCGAGCGATTCTTGGCGACGCCGCTCTTCGTGCATCTGGGCGTTTTCGACCGCCAGGCCCGCCTGCGCGGCGACCCCCACCAGCACCTCGAGATCGTCATCGCGAAAGCGGCTGCGCTGGTCGAGCGTATCGACCTGGATGACGCCGAGCACCCGGTCTTCGCTATCCAGCAGCGGGGCGCACATGACGGAACGAATGCGAAAGTCGGCCAGAGACTCACTCATCTGGAACCGCTGATCGCTTCCGGCGTCGGCCGAAAGCACCGCTTCCTTGGCGTTCATGACTTCGTTGATCACCGTGCGGCTGATCCGCACCGATTCGTCCCGATCCGGCCGGCGAAACCGCTCGGCCTTGGGGATCAGATTTCCCTCCTCGTCGCGGAGAATCACAAATGCGCGATCCGCCTGAAGAAAGATTTGAAACAGACTGTCCAGCGCGCGGGGCAGCACGTCGTCCAGCGAGAGCGAGCGGCTCATGTTGCGGGTAATTTCGAGCACCGCCTTCAACTTGGCTTGCGGATTCGCCTCCAGCCGCACGTGCGAACTGTCGGAAATCTCGAGCTTGCTCATAATTTTGGACGAACTTGCCTGGTCTTCGTCGTCGTCCACCACGATCGCCCGCGAGGAATCGCTCGAATAGCGGATGTCGGTCGCCGAGTGGGTGGCTTCGCCGTGAAAACGGAAAGCCAGATCGCAGATTCGCAGGATATCGCCGTCCTGCAATTGCTTGCGGCCCTGAATCGGCTGGTTGTTGACAAACGTACCGTTGCGGCTGTGCAGGTCTTCGACGTAAAAATCGACGCCGTCGATAGTTAGCTCGGCGTGCTGGCGGCTGACGGCACCGGCGTCGAGTACGATTTCGCAATCAGGATGACGGCCCATGATCATCTTGGCGTGCAGCAGCTCGTACCGCTGCCCCGCGCTGGGACCGTTCGTCATCGTTAAAGCGCCTCTGACCATGCGATACCGCCGAACAACCCGATTCAAGATGGATCCGTCGCGAACGGAGCCATTGTAAATGACAAGCGGAGCCAGAGAAAGCACTTGACGCACCGCCCCCGCGCGAAAAGACTATGGGCAGGCTGCGGGAGAGGCCGGAGCCCGGGCGGGTCGAGGATGCGGCGTCGGCGGCTTCCCTCTCGTCTCCCGGCCGCATTTGGGGAATAGTGTAACGGTAGCACGACTGACTCTGAATCAGTTAGTCTAGGTTCAAATCCTAGTTCCCCAATTTAGCTACCCGATGGGTGGCTTGTTGACAAACCGGTTTGACGCCGCGACTTGCGGCAACCTGCCAGTGTCGGCAGTGCGACGAAATCCGAAACGCAAAGTGTGTAATTACACATTTCGCAGAATGGAGTGGTCGCAATGCCTGCAAAAACACGAAAAATTCCGTCCTATCGACTACACAAACCGACCGGCCAAGCGATCGTTCGATTAGCTGGCCGGATGCACTATCTCGGCACGCACGGCAGTGACTCCAGCCGTCAAAAGTACGATCAACTAATTGCGGAATGGTTGACCATTGGCCGCGGCAAGACGACGACAACGCACAATTGGACCATCACTCAGTTGGTCGTGGCCTACATGCGGCACGCCGAGGCGTATTACGTCAAGAACGGCAAACCGACTTCCGAGGTGGGATGTATCCGGTCCGCATTGAAGCCGCTACG
>JAYGDO010000289.1:0-1720 GCA_046582885.1 Pirellulales bacterium | reverse complement strand
GGCGAGGAGGTCGTCGAGGCGATGGCCAAGGCATTTGCAGAAAGCGAGGGCGATCTAGGCAAGCGGCTGATCGACGCCCTCGAGGCGGGCCAGGGAGCCGGAGGCGACCGGCGGGGCCGCCAATCGGCCGCGCTGCTGGTGGTGCGTGATGGCGCCGGCTACAGTGGCTTCAACGACCGCTATCGCGACCTCCGCGTCGACGATCACGCGGAACCAATCAAGGAGCTGCGCCGCGTCTACGAGTTGCACAAAAAGATCTTCAAGCCGCCCCGCGACTAGCCGGGTGTCGGTAAGCGTCCGCTGCCGTTTAAGTCGGAACCTCTGAATTTCCTGCCTGCGCATTGACGCTTGAGCTACACCGCAGGCCGCGGGCGATCGCATCACAGGCTGCAGGTCGGCCGATACCACCTGCCGCGCTACCAACCCCCGCCCCCGCCTCCACCGCCTCCGCCACCCGAAGAGCCGCCGCCGCCTCCGCCACCCGAAAAGCCGCCGCTGGAACTTCCCGGGGCCGTACTCGAAGAAGCAATCGCACCGCCCAGCGAGCTACTCAGCCCGCTCGCAAAGTCGCCGGCCGTCACCGACCGCCAAGCTGTGCCGTGATACCAGGTCGGTTGGTAACCTTCACCGCCGGCTGTTTCGGTTGCCGCCCGGCTCAGCACGTCGCTGAATTTTTCAGCCCAGGCCTGCTCGACTCCCAGCGCCAAGGCATAGGGGAGATTTTTTTCAAACAACTCGGGCGTCTGTTCGGGGGGATGCAGCCGCCCTAGATATTCTTTCTCGACGGCTCCCAGGTACATGCGAAAGCCTTCAATCTCGTCCATGATTCGTTTGCCTTCGACAGTGGGCTGCTTGAGCAGATACAAGAAGATCCAGTTTATCGTGAGAAGGCCCACCAGCAGCGGTAGCGTCCAGAATGTGGTAAGTCGAATCAGGAGCGCTAGGACGGCCAGTTCTCCGAGCAAAAATGGCGCGACAAATACGGTGCTGAATGCCGCGCTGCCGTAGGAGCCGAGCTGCTTCATGGTATTGTGCCTGATCGTGCGGGCGGTGCGCCAAGCGGCGAGTGTTTTCTGTACCAAAACTCCGCATAACACCGACCAGAGGGAAAGCCAGAACGCTACGAACCCCACACCAAAACAGTGAACGAACGCCTCGGCAAGATTCGCGAGGCGAGGTAGGGCCTGCCAACCCCAGCTCAGTGCCGATGCGACTAGGACTACCGCTGAGAGCAGCCAGCCGCCGATCAGCCACATACTATTTTTTCTGAACAATGTCCCGTCAAATTCCCAAGCAAGGTGCGCCGCCAGTTTTTCTATCGACTTCTTAATTTTTCGGTGATTGGATTGCTTTAGCGTGATCGACTTGGCTGAAAGCAGTTGCCTGAAAACAGCTTTCTCGCCTGCGGATCGCCGCGCGTTCGGCGTCGACTCGTTGCGACGCAGCGTGTATTCCCCATCCGTTTCCTCGATAGCGATATACCCGTTGGCGGCCATGTTGAGTATGGCCGCTGTAAAGCAGGTTCGGTCGTAGTCCATTCGCCAGAGATAGCGGAGGCTGGCCGGCGAAAGATTCTCGGGCGGCTCAAAGCGGGGGACGATCGTCCCGCCGGGCGGATCCCGGCCGACGCGGATCCAGCTGAAAATATAATATCCCAACACCAGCAGCAGCCCGCCGAGGACGATCCACAGCGTGAGGTTTGCCCGGAAATAGAGCACCC
>JAYGDO010000240.1:0-1667 GCA_046582885.1 Pirellulales bacterium | reverse complement strand
AACACGCGATCGATGCATCGCCCGGGGAGGCGGCTCTGCGGGAATTTGCGGCGGGGATGTGGCAGTTGGCCGGTCAATTGGACAAAGCGGAGAGACATCAAGCACTCGCCGTCACTCTTTCCAAAAGCCCGGTATCGCGATCAAGACCTTTGCAAATCAAACTACAGCAACAAGCCAAGCTGCCCGGCGGCAGACGTGACTGGACAGGATTTGGAAAATCGCTGGAGCAGCTGAAACAACGTGCCGATGATCTGCCGAAACCGTGGGCGGTCGTTATCTTGGAAGCCGATTTCCTTCGCCTCACGGCGGCAACGGAGAGGGAGGGTCGGCAGGCGGCACTCACTCAAATCAAGTCCATCGAACAGGAATTCCCCAACGACGTGGAGTTCCTGGAAGTCCTGGTGGAGATTTACGTTCAGTTAGGTAGTTTTGCGGATGCCGAACGCGTGCTGGATCGGTTCACAATTCTCGCGGGCGACTCGCATCGCCCCTACGTTCGACGCTGCGAATTGTTTCTTGCCCGTGGCGAGCAGGCCGCCGCCGCCAAAGTACTCAAGACGGGAACGGTAGAATTGCCCGCGGATGAAGCCAGATATCTCAAGGAAGCGTTCTGTGAGCTGACGGCGAAGCGTGGCGACATCGAAGCATACGTGAACCAATTGACCGAGTTGCGCAAGGAATTTCCCACCGACGTCGTATACGCGTTTCAATTATGGGAAATCGCCATCGAACGTGGTGACTTAAATGACGCGAAACGTTGCGAAGGGGATGTGCGCAGCCTGGAAGGCGATCGGAGCACACGGTACCGCTATTTTCGGGCTCGACGCCTGCTGATGGAAACAACTTCGGCGACCGATGATAGGCTCAATCAGGCTGAGAAGGAGTTTAACGAACTTCGCGCTGAACGCCCTTCCTGGCCTTTGACGTATTCACTGCGAGGACGGATCGAAGAGCGACGCGAAAACCTCGACGTTGCCACGCAGTCCTATCAAACGGCAATCGAACTTGGCGACAAGCGGGTGTCGAGTTATGAGCGTCTCGTGCTGTGTTTGCATCGAATGGGTCGAGTCGATGAAGCCGAACAACGATTGTCGGAGTTGGTCGACTTGGTGCCGCGTTCCCGGACGCTTTCGGCGGTTGCCCTTTCCGCTGCAGCGAAAGATCAGGAGGGAGACCGTGCGGTCAGCCTGGCAAAGCTGGGTACCGAGCAGCGACCGGGCGATGCGCTGGCCTGGCTATGGCGGGGGCAATTGCTCGCGGCAAAAGGACAATCGAAGGGGGCCGAGGAGTGCTTACGGCGGGCCGTTGAAGTGGCCCCTAACTCGGTCGTGGCGTGGAACGGTCTATTCAAGTTCTACCTTAAAATCGGAAACCGCCAGGCCGCACGCGAGATCATTAATGAACTGCCGAACCGCGTGAAACAGGAGAATTCACGAGTTGTGCTATTTCAGGCGCGTGGATACGAGCTGCTTGGCGATCGTAAAAATGCCGCGTCAATGTACGAGACGGCGGTGCGACTTGCTCCGGATAATTTTGAGGCGCAGGTACGGCGGGGCGGATTTTTGGCGGCGTCAGATCCGGTCGCGGCTGAGAAGGCCCTGCGGCTTGCGCTGCGGGTCCGACCTCTTTCGCCTCGCGCCCGCCGCGGCTTGGCGCTGGTTCTTGCT
>JAYGDO010000218.1:0-5332 GCA_046582885.1 Pirellulales bacterium | reverse complement strand
GGATTTTTACTGTTCGGTATCAGTCTTAACTCTGGCCCGTAGGTGACATCCATATTGACGAGTTTCGCGCGGGCGGTTTCTGCCAATCGGTGACCGTCACCGCAAGCGAACGGGTTGATGCCATCGATTTTTCGGAAGTCGTCACCTTTATACCTGCCGATAAGTTGTTCGTTGCTGGCATAATCGCCGGCTGCCAGTATCACGCCATGAGTTGCGCCGAATTCGCGCTGTTCTCCACCCAGCATCACACGAATACCGACAACACGACGGTTGTCCAGGAGCAACTCCTGCACGTTCGCATCACAAATCAACCGACCACCGATCCGTTGCAATGCAATTTGCAACGCGGCGATATAGGCCTTCGCGCCGGGGAGGACGTTGTGCATCCGCGGAACGCGATTTGGCGGTTCGGGACTTGGCCCCACAAAAGACAGGCCGAGGCCAGCGAGCCAATCGAGCGTTTCTGCGGCATGACCGAGAAACCAACGGCGCAATTCGACATTATTCCGCGCTTCGATTTCCGGCGGCGCGAATTGACCCGCATCTTTCTCATGCGACTGCGGATCGTCGTCAATTTACTCTCGCCGTTGCCACTTTATACCGGCGGCAGTAAATGAACCAATTGCAATACCGGTTGTGCCACCGGGCTGAGCTTGCTTTTCCAACACCAAGACGCGACCGCCATGCTGGGCCGCGGTGACGGCCGCCGCCAACCCACTGCCGCCCGCGCCAACGACGATGACGTCGTAGGATTCTCGCATCGGTTACGCGTGGATGTCCCAGCCCTTGCGGTACCGCTTCTTGATATAACGCTCGGCCTCCGGCAGATTTTTGGCTTCAAGTTTCTCGGCGTCCCAGGTGATCTCTTCGCCGAGCCGATAAGCCACGTTGCCCAACAAATTATGCTCGATCAGCGCGCCGGAGTATTCGAAATTGCAGAGTGTCGGCGCGCCAGTTTTGGCGGCGTTGATCCATTCGCGGTGGTGGCCCAACGATTTGGGAATTGTTTGGGGTGGCGCTTGAAAGTCTTTATATTTCTCTGCGGGCAACAAAACCCGCCTTCCATAATCGGCTACAAGCTGCCCTTCGTCGCCGACGAACATTACGCCGATATGCCATGCGGCGAGGTTGATACCGGGCGGCGACTTTGGCCGTTTATCGTGGTGATACCATTTGAGTGTTACCGCGGCCCGTCTGTCCGTCGGCGGATGCTGCCAATTAACAATCATCCACGGCGGGTTCGAGTACTGATGGACCGGCGGGCCTTCGGCCGAGCACTTTGTCGGGTGCTTGAGATCCAGTGCCCAGTACGGCAGGTCTATTAAATGACTGCCCATGTCGCCGAGCACGCCATTGCCGAAATCCCACCATCGATTCCAAGTCAAGTTGCCGGGAAGGTAGCCGGGGTTAAAACCTCGATCGGCTGTCGGACCTAGCCACAAATCCCAGTGCAGATGCTTTGGAATCTCGGCTACGGTCGGCAACACCCCTACCCCACCGCTGGTTCGGCCACACCATACGTGCGCCTCGCGGACCGTACCAATTGCGCCGGATTGGACGAGTTCGACGACGCGACGATAATTGTCCGTGGCGTGGATTTGAGTGCCCATCTGGGTGGCGACTTTCGACGCCCTGTACGTCTCGCGCACGATCCTCGCCTCTTCGACCGTGTGAGCCAGCGGTTTTTCGCAGTAGACGTGTTTGCCGCTACGCATGGCGGCCACGGCCGCCGCTGCATGCGTGTGATCCGCGGTACTAATCACAACGGCGTCGATGTTTTTCTGCTCGCAAAGTTTCCGCCAGTCGTTGAAGCGGGCAGCCTTCGGAAATTGCTTCGAAGCTTGATTCAAATAGTTGTCGTCGATATCACACAGCGCGACAATATTTTCGCTGCGCACGCCGCCGGTATTGGCACGACCGCGATTATTGACGCCGACGATGCCGATATTTAGTTTTTCGTTCGGCGATTTGCTTTCTTCCGCCGCCTCCGCGCCGGCTATCCAGAATCCGCCGCCAAGAACTGCCGATTGTTTTAGGAACCCGCGTCTATTTGGTCGATGAGTCATGAGCCGGTCCTCGCGCTAGAGTGGTGAGTTGTGACTGCCGACGTGCGGCCGTCATTCTACGGCAGGTTTAACTGCGGCCCAACGGGGAGCGCCCCGGATATGACAAACGGCTTTGGTTAGAACACCTCTGCGCTGTGTCGCCGTTAGACGAAGCCGTTCATAACTTCCGGAGGTACCGGTCCATAGGTAGAGGGCTCCATGGTGGATGATGCGAGACCCTTACTCAGGCTGCGAAGTTCACTTTCGAATCCAAACAGCAGTGAAAGCGGAGCCTCGGCGTCAATGATCGTTCGATTGCCCCGGTGGGTATTGCCGTGAATAACGGCCCGCTTTTGTTGCAGGTTGCTGATAATGTCGCCAAGGTTTTCTTCCGGTGTGCTAATCTGCACCCGCATGATGGGCTCGAGCAGCACGACCCGCGCCTGGTCGAGGCCCCGATCGAAGGCGGCGTTGGCCGCAATCCGGAAGGCGATCTCGCTGGAATCCGCCGCATGTACCTCGCCACCGGTAACCGTAATTTTCACGCGAGTTAACGGATAGCCAAACATTCCGCCGCCCTGGCAACGGGCTTCGAGTTCCTCAATGGCCGGTTGCAGAAACTCGCCGGGCAGTGAATCAAACGCCCGGTTGCTGACCACACCGGAACCAGATGCGGTCGGCTCCATGTGGATGTTGAGTTTGGCGAAGGTAGCCTTGCCGGCAATCTGCCGCTGGCATTGTCCGGTAACTCCCACGGCAGTTTCAATCGTTTCACGGTAACTGACGCGCGGTTTGTGGACTTTCACATTAAGGTTGAAATCGCGGAGCAGGCGATGTTTGATCACCTCCAAATGCAACTCGCCCATGCCGCTAATCAGCGTCTGGCCGGTTTCTTCATTTTCTTTGCCCCGAAATGTCGGATCCTGGCGGCGCATCAAGTCGAGCGTATCGGCCAACTTCTTACGCTCGGTCGAGGATTCCGGTTCAATGGCCATCGAAATGACCGTTTCAGGAAAGTCGATCGTCTCCAGCAGAATCGGCTGCTGCGTGTCGCAGATAGTGTCGCCCGTGACCGAATGCCGCAGACCAATCACGCCGACGATGTCGCCGCACTCCACGCGGTCGATTTGATGCGCTTTGCCGCCCGGTTTGATGTGCCAAAATTGGGCCGCGTTTTCCTTTTTATCTTTCCCGGGGTTGTAGACCCGCGTACTGGCCTTGAGCGAACCGGAATACACCCGAACATAAGCCAGATCACCTGTTTTTTCGACCTCGATCTTGAAGACCAGGCCGCAAAATGGATCGTCCAAAGTTGGGCCTCGCGTCTCTCGGTTGTCTTTTTTCTTCGGGTTCGTACCTTCGACAGGGGGCAGATCAGCGGGACTGGGCAGGAACTTCGAAACGGCGTCCAGCACCGGTTGGACTCCGATAAAATCGAGTGCCGAACCGCAGAGCACCGGCTGAATTAACTCATGCAACGTCGCTTCGCGAATCACGCTCCGCAGCAAGTCCTTCGGAATGGGTGCTTCTTGCAGCGCCAACTCCATTAGCTCATCACTGGTGTCGTAAAGCTGCTCGAGCATCTGACTTCGCGCTTGTTCGGCGCGATCATGGTGCTCATCTGGAATTTGGTGTTCGAGGACTTTCGCGCCTTGACTTTCTTCAGCGAAGGTGAGCATTTTCATCGAAATCAAATCGATGATGCCGTAAAATGCGTCCTTTACGTGCGGCGGCCCCGCGCCGAGAGGAATGCTGAGTACGACGGGATTGGCCTGCAGTCGTTCTCGCATCTCCTTGATCACCGCGTCGAAGTCGGCGCCTTCACGGTCCATCTTGTTAATGAAGGCGACTCTTGGAACGTGGTAGCGATCGGCTTGCCGCCAAACGGTTTCGCTTTGTGCTTCGACGCCTTCACGGGCACTGAAAACGACTACCCCGCCATCCAGTACACGCAGGCTGCGTTCGACCTCGGCGGTAAAATCAACGTGGCCCGGCGTGTCGATCAAGTTGATTGTTACATCCTTCCAATCAAAAGTGATGCAGGCGGAATAAATTGTGATACCCCGTTGCTGTTCTTCCGGGTCGACATCGGTACGAGTCGTGCCTTTGTCTACCTCGCCCATCCGGTGCGATGCACCGGCGTAGAACAGCATCCGCTCGGTCAGTGTCGTCTTGCCGGCATCGATATGAGCAATGATGCCGATGTTGCGGAGGTTTTCGAGTTTTCGGTGCATGGATGTCAGCTTTTAGCGGTCGGCCTCTCGCTTGCTTTTTCCGATCGCCGATCGTGCAGTTTGCGCACAAAAAAACCGCGGCGGCGCGAAAGGGGCCGGTCGCGGGTGATTGTAGTGATTACCAGGCAAAATGTGCAAAGGCTTTGTTGGCGTCGGCCATGCGATGCACATTTTCGCGGCGGGTCATGGCGGCGCCTTCGCGGTTGTAGGCGGCAACAAATTCGTCGGCCAATTTCTGGTGCATAGGACGGCCCTTCTTGTCGCGAACTGCGATGAGAATCCAGCGAATTGCCAACGACTGCTGTCGCTTCCGGTTGACCTGCATGGGTACCTGATAAGTAGACCCGCCGACCCGCTTGCTGCGGACTTCGAGCTCGGGCCTCACATTCTCGACCGCTTGCGTAAACACGTCGATGGGTTCGGTATCGCTAATCTTTTTCCCAATCACTTCCAGCGCGTCGTAGAAGACACGCTGCGCGGTGCTCTTTTTACCATCCCACATCAGGACGTTGATGAATTTGCTGGCGAGCACCGAACCGAATTTCGGATCGCCTGTCAATTGCTTCGCGCTGGCCGTAATTCTTCCCATAACGTTTCCTATTGGCCTGCTATTTTTTCGCGCCGTAACGACTACGGGATTGTTTGCGGCCATCGACGCCGAGCGTGTCCAAGGCACCGCGGATAACCTGATAGCGGACTCCCGGCAAATCGCGGACTCGTCCGCCACGGACCAGAACGATTGAGTGCTCCTGTAGGTTGTGGCCCTCGCCCGGAATGTAAACCGTGACTTCTTTGCCGTTAGAAAGCCGAACACGAGCGATCTTACGCAACGCTGAATTCGGCTTTTTGGGTGTCATCGTCTTGACCTGCAAACAAACACCACGCCTTTGTGGACAGCGATCCAACACGGGCGCTTTACTTGTCCGTTTCGGTTTTTTGCGCTTGCGACGAGTTAGTTGATTGATTGTAGGCATGTCTGTTCGACCTATACGTCTCCGCGATGAACGGAAACACGCAAAGCTAACAAATTACGAGTTTTTGTCAATGGAGTTC
>JAYGDO010000087.1:0-6120 GCA_046582885.1 Pirellulales bacterium | reverse complement strand
CATGCGAGGTACGGACGGCTATCCCAAAGGCAAAGCCTACGCGACGATTTCTGAGGGCTTACTGCTGCGACCGGCGTTGCCCAGCGCAGAAATTTTTCAGGTCGAGAGCACTTATGGACCAAGAGCGAATTTCAAGGTGTCGCTGCGCGAACTACCCGCTCTGGGCAGGTTTCGTGTAACCGTCAAAGCGGCCAAGTACAACGACGGGTTGCTGCTTGATCCCGGCGCTGCGGCGGTTCAGACCGACGGCTCGATCGCGGCCACGGGAAACGATGAATCCGCCTGGTCCGACGCGCGCGTCATCATCGATAAGGCGGGCATTTATCAAATGGACGTCGTGACGGCAGGCAGGCATCAGGAAGTATTTTCCTTGAAACTCGGCTCGCGGCAATTTACGGGAAACCTGCACCCGTCCAAAGCGAACGACGAAATTGTGCCGTTCATGTTGGTCCGCTTGCCGGCTGGTCCGCTGCGGGTGACAGCCCGCTACAACGACATGAAAGCACTTCGCCGCATAGCATTCACACAACTCGACGAAGGCAGCGAGGTGGCCAGGCGTTTTCAGGCTTTCGACGATCGCAAGCCACGCTTGGGCGTTCATCTCGGATTGCGCCGCGATTGCGGTAGCACGTTGACGCGAGTCGGCCAACCTCAAAAGGTATCAGACGCCGACTTGAAGCAGTTTGTCTTCGAGGGCGCGATCAACAATTTTCCCAGTCCCGATGTGGAGAAGGACAACGTCAACTATCTGGCTGGCGTTCGAGAGATTGGAGTGCGCAGCGAATGCACCGATGGCCGCGACATGCCGCGCCTATTGATTCGTTCTGTGGAATTTGAAGGCCCCTTTTACGAAGCCTGGCCTCCGGCGACGCACAGAAATATCTTCATCGACTCGGCAAACACCGACGATCCGGCGGTCTATGCCCGCGAAGTGATTCGGTCGTTTACATCCCGAGCATTTCGCCGACCGGTCACCGCTGCCGAGGAGGCCTCGATTCATTCGATTTGGCAGAACTCGTTTACCGCCAACGGCGACTTCCAGCAAGGCATCAAAGACGCGCTGCTGACCGTACTGACGTCACCTCAGTTTTTGTTCTTGATCGAGAATAGCGATTCACCGAAACCAGAACTGCTCGATTCGTACGAACTGGCTTCGAAGCTATCTTACTTTCTTTGGAATACACCCCCCGATCAGCGACTGCTGGATATTGCCGCGACCGATTCGTTACACAAGTCGCTGGATGCGGAAATCGACCGAATGATCGCCGACTCTCGATTCAGGCACTTCGCCGACGAGTTCACATCACAGTGGTTACGTCTCGACAAGTTTGACGTCGTCGAGATTGACCGCAAACGATATCCCAAACTGACTCGCGACACCAAGACGCAGTTAAGACGCGAGCCAGTGCGGTTCGTTCATTACCTGCTTCAACACAACTTACCGTTGCGAAACTTAATCGTGTCTGACTTCATCGTGGCCAACGAGGTCGTCGCTAGCTACTATGATCTCGCCGCCCGAACCGACAGCGGATTCGAGTTTGTCCCGATTAAACATGAGAGCATAAGGCTCGGCGGTGTGCTTTCGCAGGCAGCCATTCTCGCCGGACTTTCCGACGGCCAAGAATCGAATCCTGTCAAGCGCGGCGCTTGGCTGGCTCGTAAGATAATGGCCGAACCGCCGGACGATCCACCACCGAACGTCCCCGAACTTGACGAGGACACAACCGCGTTGACACTCCGCGAACGACTGGAACTGCATCGCAACCAACCCGGATGCGCCAAGTGCCATGCGGGGATCGACCCTTGGGGGCTCCCCTTCGAGCAGTTCGATGCCGGTGGACGGTTTAAACACGACCGCAACGTGGATGCTCGATCTGTGCTCCCCGACAAAACCGAAGTTGCGGATTTCAATGGGCTCCGGGCGTATTTGGCCAACGATCGCATTGATCAAGTCGCGTTCAGCTTCCTGAAGCACCTGTCGTCGTACGCCATCGGTCGCCACCTCAGCTACAATGAAATTGAATTCCTCAGGGAAAAGGGATTAGAATTGAGGGTCCGTGATTACCGAATACAGGATATGGTGCGGCTTGTCATCAAGAGCAAGATGTTCCTCGAGAAGTAATGCGTGAAACCAGATTCCAGTTCAACGTCGAGAAGACCAAGTAGGCCTCTGCCCCATTCCGGAAAAGCCATGCCCAAAAACCTGCAACTCGATCGCCGCTGTGTAATCAAAGGAATCGCCGGTGCATCGCTGGCACTACCCGTTCTGGAGGCCATGGGGGAGGACGCTGTCGCGAAAACTCCGCGTCGGTTCTGCGCGATTTACACCGCGAATGGAATGTCTTTGCCAAAGTCCCAGCACAAAATTGATCGATGGAGTTGGTTTCCCACCGCCCGTGAGAACGGGGAATTTATTTTCGGTGATTCGACCAAGCCACTGAGCCCGTTCCGCAAACAACTCAGTTTTATTGGCGGCTTGTACCATCCGAACGGACCAAAGGCGGATCCGCACACCTGTTCCGACATGTGGTTAACCGGTGCCCCATTGCACAATTCCAAGCCGGGAACTTACAACTCGGTGGCGCTCGACCAAGTCGTTGCACTGCACACCAAGCAATACTGTCGACAGCCGTCTCTCGTATTGTCGGTCGATGCAGGCGTCGGTTTTCTTTCGCGGACCGGAACCATTTCTTACAGTCTAGAGGGAAGACCGATTCCCGCTGAAAATAACCCGCGGCGGGTCTTTGATCGCCTGTTTAATGCCGATCGGGCCTCGCTCAAGTCCGATCGCGACAAACTGAAACGCCGCATCACGCTAGTCGACGCCGTTCTCGACAACGCACGATCGCTCAGCAAGAAGTTGGGTCGCTCTGATCGCGAAAAAATGGATCAATATCTGACGTCGCTCAATGAACTCGAGTCGCGTCTGATTGCGTCCGAGAAATGGATCGATATCCCGCTCAAGAATCAGGATCGCTCGCACCTCAACTTAAAAGCCACCTCCGAAGGCGAGCCACGCGAGTATTATCGAAATATGTTCGACCTGATCGCGCTGGCTTTCGACGCCGACATCACCCGCAGTGTGGCCTTTATGCTGAATCGCGAAGACGGCATGGGCATCAGCGACACATTTCCGCTCAAGCTCGGCTTGGCGCAAACACACCACAGCCTTTCACATGCCAATGACAAAGGCGGACAGTTGCAATTTGCCAAGTACGACCTGTTCCTCAGCGAGCAACTTGCCTACTTCTTCAGCCGCCTGCAGGAATTCAAAGATAACAACGGCAGCGTCTTGGACAACAGTATTGTGCTATTTGGCAGCGGCGCCAGTACGACGCACTATTCAAAGAACCTCCCCACGCTGATTGCTGGCGGCGCAAACATGGGGCTGCGTCACGGCACATACTGGCGCAAGAAAGACACCCGCATGTCGGACGTCTTTCTCAGCATTCTGCATTCCATGGGCATCGAAGAAAGCTCGTTTTCTGATAGCACGGGCGTGCTTCGCGATTCGATTTTCTCGCGAGTCTAACGGCGTGGCTTGTCCTCATCCTCCGATGCTACAGTTTGCTTTACGGCGCATTTGTTTTGCGTTGTGGATGCTCGCAATTGGCGGCATCGCTCCGCCTGCTGTTTTTGCGCGGCCCGCTCTAACGGTGATTGAATCCCGCTGTGTCGATTGTCACAACAAGGATGAACGGAGCGGCGAAGTTGATTTGACACTTCTGCTGCGCGCGGAGAAAAGCGAGAACCGCCAACGTGTAACCGAATTGTGGACCCGCGTTGAAGAAATGGTCGCCGCGAGGAAAATGCCTCCCGATGACGAACCGCCCTTGAGCGATGCAGACCGGGAGGCGGTCATTCGCTGGTACCGGGCGAATTACATCCTCCGAAATGGCGAACAGCACATCGGTGTCACGCCGCTGCGGCGGCTGACACGCTACGAACTCGAAAACACACTCGAAGAACTGCTTGCGATCAAACTCAAGCAGCCGTACGTGTTCAGCTCGGAAAGCGTCGGCCTGTTTCCGTCCACGATTGAACAACTATATCCGACCGACACGCCGGGTGAATCGGGTTTCGACAATGATGCCGACCGACTGCGAAATGTGAAAATACCCGTATTAAAGTACATCGCCTGTCTGGATTTCGCGCTCCGCAAGTTCGACCAGGATGCAAACGCCCGCAAAAAAGTACTCGGGTTTTCCGACAAATCAAAAACAATCGAACCTGCTACGGCGACCCAGATTCTGATCCGGTTTAAAGATCGCGCTGCGCGCGGCTACCAAAACTCGGATGAGTGGCAAGAAATATTTCACGTTTGGAAGACGGCGTCGCAGCAGACTACTGCCTACCGAGCAGTGCGGCAGGCGATGAAGGCCACTCTGCTGTCGCCCAGTTTCATGTACCGCATGGAAGCGTCAAAAGATCACGCCGATCCATATCCGGTCCGTCCCCATGAACTCGCCGTCCGGTTGTCCTATTTCCTCTGGGCGTCGATGCCGGACGAAGCGCTGTTTAATACTGCGCGGGACGGAACACTCCTGCAGGAAGACGTATTGAAGCAGCAGATCGGGCGAATGCTCAATTCGCCGAAGCGACTGGCCCTATCGGAAAACTTCGCCGGCCAGTGGCTTGTTTTCGACGAACTGAGGCGGAATAAAGTGTTCTACCGAGGCGAGAACTGGACACGCGGGGTTTACGACGAGCTGCTGTTCGGATTCGACGAGCTCATCAAATCTGACCGCAGTGTACTGGAGATTGTCGATTCCGATTGGGCGTACTTGAGGCGCACAGAGGTCCGGCAGGCGGACGGGAAGAGCCTTCGATTCACAGAAAAATACGCCGATATTTTCGAGGATCGACGATCGCGATCGGGTTTGAAAGTGGAGAGATTTTACGATCCTCCCAGACTATATAAAGTCCGAGGCGATCGACTCGGTGGAATGGTAACGGCAGCCGGCATCATGCGACTGACGTCCGCGCCGGACAGAACCAGCCCGATCCGCCGCGGCGTTTGGTTGCTGGAAAACATTATCGGTGAAGAAATGCAGCCGCCGGAAAACATCCCGCCACTGGCCGACGCGAAGAAAAAACTTAACGCCACGCAACCGTCAAGTCCCGCCGAGATCCTCAAAATTCATACCAGCCAGGCGTCCTGCCGCGCGTGCCACCAGCACATTGACCCGCTGGGACTCGGACTGGAAAACTTTTCCCCCAACGGCGACTGGCGGACCTCTTACGCCGATAAGACCCCGATTGTTTCCAGCGGCGTTCTGCCCAACGGCCGCGCGTATTCCTCGCCGAAGCAATTGAAGCAAGAATTGCTCACTTTTTATCGGGATCGCATCGTTGAAAACATCATTCGCAAAATGCTGGCGTATGCTATTGGCCGAAAACTGCAGCCGCACGATCGGGTAACCATCGAAAAAATCCACCACGAACTGGCCAGCAACAATTACCGTATCGGCGTGCTGATCGAGCAAATCGTGCTCAGCAAACAATTCCGCTGCAGACAGGACCGGATATGACCCGACCTTATCTCATCCCGCGACGCACGTTCCTGCGGGGGACGGGCGTGGCGATGGCGATTCCCCTGCTGGAGATTATGTCTCCGGCGGTCGCAGCCGCAGCGGACACCGACCATCAAAACGACAACTTACGGTTCTGTGTTCTCTACAAAGGCTGCGGAGTGAATCCGTCCTCGTGGGACATTACCGGCGGCAGCGAAACGAAGTTCCAACTCCCAAAACTACTGTCGCCGCTCGAAGCTCACAAGAATGATATCAATATCCTCAGCGGCATCGACAGCGATTACCGCGCCAACGGGACGCACGTTTCGGCAACACTGGCGTTTATGACCGGCGATGTCAAGAAGTCGAACTATCGACAGTCGCAGTCGTTCGACCAGGTGATGGCCGACGCGATCGGCAACACAACGCCGGTGCGATCACTCGTGCTGCGTGGCGACCCGTACATTGACAAAAATGACTCTAGCGAAAATTATTTGTCGTACGGTAAAAACGGTGATCCGCTACCCGTCGATGCCGATCCGGAAGTCGTTTTTAACACACTTTTCAAAGGCTTCAACAACGCAACCTACCGCGCTCGGACCAAGAG
>JAYGDO010000067.1:0-14899 GCA_046582885.1 Pirellulales bacterium | reverse complement strand
GTCGTTTCACCGCAAGGCCGGCTGATCGCGTATCGTGAAACGCCCGAGGACACCATCACTAACTGCACGTTCGGCGGCGCGGATTTGCGAACTCTCTACGTCACTTGTGGATCTAAGCTGCTCTCGATCCGTACCGACATCCCGGGCAAAGCGAGTTATCGACCCCATGCATGAACCGCCGAAATCTGTCCTCGCGGTTTGTCTGCTTTTATTCCCGGCGGTTGCTCCGGCCGCAGATTTTCAGGCCGGGGTTGCCGTGGTCGAAATCACGCCGCCAATGGCTTATCGGATGAGCGGATACTTTCGCGAGCGGCTGAACACGGGTACACGTGATCCGCTATTGGCAAAGGCGATTGTGCTGCGTCAGGGGAGCGTTGATGCCGCACTGGTATTTTGCGACCTGATTGGAATCGCGCCGCAGGTTTCAAAAGACGCACGGAAGTTGGCCGAGGCAAAAACGGGCATCCCGGCAGCGAACATCGCCATCTCCGCGACGCACTCGCACACCGGACCGCTCTATTTTGGAGCGCTCCGCGAGCAGTTTCGCCAGGTTGCCATCGAAAAATTCGGCCGTGATCCGCACGAAAAAGAAGACTACAGCAAGGTATTAGTCGGGAAACTGGTCGAGGCGATCGTTAAGGCCAAGACGTCGGCCGCGCCCGTACGGTTGCGGCACGGAGTTGCCGAAGAGACCCGACTGTCGTTCAACCGACGGTTCCACATGAAAAACGGTCCTGTGCGATTTAACCCCGGCCAGCTTAACGCGAATATCATTCGCCCTGCGGGACCGATCGATCCCGATGTTGGGATGTTAAATTTTGTAACGCCCGGCAGCGGAAAATCGCTGGCGTTATTAGTCGTGTTTGCACTGCATCTGGATACCGTCGGCGGCACAGAGTATTCGGCGGATTATCCAAAGTATTTGAGCGACGCATTGCAAAAGAAGCTTGGGGCACATACTGTCTCGATGTTCGGCGCAGGCACCTGCGGCGACATTAATCACATCGACGTGTCGATTCGCGGTCGCCGATCAAGCGAAGAAATCGGCCGAATGCTGGCTGGGACCGTGAAGAGTCATTTGCCCCGCCTGCAAACGACCGAATCACCATCACTGGCCGTGGCCCGCGAAGTTGTCGCCGCACCTCTTCAACAATACAGCGCCAGCCAAATCGTCGAGGCCCGCGACAACATGAAATTGATCGGCTCGCGCAAGCTGTCGTTTCTCGAACAAGTCGAATCGTACAAGATCACCGCGCTGCAAATGCGTGGGAGCGACGTGTTGCCGATCGAGGTGCAGGCATTTCGGCTCAGTTCGAACGTCGCGGTCGTGACGCTGCCGGGCGAAGTTTTTGTAGAACTGGGATTGGCAATCAAACTGGCATCGCCATTTGAAACCACACTTGTGATTGAGTTGACGAACGACGCGCCCGGCTACATTCCCACCCGAAAGGCGTTCGCCGAGGGCAGTTATGAAACCGTCAACTCTCACACGGCCGCCGGCGGCGGAGAAAAAATGGTCGCAGCGGCCATCCGTTTGCTGGAAAAACTAAAACGCGGTGCATAGTTCGGCCCAACTTCTCCCGGTTGCGATGAAGCGATCCTGCGCGGATTTCAGAGGCTACTGCTCCTGTCTCGGCCGTCCCGGTGGTGGCGGTGGCGGTTGCTGCCAATTCCAGCTTTGTTTGAACTTGATCTTCAAATGGGGAGTGTCGATGCGGCGGCCGTTTAACAGAGACTGGTGGGCGGCATGCAGTATGCCGCTGGTGAGCAGCGTTCGTTCGGCACGCCACGCGGGTTGTCTTGTGTACAGCATCTGCTCGATGCCCTTTACTAAATAAGAAAAGTGCATATATGGCCGCGATTCCTGGGTCCAAAACAGCGTTGACTGGATCTGGTCGCTGTCGGCGTAGCGCCAGGCAGCCGACCATTCAGAAACGGCGTGGTTCAAAGTCAGCACGTTGACGCGGAACCCGTCTTGGTAATGAATCGCCATGAGATTCGGTTGCTTGGCGAGTTGTTCGATGGGCGCGCCTCGCGGCAGCGGCGGTTTGCGCAGCCGTGACAGCGCGGCCGCCAGAAGTTGCGAATCGTACTCGCCACGGCGGCCGGCCTGCCAAACCGCACCAGCTTCGACGCAACGAACTGATTTAACCCCAGTCTCACCACCGCGGCGGCGTTCGACCAGCGCTTGCACTAATTCTAGAGCGTGAAAACCGTAGCTATCCAACGAGTGATACGAGACGACAACCACTTCGCTTAGTTGGGCATTACGACGGACATCATTCGCTGGATAACGCCAAAGCGTCGGCAGGGACGAACCGGCCATCAGTGGGATTTTCATGCGCTCGGCGGTATCGTAAAGCCATTTCGCATCGATCCAATTGTCGGCGAGATGCTTATCGACAAAGACCGGCACGGCTTGGTCGCTCTGCCGGAAGACTTTGACCACTTCGGAGAAAAGCCGCCGTTTGGGATAGATCGTTTGTCCGGTTTTGGATTTCGGATATTTTCCGTGTTCTGCGATTAATAGTACGCCATCGACGGCCAGCCTGTCGCCGCCCAACGTCAACGCCCCGGCAACCGTTTTGAAGATTGGAACTTTGTGCCGCGCGGCCAACTGATAGCCTTTGTCGTTCGCGGGGACTTGGTCGATATATAGCGAAACCAGCTTCAACTTTGGGAATTCGCCCTTGTTGTTGAGCGTGTAACCTTCCAGCAACCGGCTAACGATCACATCGGCGTGCGAGTTGTGGTAATAAGCCGTAACAACCGCGGCAACGCGGGGTATCTTTTCTTCCGATTTCGGTTCGGCGTACGCGGCAGATTGCGCATTGTGTGCGATTGCACAGACGATCGCGACGAACGGCAGAGAAAGTTTTCTCGAGAGTCGCGTCATGGACGAACTGCGTGCAGGGTGAATGGGTATAGAGTCGTCAAGTAAACCGTTCCATTCCGCGCAGCGCAGATACCCATGATGTGGTATCGCGGAACGAGCGCACCATCTTTGCGGCGAGTCACGCCATGGTGGTACCGCAGAGGTTTGCCATCGCCACTGGTGAATGTCGTATAGTCCGGATTGCTAATCTCAATCCCGCCGTGATCGACCGGCGACTTGCCGCGAAGCGGATTGTAGCTGACCAAACGGAGCGACGATTCGCCCTTTGCGCGCGTGGTCGCCACGCCGGCCCAGACGACCCCGTCGGCGGCCACGCACATGGCGCGGCAATCGGTTTTGGCCGCGCCGCCAACTAATTCGCCCGCCCCGCTGCCGCGGAGCGTATCGCCTTTCGACGTCAGATCGTAACGGTAAAGCTGATTGCCACTCATCGCAACTGCGTACAGCGTCTTGCGATCCGGCGAGATGTCCCAGTTGATCGGATGGCTCTTGGGGTCGGCGAGCAACGAAGCTGCTGTCGGCGGTTCCCCGCCGATCGTCTGTTTCAATCGTGCCAGCCGGTCGTTCACCGGGTCATAGCGCGCTATGTCGCCGCCGAGGATTGGATGATATGCACGGCCCAGATAATCGATGACGATAAACGCGTACATGTGCCGACATTCCATCAGCCGCCGATACTTGCCGGTCACCAAATCGAGCGTCAAGAAATACGTGCTCTCGATCGGCCTCGCGTCGTTGCAGGCCGAAACGTATGCCACTCCGCGCGACTCGTCGGGCGTTACGCTGATGACGCCGTAATGCGGAACCGGGATGCGGTAAACCCGCGTCTTGCCGGTCGCCGGATCGAAGACCATCGGGTATCCGCCCGGATAGTCCGTCCGCTTCTCGCCTTCCTTTGGGTAGCCCTGTTTGGTGCCGAAGTAGATATTCCCGCCGGCACCAACATTGTTGCGCGTATGGATTTTTGCCTGGGCCGCAAAACCCGTCGCGCTGGTTTTGATTTCCTTGTGCGCATCGACGACGACCCGTATCCGCTTGGACCGCGGATCAAACTCAACCAAATAAGCATTGTGTCCGTACTTGGCCGTGCCGACATAAATACGGCCGTCGAGTCCTTCGATGATTGAAAAGTAGCCACTCTGTTCACTGGTGGTATGCTTGGGGATCGCGTAGGCAATTGATTTGAGCCACGGCCCGTCCCTGGGCTCGGCGGCCAGCAAATCAGTCGGCGCACAAAACCCCACAGCCCTAAAAAACAACGCTATACTGATGGCCGCGAGAAAGGTTCGCATAACGAAGGTCATTCTATGGCAGGCCGCAAACCGTCACCAGTAGTTTTTCCGGCCGTCGCTATTTTCGGTTTGCTGATCGCGGCCGCCGCGCGCGGTGCCGACAAAATCCCCGTGTTGCTTGACACCGACATCGGATCGGCGATTGACGACGCCTTTGCATTGGCGCTGGTGCTCGCCAGCCCCGAACTAGAGTTGCGCGGCGTCACCACGGTCGGCCGGCAAGCAGAGGACCGCGCGTGGATGGTGTGCCGATTTCTCACGCACCTCAACCTCTCTGATATTCCGGTGGCCTGCGGCCGAGGTCGGCAACCAGATTTTGGCATTGACTGGCAAATTCAATATCGCCGCCATCCGGCCGTCGTTTGGAATCGCACGAACAAGCCGGCCAAACTGTCTGCCGTCGAACTGATGTACCAAAAACTTAAGGCGGACCCGGGTAAGGTGACGATTGTCGCGGTGGGCCCATTAACCAACATTGCGCGACTGCTTGAGCGGCATCCCGACGCCAAGCCATGGATCAACAGCATCGCGCTGATGGGCGGTTCGATCGCTGTAGGTTACGACGGAAAGCGACCGGCCGTCGCCGAGTGGAATATCAAAAACGACATCAAAGCGGCTCAAACCGTCTTCGCATCCGGCCTTCCGCTCGTCATGGTGCCTCTGGACGTGACCGCTGGGTTACTACTCGACGAACGGCGGCGACTAAAGCTCTTTGCGGCCCATACACCGATGACCTCTCAAGTTCAGGCGCTGTTCCAACTATCCGACGACCCCGGCGGCGCGCTGTTCGATCCCGCGGCCATTGCCGCCGTGGCCCGGAAGGAATTGTACGAACTCGAACCGGCGCACATCGTAGTCGACGACAGAGGGTTTACCCGTGCCGGCAACGGCATTGCCAACGTTACGGTCGCCAAATCGCTACGTCGCAAAACGTGTCTCGATTGGGTCGTGGCAACGATTTCGGACTACGGCGAGCAACGATTGCCAGAACCTCCCAAAAACATCGTGTCGTTTGTCGACCGTGGCGGCTTGCCCAATCGCGTTCACGTTTTCGAAGATTACGATACGGACATCGAAAAACGCTGGTGGATGACCGGCAGGCTGGAAACTAAGGATGTGCCGCTCGGCGGTCTTCGAGCGTGTCGATCCGTACTGACGCAAGACTTCGACGCCAAGATGGGAGATACAGAGTCGACCTACGCCGCCGTCGTATTTAATCCGGTGCCCGGTCCGCCAATGGGCAAGAACACGCGGCTGTCGTTTCGCTACAAGCTGCTTGGCGCAGATCGACTGCGCGTGCAGCTTTTCAGTCTGTCCAACGGCTATCACCGTTATCTTTCGCTGAAAGACGTGCCGAACAACGAGTGGATAACGGCGGCGGTTGACATGACTCAAATGCGGCGGCCCGACGGCAGCGGTGGCCCGCTCGCCGAAAACGAGCGCATTGACGACATCCAGTTTTACATCGACCCGCGGGCTGAGTTGCTGATTGACAACGCGGTGCTTTACGACGCCGCGCCGCACGACGAATCGCGGCCGTTTCCGAAGCGGTTCGTTTTTTCCGGCTGGTTCGACACCGGAAAGCAAGGTCTCGAGTGGCCGGGTGATTTTGAAATCGTGTTACACAAAAAACCACGCACGTGGGACGCCGCCAAATCGGTTGCCCACAAAAAAACCGGCAAGCCGTGGCTGCGAGTCTATTTCCGCGGACGCCGCCCCGTCGGAGAATTGACACGAACACGGTTCGACTACCAAATGACAACGGCCGGCAAGTTACGGATAGTGCTCGCTGACAGCCAATCCGGATGGTCCGCGGTAAACACCGTTGAATGCCCGAACGCCGGAAAATGGGTGGAACAGTTTCTCGACTTCGACACGTCGAAACTCGATGCCGAAAACCGGTTTGTCGATGAGATTCAATTCTATCCGCCAATCGATGCGGAATTGCTTTTGGACAACCTGCTGGTTTACGAACCCCGAACACAAAATGAATAATCAGAACCGAAGAGACTTTTTAAAATCTACGGCGGTCGCGGCAGCCGGTGCTTCGGCAGTAGGAGCGGAAATCGTGCAGGCGGATCAACAAATTACAAACGATCGTCAACCGAAACGATTGCGCGAGCGGCTGCTCGAGTGCCTCGGCGGCCCGTGGCCGGATCCCTGCGATTTGAAGCCGGAGAATTTGCGGACCGAGCAAAAGGACGGCTATCGGCTTGAATGGCTAACTTACGAAGCCGAACCCGGTGATCGTGTGCCGGCGATCGCTCTGGTTCCCGACGGCGTTTCGGACAGTTCGCCCGCGCCGGCGGTCGCCGTTTGGCATCAACATGCCGGGCAGTGGCATCTCGGCAAGACGGAACCGGCCGGGCTAGCGGGTAACGCAATGCACCACACCGGCGTAGCCTTGGCTAAGTTGGGTTACGTCGTGCTTTGCCCCGACGCACTCTGTTTCGAAGAGCGACAGGACAAACAGCTGAAAGGCATGAGGTTCGAACGTTTCGAATTTCTGCGGTACGTTGTCGCCGGCAAGTGTATGGCTTGGAAAAACATCCTCGACATGCGACGCGCGGTCGATTACCTGGTCTCGCGCCCGGAAGTCAAGGCCGACCGCATCGGCTGTTACGGGCACTCAATGGGCTCGACACATACTTGGCTTGTTGGTCCTTGGGAACCGAGGTTGAAGTGCCTTGTCGGCAACTGTTGCCTGCCGACCTACGGCGGCATACACCGCACGAAGATTCTACACTGCTTTCCAAATTTCGTCCCCGGCTTCCACGCTTACGGGGACACACCGGACATCGCAGGATTGATTGCGCCCCGCGCGCTGCATTTAAACTTTGGCGAAAAAGACGGAGGGTCCCCAATCGAAGAAGTCCGCACCGGCGTCGAAACAATCACCGCCGCGTACGAAGCAGCCGCCGCCAAGGATCGATTCACCTATTTTATTGAAGCCGGTACAGGCCATGTTCTGTCTGACGAAATGTGGGCCCGCACGCACGCTAGTTTCAAACGGCATCTTGGTTAACGACTTTTCATGGCTCAATCAGCAAGTTTCGTAAATGGACGCCTCAATCGCCACGAACTGCTACACTCCCACGGTCAGCCTCTGATGAACGCTATCCCCGGCAAAGCTGTAAGTTAGGTCCCCTATGGACGACAACTTTAACTCTTCAAATCCCTACTCGAATCCCGGCCCAGACGCGGAAGATCTTCTCTGGATGCGCGAGGAGATCAAGCGAAAAGTAAATCCACCTGCAATTTTTTTGATCGTGGTCGGCGGCCTGGGACTGGCCGCCTCGGTGTTTGGCGTTGTGCATGCCTCCGTGACGGTCCCCCAGATCGACCCGAACGCCCCGCCCTGGGTCCGCCAAATGCAGGAGGGTTCGACCGGCCCCGCGGCAGCGGCTATCCAGGGAATCTTCGGCTTCGCTAACATCGTCATCATCTTCGGCGCGGCACAAATGATGCGGATGCGATCTTGGGGTTTGGCTTTGACGGCATCGATCCTGGCGATGGTCAACTTCGGCTCATGCTGTTGCCTCATCGGTCTCCCCGCAGGGATTTGGAGCATCGTTGTATGCGTAAACCACGAAGTTCGGGAAGCGTTCGAAGCGTCCGCCAGAATGTGAAGCCGCCGCTACTCGCCGGCAAATATCTTTTATACGGGAATCCATCATGACTTTTTTTTGGATTTGCACCGCTGTTTGGACAAGCTTTGCCGCCAACCCTTGTGGCGATGTGGCGGCGAACCAACCTCCTGGCTCAACCACACTTGCTGACTCATCTAAGAAATTCACCGCCGCCGCAAAATCGTACGTTGTACTGCAACGAGGCGATGTCGAAGCGGTTATCGCGGACAACCGCGCCGTGGACGACGATGTCCTGCCCCGTCACCGGGCCGGTTACAGCGGTGTCGCTTCGCTGAAACATGCCCAGCACCGCGAAAACCTGTTTGTGCCCAACTACGCCGGTTTGAATTACGAACATATCCACGACGGCACAACGCAACCCCGCGACGTTTTGTTCGAGCCGCGCAGAGCACCGATCGAGTTGCGGGTAATCGACGAACACACGGTCGAACTCTATCAAAATCCCACGCCAACCTGGCATCTGGAAAGCGTGCTCCGCTATCACATACTCGCGGACGGCACCCTTGAAATGACGCTGGAGTGCATTCCGCGGCGGGATGCGTTTGGCAACGGTTACATCGGCTTGTTCTGGGCCAGTTATATTCACCAACCAGAGTCGCTTGATATCCATTTCAAAGGCCACAACGCGGGCGACGCGGCGGCGGCGAAGTGGATTCGCGGCGTCACGCCAGCGCACGGCACGCTGGCGACGCACTTGGCCACGGGCGACAAACGACGCTTCTCCCACGATGCGGACTTTCCACTGACTTTGGTATTTAACCGGTCAAAATACCGCTACGCCGAGCCCTGGTACTACGGCGTCAGTCACGGCATGGCTTTGGTGCTGATGTTCCGATCCAAAGACGAGATTCGCCTTTCGCAGTCACCTTCCGGGGGTGGTCGCGGCAACCCGGCCTGGGACTTTCAGTATTTCATTCCCAACTACAAAGTCGGCCAACGCTACCAAATGGTGATGCGAGCGATGTACGTTCCGTATGAGTCGCCAACGCAAGTCGAGCGAGCCTCCGCCTTGCACAGAAGGGCGTTGAATCGGAAGTGAAATGGCGCGTCAACGTTGCGGAGGCGAGTCTCCTGCCGGGTCACAACGCCGGAAAATGGCGGCTTAAGTGTTGGTCCGAGAAAGAACAGAAGAATATACGTTCCTCAGCTCGTTAAAGATCATTTAAGACACGTCCCGGGCATTCAATTTGTCACAATAGCTCTCTCGGCGCGGTTCGACGTCAGTTAGATTTAGCCGCCTCAAGCCCCCGAGTCGCACAAGCTGCAGGAACTGCGGGGAATGCCATCCGGGCAAACCCGCATTTTCTCTTATTTCTCCCGGCAGAATCGTGTTTTTGAGCGGCTAAAAGGCTGGTGAACATTACGGCGAATTCGTGTAGAATAGGTACTCTCAATTTGTCGCACATCCTTACCTGCCAAAGCCCGCCTTAAAGACGGAACAATAGGGGGACTCGCCCATGTTGCGAATCGCAAGCCGTTGGTTCATCGCAGTCATCCTCGTTGTGGCCGCAGAGCGGTCATCGGTCGTCGCAGACGAGACGGCGGGTGCCGATAGCCAGGTCAGCTACTACAAACAAATCCGGCCTATCTTTCAGGCACATTGCCAAGGCTGTCATCAGCCGGCCAAGCAGGGTGGCGACTATGTGATGACATCATTCGAGCGGCTGCTCAAGGGAGGCGAAAGCGAGGAGACCGCCCTCGTGCCGGGCAAGCCGGCGTCGAGCTACCTCGTCGACCAAATTACGCCCGAAGGTGAAAAGGCAGAAATGCCCAAGGGCAAGAAACCGCTCGCCGAAACCGAGATCGCTTTAATCCGCGAGTGGGTCGAACAAGGCGCGAAAGACGACACGCCAGCCAGTGCCCGCCAACTCTACGACAAGGACAATCCGCCAATCTACACGCGGCCGCCGGTGATCACGTCCATTGATTACTCGCCCGATGGAAAAATGCTGGCTGTGGCTGGCTTCCACGAAGTGCTGCTCTTCCGTGTCGAAACCGCCGAGCGGATCGCACGATTGGTGGGCATGTCCGAGCGGATCGAATCGGTGAGTTTCTCGCCGGATGGCAAGCGGCTCGCCGTCGCCGGCGGCTCGCCGGGGCGGATTGGTGAAATTCAAATTTGGGACGTCGAAAAGCGAAAGTTGAAGCTGTCCGTACCGACTACTTACGACACTGTTTACGGCGGAAGTTGGTCACCCGACGGCAAGTTGATTGCCTACGGTTGTACTGACACCGCCGTCCGCGCGATCGAATCGGAAACGGGTAAAGAAGTCGTCTATATGGCGGCCCATGGCGACTGGGCCCGCGACACGGTCTTTTCGGCCGACGGCAAATCAGTCTTTTCGGTCTCGCGCGACCAGACGGTAAAAATGACCGACGTCGCCACGGAGCGTTTCGTTGGTAACGTCACGACGCACACGCCGGGCATTCTGAAGGGCGGCATGATTGCCATCGCTCGGCATCCGAAGCGAAACGAACTGCTCGCCGGCGGAGCCGACGGCGGACCAAAATTGTTCAAAATGGACGTGAAGGCCGCTCCCGCGGGCGGCGGTAACCCAAACCAAATCCGCGAGTATCCGCGGATGACCGGCCGCGTGTTCGACGTCGCTTTCAACGCCGATGGCGCCAGGGCTTTCGCCGGCAGTAGCCTCGACGGCGCGGGGCAAATTCGCGCTTACGAAACTGACAACGGCAAGCAAGTTTGGAATCTTGAAATTGCCGAAAGTGGCATCTACGCATTGGCCGTATCGCCGGACGGAAACTGGCTGGCGGCCGCGGGCTCGGACGGGGGCATCCGACTGATCGACGCAGCCAAAGGCGAAGTTGTCAAACAATTTCTGTCCGTGGAACTGAGTAAAGCCGCGACCAAGGACGCTGTTTCGCTGGCCAACGCCACCTTCGGCCGTAAGGAGACGGTCGCGAGCGAAAAGTTGCCCGAGGCCGCGGCCGTAGCGAATTTGGCCGTAACGCCGGTGAATATTGAAATCAGCGACCCGACGCAGTACATCCAACTCGCGCTGACCGCGACGCTGTCGAGCAACGACCAACTGGACGTCACGCGGATCGCCAAGTGGACGGTCGAAGGCAACGTCGGCCAGGTCTCGGCGCGCGGCCTATTCACGCCGTCGGTCGACGGCACGGGCAAGCTGGTTGCCGAACTAAGCGGCAAGCGCGTCGAGATTCCCGTCGCAATCGACGGTCTCGAAAAAGAATTCACGCCCGACTTCATTCGTGACGTAAACCCCGTGATCTCACAACTGGGATGTAACGCCGGCACTTGCCACGGATCGAAAGACGGAAAAAACGGTTTCAAACTGTCGCTGCGCGGTTACGACGCGATCGCTGACGTCCGTGCATTTACCGATGATCTGGCATCGCGACGGGCAAATGTCGCCTCGCCGGAGAAAAGCCTCATGCTGCTCAAGGCGTCCGGCAGCGTGCCGCATCAGGGCGGCAAGGTCGCCACGGTCGATTCGAAATACTACCGCATCATTCACGACTGGATCGGCGCGGGTGCAAAACTCAACACCGAGGTCGCGCGGGTCGCATCGATTGAAGTCTTTCCCAAAAATCCGACCATTCAGCAAATTGACGCGAGGCAACAAGTCCGCGTTGTCGCCACCTATACCGACGGCGCGACTCGCGACGTAACCCGCGAAGCGGTTGTCACCAGCGGCGAGGCTGAGATCGCCACGATCGACAAGGCCGCGCTGCTGACTTCTCTCCGCCGAGGCGAGGCGCCGGTGCTGGCCCGCTACGAGGGGGCTTATGCCGCAACCACCGTCACCGTAATGGGTGACCGCACGGGCTTCGCCTGGAAAGAGCCCGAAAGCTGGAGCCGCATCGACGAGTTGGCCGCCGCCAAATGGCAGCGGATGAAAATCGAGCCGTCCGGGCTTTGCACCGACGCCGATTTCTTTCGCCGCGTCTATCTAGATTTAACCGGCCTGCCGCCGACGATCGACGAGGTCAAGGCATTTCTCGCCGATGAGCGGGACACGAAAACTAAACGCCACGAGTTAATCGACAAGCTGGTCGGCAGCGAAGATTATATCGAGTACTGGACGAACAAATGGGCCGATCTCTTGCAGGTCAACCGCAAATTTCTCGGCCCGCAAGGCGCCGTGGCATTCCGAGCCTGGATTCGTGGCGAGATCGCGGCCAACACACCGTATGACGATTTCTGCCGAAAAATTCTTACGGCCAGCGGCTCCAATAAGGACAACCCGCAGGCTTCGTATTTCAAGATTCTCCGCACGCCGCAAGACACGATGGAGAACACGACACATCTGTTCCTCGGCGTCAGATTCAACTGCAACAAGTGCCACGACCATCCGTTCGAACGCTGGACGCAGGACCAGTATTACCAGACCGCGGCCTACTTGGCCCAGTTCGAACTGAAAAACGATCCGGCCAGCGGCAAGAACAAAGTGGGCGGCACGGCCGTCGAAGGGGCGAAGCCGCTGTACGAAATCATCGCTGACAAAAACGCGGGCGACATCAAACACGACCGCACCCAGCAGATCACACCGCCGCAATTTCCTTTCGAATGCAAGTACGAAGCGCCCGAAAACGCGACCCGCCGCCAGCAGTTGGCCGCCTGGATTACTTCGCCCGACAACCAATATTTCGCCCGCAGCTACGTTAACCGGCTATGGGGATACCTGTTTGGCATCGGCATTATCGAGCCGATCGACGACATCCGCGCGGGCAACCCGGCGACCAACCCGGAGTTGCTCGATTATCTCACGGTAGAATTTGTCAAAGGCGGCTTTAACGTTCGCCAGATCCACACGCTGATTTGCAAGTCGCGGACTTACCAGCTTTCGATCGAAACGAATAAATGGAATGACGACGACCGCATAAATTACTCGCACGCCGTCGCTCGGCGGCTGCCCGCCGAAGTGCTTTACGATACCGTTCATCGTGTCACCGGTTCGGTCACCAAGATTCCCGGCGTCCCGGCCGGCACCCGCGCGGCCGCGATTCCCGATTCGGGCATTAAGCTGCCCGACGGATTTCTGGGCAACCTGGGACGCCCACCCCGCGAAAGCGCTTGCGAATGCGAGCGAACCAGTGGTTTGGAACTCGGCCCGGTTATGGCGATGATCAACGGTCCGACCATCGGCAACGCGATCAGTGATGCCGGAAATGAGTTGACAAAGTTGGTCGCCGCCGAAAAGGACGACCAGAAACTAATCGATGATATTTTCTTACGGGTGCTCAATCGCCCGGCCACCAAAGCGGAAGTTGCCGCGGGTTTGGAACTTCTTCGGGACTTGCCGGTGTTCCACGAGCAACTGACCGCCGAATTGAAAAAGTTCGAAGAGAATTTGGCGAAGCGAAATGCCGACCAGGAAAAGAAGCGGCAGACGGCAATAGGAAAGGCCCAGAAGGCATTGGCCGACTACGAAAAAGAGATGTCCGCGAAAGAAAAGAAGCTTAACGATGAGCGGAACGCAAAGATTTCCAGCGCGGAAGTGGCGGTGAAAAAGTACGAACAGGAACTGCCGGCCAAACTGGCTGCTTGGGAAAAGAAGATCGCCGAGACGACCGCCTGGTTGGTGCTCTTGCCCAGCGAATTGACGGCGACCAACAACGCCAAATTCGAAAAGCAAGACGATAATTCCTTCTTCGTGTCCGGGCCCGAAGGCAAGGGTTCGTATAAGTTTGTCGCCAAGACAGACCTCGACGGCATCACCGGCATCAAGCTCGAGGCGTTTGCCGACGACCGTCTCCCGGCCAAGGGACCCGGCCGCGCAAAGAACGGGAATTTTGTGTTGACGGAATTTCGCGTCGAGCGGGCAGCGGCCAACGAACCGGATAAGAGGCAGCCCGTCGCACTGCAAAACGCGCAGGCCGATTTCAGCCAGGACGGCTACGATGTGAAAACCGCGATCGATGGCCAGAAAGCCGAGAGCGGCAATGGCTGGGCAACGGCGAGTAAATTCGGTTCGACTCGAACCGCTGTTTTCGAAACCAAGGCCGACGCCGGCGCGGGATTTTTCACGCTCTGGCTTGATCAGGAATTTGCAGACGGCAAGCACGCGATCGGCCGGTTGCGGATTTCCGTCACTAAATCGCCGCGGCCTATCCGTTTGGACGGCCTGCCGAAGAATATCACCGATATTCTCGCGGTCGCCGGCGGCCAGCGAACCGATAAACAAAAGGGAGATTTGCTGAACTACTACCGCGGGATCGACGCTGAATTGAAAAATTTGCAAGCGGCTGTTGTCGAGGCCAAGAAACCCCGGACAATGGACCCGAAACTAAAGGAATTGCGGAACCTGATTGCCGCCACCGAGCAACCGCTGCCGGTCGATCCGCGGCTAGGCCAGCTTCGCGCGGATGTTGAAACTAGCAAGAAACAACTCGAGAACGCTCGATTAATCGGTGCCCAGGACCTAACATGGGCATTGATCAACAACCCCGCGTTCCTGTTTAATCACTAACCGTAGCGTGGGCGATGCCCACCCGACAAGACTGCCAACAACGGAGAAATGCCATGCTCGTCGTTCCTGGACAACGCGGCAAAGATCTTTGCGATCGTGAACTGGGCGTCACCCGCCGCGATCTGATGCGAGTCGGCGGAGCCAGTATGCTTGGGCTGTCGCTGGGCTCGATGTTCGAAATGCAGGCCAGCGCCAAAGAATCTGGCCACACGGGCGGTCCCGGTTGGGGCAAAGCAAAGAGCGTAATTCTCTGCTACCTGCAGGGTGGACCGAGCCATCTCGATTTGTGGGATCCCAAGGAGAACGTGCCGGACAACGTGAAGAGTCCGTTTGCCAATATTTCGACCAAGTTGCCCGGAGTGCAGTTCACGGAAAACCTGCCCAAACTCGCGCAGGTGAACGACAAGATCACGCTGATCCGTTCAATGGCCTACACGCCCTATGGGCTGTTCAATCACACGGCCGCGATCTATCAGATGATGACCGGTTACACTACGGACAAAGTCAGTCCGTCGGGTCAACTCGAGCCGCCCAGCCCCAAGGACTTTCCCAATTTCGGTTCGCAGATTATTCGCCTGCGCCCGACGGGCGAGCCGATGCTGCCGTTCG
>JAYGDO010000060.1:0-4211 GCA_046582885.1 Pirellulales bacterium | reverse complement strand
CTGCGCCGCTGCAAGACGGCCCGCGCCGCCATCGCTGAAATTGATCGACTGACGCGGACCTACGGTTATTCGAGTACCGGCGAGACGTTTTGCATCGCCGACAAGAATGAAGCCTGGATTATGGACATCATCGGCAAAGGTCCCGACGAAAAGGGAGCCGTGTGGGTCGCCGCACGCGTGCCGGACGACTGCATTACCGTCTGCGCGAACATGGGGCGGATCACGACGTTTCCCAGGGACGATTCCAAAAACTGGTTGTTCACCGAAGACATCGTCAAGTTTGCCGTCAAGAAAGGATTCTATGATCCGAAGTCCGGACGCCCGTTTAGTTTTCGCGACGCTTATCATCCGGGCATCAGCGACTATCACGTCCGAGTTTGCGCGGGCCGCGTCTGGAGCGTCTATCGCCGCGCCGCGCCCGAGCGGAACTTCAGCGACAAATTTTTCCGTGGCGCCGACGGTGCGGAGGACTATCCGCTATTTATCAGACCCGATAAAAAACTGTCGCTGCACGACGTTATGCAGCTGATGCGAGATCACTACGAGGGCACCCCGTACGACATGACCAAAGGCGTCGATGCTGGCCCGTTCGGCAGCCCGTACCGCTACCGCGGTTTGACGTGGGAGGTCGATGGCAAACAATTTGGCTGGGAGCGGCCGATTTCCACGCAGCAAGCCTCGTGCGTCTGGCTGGCGCAATGTCGAACTTGGCTACCGGATCCGGTCGGCGGCGTTTTCTGGTTTGCGCCCGACGACGCATACACATCGTGTTTTGTGCCGTTCTATTGCGGAATCAACTCCGTGCCGAAATGCTACAGCAACGGCCAGCTCGGTCTGTTCTCGTGGGATTCGGCCTGGTGGGTTTGCAGTCTGGTCGCCAATTACGCTTACGACCGCTGGTCGCGCGTGATTCCGGACATCCTCACCGCCCAGCGCGAGACGGAGGAGAAATTTCTCAAGTTGCAACCCGCGGTTGAACAGACGGCGTTGCGACTGGCCGAAACCGACAAAGACGCGTTGACCGCGTACCTGACCGAGTACTCGAATTCTTGCGGTCAGACGGCATTTCGCCGTTGGAAAGAGTTAGCCGGTGAGATCGTCGTTAAACATAACGACGGCTGGCTAAAAAAGGCCGGCGAGATGCCCCAGGGCATCGGTTACCCGGAGCCGTGGCGGCGGCGTGTAGTGAAGGAACGCGGCGCCGAATACGCCGTTGAGGGTGACGACTGACACGCGAACAATTCGCGGAGTTCCGGGTTTGCGCCGGCCACGACAGCGTTCAGCCCAGTTCGCGGACGGGCTCGTAGCCGTCGACCAGGTACTGCGGCCGCCCCGCCGGATCGGTGATCGTGGTTCGCGTGACGTCGACTCCGAGGTTGCGATACAACGTTGCGAACATCTCGTGTAAGTGTACTGGCCGTTCAATCGCCTCGCCGCCGGTGCGGTCCGTTGCGCCGACAACCTGGCCCGTCTGCATGCCTCCGCCGGAAACCAGAGCCTGCATGACCTTTGGCCAATGGTCGCGGCCCGCCTTGGCATTGATTTTCGGTGTGCGGCCGAACTCGCCCCACACGATTACGGTGACGTCCTTGTCCAAACCGCGGTCGTAAAGGTCGGTGAACAGCCCCGCCAGACCGGCGTCGAGCACCGGTAGCATCCGCCGCAGCTTGCGGAAATTGGTTTCGTGCGTGTCCCAGCCGAACCATTTTACCGCGACGACGCGGACGCCCGCTTCGATCAGGCGGCGGGCGATCAGGAAATGCTCGTTATTCATGTATTGGCCGTACGGTCCCATATCGCGGCGGCCATAAAGTTTGCGTACTTGGGGATCCTCGTCCTCGAGGTCGACCGCCTTGGCAACGCGACCGGAAAGCACCATTTCGGCGGCCCGCTCGGTAAACACATCCATCGTGTCGGCGGCGGCGGAGGCTTCGAGTCCGCGCCGCGCCGAATCCATTTTTTTGAGCAAACTCAAACGATCGCGGATCCGTCCGGGCGCAATCGCGCCCAGCGTTAAACCGGGCAGCGTACCCCGCTCCATATTCTCGACCGACAAGCTATACGATCCGTGCGTCGGCCCCAGATAACCGAACGGCTGCGAGCCGTACATCGAGACAAACGGCGGCGCGGTACTGGTCGATTCGTGCAACTTCGAAACAACAGACCCGATCGATGGCCGCCCACCGAGCCCTTTCAAATTACGCGACGTGTAACCGGTCTGCGTATTGAAAGCGGAGTGAGCGCCTTCTGCGCCGAAAATCGAGCGGACGATGGTATACTTGTCCGCAACTTCGGCCAGCCGCGGCATTAGCTCGCAAATCTCGATGCCCGGCACGTTCGTCGCCACCGGCCGCAGTTCGCCACGGTACTCCGGCGCCGCGTCCGGCTTCATATCGAACATGTCGGTGTGCGGCGGTCCGCCGGACAGAAAGACGTGAATCAGCCCTTTGTGGCCGAGCGATCGACCGGCCCGAGATTCTGCCCGCAGCAGATCGGTCAGAGAAAGCCCGGCGATACCGCAACCGCCGATCTTCAAAAAGTCGCGGCGCGGTAGGCCGTCGCAGTTCGAACGTCTTCGACGACCAAGGATCGTCAGCATCTGCAAATCCCCTGATGCAAATTTGTTCCTGTGTGCGGGTTTGTTCCCGTGTGCGGGCTACCCAGATATTCTAGCCGCCCGTCGCGGCATTGTAAAAAGCGGTTCTTATTAAACTCTTATCGGTTAACATCCGCTTCGTCCACGTTTTTTCCAACCGATCTCTGCCGTAAAAACACGGTGAATGCTGGCGGTCGAAAATACGACCGCGGCCGCTGAGTGTCCGGCAAGTTTTAATAGGATGCCGCGGCCGGCCAATTCGGATTTCAATGCGATTGGCGGTAATCCGGTTCCAGCAGCCGCAAACCGGCTTGTGCCGTCGCCGGTCGGCTTCACTTTTTCGTAATGCCTGCAATATCTTTGTTTGTCTGTTCAAAATCCGGGACGCCATCCTGCATCTTGTAGTGCAGGCGGTGAGTGATCGCGGCTCCGTTGGCGTGTACGCTAATCAATCGAATCTGATGGTTCCCCTCACCCAGATCGGCGATTCGAATCCAGAAGTCGCCATCAGCAGTGACGACGGAACTCCATGTCGTCGCATCGTAGTCATTGTTGACTTGGTAGCCCTTTTGCCCCGGATTCTCTCGATCGTTATAGGCGAGCATGGCGACAGCGGGAACGGCGGCTTGGATTCGTCCGCGAATGTGCAGCTGACTATCCTCGAGCGCCACGTTCAACTCTGGCAGCCGCGGACTGGCGGACCGGGGGCTTTGTTTTTTGCCTTCGCTGTAGAGCGGATGCACGAGCAAACGAATCGCGTGCGCATTGGTGAGAAACGACCCCTTCCCTTCACGGCGCCATTCCTGACGATAGGTATAGTTTCCCGCCCCCATCAAGGCCGTGCCCAGTTTTGATTCCGATCGAGTTGCATGATTGTGCGGCAACGACAATCCGTGCCCCAGTTCGTGAATCGTGCCTCCAATGTACGTCGTGTTAAACCGTGCCAATGAAAACGGCTCATAGCCGCGGTGTTCTTTGACCATTAAAGAGACGCCCCGCTTGTCGGGCTTGAGGCCCTCGATGGAAAGCCAATCAGAATCGGCAACGAAACAAACGCCCTTATTGTGATCGGCCCCCATTCCGTAATAGGGCGAGTAGATGGTTACCTTTTTGCCTTCCGTTCTCGACAGCCCACAGACAATCAGCAGGGTTTCCACATTGATGTCGATACCTTTCTTCGCCAACGCTTTTGCAACCTCTCCGTGAATCCGACCGCCCGACTTATAGGAGTAGGTACCGTCATCACCCGCCAGGCCTTTGACTTCGTGCAGCAGGAGTTTTCCATTTTGCTTTTCCAAGCCCAGCGTCGCCTCGCCGTAGCCCAGTCGCTGCATTTGATCGCGATAGAACTGCTGAATATCCGCCATGATGCCATCCCAACGCAGGCGGTGGTTCTCCAGCGGCTGGCGGTCCTGGGGATAAAAATAAACGACACGAAGTTTCTTGGCGGATTCCGGCCGACCGGCATTACGCCACGCTTGGAGTCGTTTGAGGATGTAGGCCGCTTGCTTGGGTTGGGTGTCCACCGTCGACCAATCGAACGCATTTGCTTCCAAACCCGCTGCGACTTGTTGCTGCGTGGTGTGGGCCGTCATCAGCACCGCCAGCAGCACCC
>JAYGDO010000004.1:0-5048 GCA_046582885.1 Pirellulales bacterium | reverse complement strand
TAATGCTCGCCATTTATTTTGTTGCCAAACGTAGAACCGGCTTATCTGGCCCAGCATTTTTGAAGCCGTCGCCCGAGTACTCGACGGCGGGATCTTTTGTAGCCGGCCTTTGCTGTCCAAATCATATCGATCAATGAGGCTACTGCTCAATTCGCGACTGTTGTCGGTAACGTCGGAACCTGTACCGAACGCGATGACGACCGCATCCGGATGAAACTTCGACACGACCTCTCGATAAAGGCTCAATTGTTGACCGGTGCTGGAACCCGTGATGCCGAAATTCATGACCTCCCACTCTGCGGCGGAATCGACCTCGTTGAGCAGATCCTGCAGATGCGTCGTCATCAACCCTTCGTCGTTAACGGCTTCGGCGGCAACGTACGAGTCGCCTAACACCGCTACCCGACGAGTGTTGACCGGCTTCTGGTGCCGCCATTCATCATCGCGAAAACCGAAGCGGTTCGTTTTGATGAAAATATCTTTGCCACATTCGGCGTTGTGTACGTATTCGCTTAACGACGGTCTAAAACGGCGGCCAATCAAGTTGTCGCGTTCGAAGATCGGTGGCTCTGTCTCAGAGAAACATCGCGTTGCCGCCTCCAACGTCAACAAAACGAGCAAGGCCGTAAGGATGTTTTCACCGACTCTTTTGACTCGTGAACTCAATGTGTGCCTTCCGTGGGGGGTGCGGTTGCCGGTCGTACGACTTTTCAAAACTGGAAATAAATAAACGGATTCGCCGGCGCGGTGTCTGCGTATTCGGCAACGAACCAAAACACCAACGTATACGCTACCCATCTGGAGGGCTTTGGCCAGTGATCGATCTGTAGCGGGTACGGCATGTGCCGGTGACACCATTCAATGAGTACAAAGACGATCAACACGTTCGCGACGTGAAATAGCGGGCCGCGCAAAATGTATCCCTGCCAAATGGCTTGATAGGCACCGAAGTTGAAAATATCGGCGACGATCTTTTGAAAAATAAGCAGCGCGTCTGCGAGCGAATTGGCGCGAAAGAAAACCCAAAACAGGCAAACGACAACGAACACGGTCAACATGCGGGACAAGGTTCCTAGCGTGGGCACAAGTCGCTCGCCACCTGGGCGTTCTTCCGGGGTCGTTTTGTGCCGATGTTCCTTACCTGGGGATGGATTGCCGCGCCTGCCGCAGGTCAGCGTCGCACCGTGTAGAGCACCCCAGGCGACGAATCGCCAAGCAGCTCCGTGCCACAATCCGCTCACCAAGAACGTCAACACGACATTCCACCCGCGGCGGGCGGCTGACCCACGATTGCCACCGAGCGGAATGTAGACATAGTCCCGAAACCAGGTGGAAAGCGAAATGTGCCAACGCTGCCAAAATTCTCCGAGACTCTGTGAAAAATAGGGATAGGCGAAGTTCTGCATAAGTCGAATGTTGAATAGCCGAGCGGTACCGATCGCGATATCGGAGTAGGCGCTGAAGTCACAATAAATTTGAAAGGAAAATAGCACGGTCGCCAGAAATAACTGTGGGCCTGACGCGGAGGCTGGATTCGCATAGGCCTCGGTCACCAGACCAGCCAACGAATCGGCAATGACGATCTTCTTGAAAAATCCCCAGAGAATCCGTCGTAAACCACACGCGAATGCTGCTCCATCGAACGACCGGGATTGCTGAAACTGCGGCAACAGACGTGATGCGCGTTCAATCGGACCGGCGACCAACTGCGGAAAGAACGAGACGAACGCTAGGTAATCGACCAGATGTTTGGTTGGTTGGAGCCGGCGACGATAGATGTCGATCGTGTAGCTCAATGTCTGAAACGTATAGAAACTGATGCCGACAGGTAGCACGATTTCCAACGTTCCGCTGGACATGTTAAAGCCGAATAGATCGCCGAATTGCCGGAAACTGTCGAGGAAAAAATTCGCATATTTGAAGGCGGCAAGCAGTCCGAGGTTACAGCCAATGCTCAACCAAAGTAACCACTTTCTCGTGCGATCCGATTGAGATCGGTCCATTCCCAGGCCGATGCCGAAATCGACCAAACTGGAAATCAGCATCAGCCCGCAAAAGCGAACGTCCCACCAGCCATAGAAAAAGTAACTGGCCAGAACAAGCAGAGAATTTTGCAGCGAACGCCTGCCCAGCAACCAGTAGACCGCGAGGACCGTCGGCAGGAAAAGCAGAAAGACGAGACTGGTAAATGTCATGGCGGAAAAGCGGTTTCGCCTGTCCGGCGTGTTACTCGATTAGCGAACGTATTCGACGGTTCCGGGCAGATAAAATGTTGTCACCAGCGACAGCCGCTCTCCGGCATTCTCGGCAAGTTGCTCGCGGCCGTGCCAACTCTTCTTGCGCAGACAGTTGTTGACGGCGAATGCAAAGCCGCTATTCGGCAGAAAAGGAAACCGTTTGACCTCTTTGAACCAACCCCGATTGGATGTCAGGCCCCGCAAGCTGGGCCGGACCCGGTAAAGTGACGTTCCCAGTTCGCGCTGGGAGTGATCGTTCGGCAAGTAGATCATCATGGTGACGGCCTTCTTGCGGGTATCCGGATGCGGATCAATTTTGTAACCGGCCGTATCGCGCACGATCCGCGGCCTCGGCGACGCGGCGATGGACTCGATGTTCCTGGTTTGAAAGCGAAACTGCAGATCTTTCCGGAGTTGTGCGAATACGGAGATTTTGAACTCGTCGCTCAACAAAGCATCGACCACGACTTCCCATACCGCTCGCTGGTGCTCCGGAAGATTCGCCAGCCCTTTGCCATCAAGCTGATAATACGTGCGTGGATACGTGCCATCCGGAAGTTGCTTGCCGTAAATAGGTTCGTACATAGCTGGATCCGGAATGTTTTCCAAGAGTTTGCAGTACAGATTCTGCGGGAAAATATTCTGGGCGAATAAGTTGGAAAATGGCTTGTCCGTGGCGTCCGCATTCCGTAACGCACCGGCCATATGGTCAACAATTGCATGTGTGTTTTGTGTTTTCGGCGGTAAGGTTGCTTGAATCATTTCCGACTTTCTCGTTGCGTCAGTTTCCTTAGTGAAATTTGGCTCGAACGACTATGCTGCCTTGTCGGAGCGGCTCGACTGCGGCAAACTTTTTTTCGTTCCCCAGAGGATCAGGATATCGTCGAGCGCCCGATCCCTCTTTGGAGTTGTGAGCACTTCAAAGCCGGCTGCATTGAGCGCGGCAGCTAGTGCTGCGCCCGTGAACAAGTAAGTGTGATATCCGATGCGAAACCCGTTCCACTCGCGACCATGCATGCGATGCGCAGGGCCGTAGAGTTTTGGAACTTTGATGGCCACGATGCCATTAGGCTTCAAGATATGGTTCGCTTTGCTGAGAACTTTGACCGGATCGTAAACATGTTCAAGGACGGCGTACATCGTAACAACGTCGTAGGACTCGGCCGGAAGATCGACGTCCTCAAAGAATCCATTTGTTACTTCCAGCCCTTGCTTTCTGCATTCTGTGGCGGCACCGGCCGACGGCTCGACGCCTTCACACTTGAACCAGCGCTTTGCGTGTCGCAAAAGCGATCCAGATCCGCAGCCAATGTCCAGCAACTTGCCCGCAGCGATGGCGCGTCGTGTTTGTCGCACAAACCGCATTTTCTGTTCCCCAAAGATCAGATTTTGCAGCGGCTTGCGAATTGTCTTGATCCAAGCACGGCGCTTTAGGAACTGCCTTTCCTCGGTCCACCAATCGCCGCTGGCAGGCAATTGCTCGGCGGTCGGTATCGGATGCAACATCGCCAAGCCACATTGGCACTGCCAAACACTGAGTGGAATGTTAGCCGAGTTCCGCGGATGGTCGGTTTCCCATTCGTGTAATAGGCGAAACCGGTCACCGCCGCAGGTACAGCACTTCCTACCGGATTCCTGAGGATTACGGACAAGTGACATGCGTGCTTCTTTCGCTCAGGTTGGCTGTCTTGTGCAGACGGTACAACCGGTATAATCGGTAAATCTTCCGGCACGACTCCAGAAAAATGCCATAGGAATAGACTGCGAAAATGCGTTTTTCCAGTGGTGCGCTGCCAACCCGAGAACAAAGTAACCGCAAGCTCGATTCTGCAACGCGGGGTGCGACAGGCGTTGCGAGCCGAGCGTACGCGGCGACGCTCCTCTCAGTTTAACGACGTATGTCAGCAGGCATTCGCCAACATGCCTTTACTTCTCATCAGCCGGCCTTGGGTTCGCTGTCGCTTTGCTCCTTTTTCCGGGAACCCGGAAAACATCCCGTATATCTGTTCGCCATCGGAGAACCCAAACGTCTACCACGGAATTTCTGCGGTCGCTACGATCTGCTTAGCGAGCTGCTGAATCACCTTTTGCTGAGCGGTCGCGTTTGAGTGGCCGACTTCGGGTACCAGGCTGGTCGCAAACTGCACTTCGTTCAGCAGTGCCGGCACGGAGATTTCCGTCGTCGGCACGACTTCTTGACCTCGGTTGTTCACCCAACGAACCTGCACTCTACCGCTCACCTGGATATCGCGCGGCTGATCGTCAGGATTCTCGACTAAAACCCGTTTCGTGTTACCAATCAGTCTTCCTTCAAGAATCATGTCCGCCCGCGCACGGCCAACAACCTTGTATCCGGGCCGAGATTCGATTTCTTTGACGACCGCCTCCGTCAGCCATTCGCCCATCCCCCGGCGAAATGTCTCTGAGTCAAACACAGGAACATGCACGGTGAGGACGTGTTGAGGAAACATCGACCGTGCACCGAACTGATATCCAACGCATCCGGTTAGTGCGCTGGCCAGAAGAATTATCGCACAGAAGCAATTACGTCTTGTGGTCATCGGAAATTTGAGTCACCTCAGGCCCGCATGGTTTTCTGTGCCGCCGACGTCCCCGTCGTCCGCCCCCGTAAGGCGGATTTCCCGATATTTTCGGTCGTTGGCGTACGCCCGTTGTTGTGCCAGTCTGTCGGGTTGAATCTTCAGCGTTTGCTTTTCTTCTTCGGGGAACAATGCTGAGACCCAAGTAAGCCGCCGTGGCGGCTCGGTCGGTTTGGTCTGAGTCGCGGTGTCACGGTCACGTGCCTTAGCG
>JAYGDO010000645.1:0-14420 GCA_046582885.1 Pirellulales bacterium | reverse complement strand
CTCGTTTCGGCCGCCGCCTCCCACAATGTGCAATACGTCGAACCGCTTGCCGGCCACCTCTTCGAGCCGATTCAGCGTCCGCCGATACGTCAGCGCCAATGTTTCCAGGCACGCTCGAACGAATTGTCCCTGGTCGTTCGGCTCCGGCTGATTTGTCGCCCGCGCAAATTCCGCAATTTTCCCGGGCATGTCGCCCGGCCGCAAGAATGGTTCGTGATCCGGGTCGAGGATGGTTCGAAAGGGCTCCGCCTTCGCCGCGGCTGCGGTCAACTTATCGTAGTCGATTTCGCTACCTTCCTTTTCGAAGGCACGACGGCATTCCTGAACGAGCCACAGGCCGATGATGTTTTTCAAGAACCTGATTGAGCCGCCCACTCCGCCCTCATTGGTAAAGTTCGCCTCGCGTGCCGCGTCCGTCAGGCAGGGCTCCGACAATTCCGCGCCCATCAGCGACCACGTCCCGCTGGAAACATAGCACCACTCGCTGCCCTCTTCAGCCGGAACAGCGGCAACCGCAGCCGCTGTGTCGTGCGAAGCCGGAGCAACTACTTTGAGTCCCTCGGGAGCGCCGACGTGGCTCGCCACATGCGGCAACAATTCTCCGACGATCGTTCCCGTCGGCGCGATCTGACCCAGCACGTGCGTGGGCAGCTCAAGCGACTGCAGAAACTCGTTCGCCCATTGCCCCGTCGTAGCGTCCGTCATCGACGAGGTCGAGGCGATCGTCGCCTCGACAACAGCGTTGCCCGTGAAAAATAAATGGAATAGGTCAGGCATAAAGAGCAACCTCCAGGCCTTCTCCAGAAACGCCGACTCAGATTTTTGCCGCGCGATGACTTGAAACAGCGTATTCAACGCCATCAGCTGAATGCCGGTCGCCTCGTAGATCCTCTTACCGCCGACCAGTTCAAGCGTATCGTCATACGCTCGAAAATGGCATTCGTCGCGATAACAATGCGGCAGTCCGAACAATTCGCCCCGCTCACCAATCAGCGCCCAATCTACCCCCCAGGCATCGACTCCCAACGATTTAAGTCGCACGTCGTGTTCGTGGCACCAGCAAATCGACTGCCGGACACCTTCAAGGATGTTTCGCCAGATTCCCGTTAGATCCCAGTGCAGCCCGGTCGGCAATTCACAGGGTAAATGTCGAAAGCGATGCGTTTCGTGCAATTCCAGCCGGTCATCTTCCAGCACTCCAACGATGGTCCGTCCGGATTCCGCACCTAGGTCGATGCCCAAATACGCATTCTTAGACATGGATGATCGATCCTCCTCAGGGAGATTTTTAATCACTTCTGGGAAAATTGATAGCCCCTGGGTCGTAACTTATTACTGAACATAATGTTGCGGCTCAACCGGCGATCCAATTCTGTATTTCTGTCGATGATCGATTATTCACGCCAATCCAAATGCGCACAATGTGAGATCTTTCTCGCACTTATGCCGCTTGTATTTCGTCATTATCTATCAGATAATGGGGGTATTCTTTCTTTCTAGGTGTTGCCCACCGTTGAATAAGCGTGTTTCAGAGAAATGATCGCGGAAGATCGTCGCAGTCAATTGCTGGATATGGTTCGCTCGCGAGGATTTGCGTCCTTGCCCGAGTTGGCCGGTGAACTGCAGGTTTCTGAATCGACCATCCGCCGCGACTTGGAACACCTGGAAGATATCGGCTACGCCAAACGAACTCACGGCGGTGTGTTTTATACGGGTGAGTCTCCACAGTTCCCGCATTTTAAGGATCGGCAAGATTCTCACTGGGACAAGAAACGGGCGATCGCCCGCAGGGCGGCGGACTTAATCGAAGATGGCGATACCTTGTTGCTCGATGGTGGGAGTACCACCTACGAGGTCGCCCAATTGCTCGTTGGGCGACCGCTACAGATTGTCACAAATTCAATGCCGGTCGCGAATCTGTTCGCGTCGGAGTCCGACAGCGATTTGGTATTGATCGGCGGCAACATTCATTTGCGAACGGGTGTAACGCTGGGACCCTACGCCAACGCAATGCTGGCAGACCTGAATGTGCGGCACACGATCATCAGCGTAGCAGCTGTAAGCCAGCGGGGTTTCTACAACAGCAACATCCTGCAGGTCGAAACGCAGCGGGCAATGCTCGAAGCGGGTGATGAAGTGATCGTAGTCGCCGACAGCACCAAATTCGGGCACAGCAGCCTGGCGCGGCTTTGTGACCTTGCGGAAATTAACCACGTGGTGGTGGATCACGAAGTCGAAGAACGCTGGAAGACGTCGCTAGCAGAAGCCGGAGTGCGGGTAACCGTCGCTGGGCCGGTCAACGAAGCAAAAGTTAACTAAGGGCACGCAATATGGCGGTGGCAACCTCAATTGACCGAAGCGCCGTCGAGCAAATCGTTCGCGAAATTGTCATGCAGTCCGCAACCGGTGAGGCGGCTGGCGAACCGAACCTGGTTGTGAGCATTTCCGCTAGGCATTGTCATTTGACCGACGAGGATGTCGAAACCCTTTTCGGTCCGGGCCGGACGCTTATGCCGATGAAAGATCTTTACCAAGACGGTTTCTACGCGGCCGAAGAAACGGTAATGGTCGTCGGCCCGCGACGGCGGATGCTATCGTCGGTCCGCGTGCTGGGGCCAACGCGGCCGCACAGCCAAGTGGAGCTCGCTTTCACCGATGCCATTTCGCTCGGAATCGACGTACCGGTTCGCGCCAGTGGCAAACTCGACGGCACGCCGGGTTGCGTTTTGGTCGGGCCGGCCGGCGTCGTTGAACTCGAACAAGGTGTCATCCGTGCCGAACGACATGTTCACATGAACCAGAGCCACACCCGCCATTACGGCGTGCAAAACGGCGACCGGATGAGTCTGCTTATCGAATCATCATGCACGGTTGTCTTGAAAGACCTGCTCGTCCGCGCCGATGAGACGAGCAAACTGGAAGTCCACCTGGACACCGACGAAGGCAACGCTGCCGCCCTAGATCGCGCGACAAAATGTGAATTACTCAAGCAATAACTGGAAATTACTTTACCCCTCCGGAGACCCAACGATGGCAAAGGTACAAGAAGCGCTCGGCATGGTCGAGACCAAGGGCTTTGTGTCCCTGGTCGAAGCGACCGACGCAATGATGAAAGCGGCTAACGTCCAGTTCCTTGGCTGGGACAAGATTGGCAGCGGCCTGGTAACGGCTTTTGTGTCCGGCGACGTGGCTGCGGTGAAAGCCGCCACCGACGCCGGCGCGAACGCTGCCAGTCGCATTGGCGAAGTCGTCAGTGTGCAGGTTATTCCCCGCCCGCACGAGGACGTCGACATCGCGCTCGGCCCGGCAGCGCCCCAAAAGGCGGCCGCGAAATCCTAAGTGACAACCTCGTTCAACATGAAAGGACAACCCGATGGAAAACGCAATTGGTTTGATTGAGACCCGAGGACTTGTACCCCTAGTGGAGGCGACCGACGCCATGGCCAAGGCCGCAAACGTGCAGGTTATAAAACGCATCCAGATTGGCGGTGCTTACATGACCACCGTCGTGCAAGGCGATGTCGGCAGCGTCCGCGCCGCGGTTGAAGCGGGAGCCAACGCAGCAACGCAGCTTGGCGAACTGGTTTCCAGCCATGTCATTGCCAGGCCGGCCGATGGACTTGTTGACGCCTATTTGAAATAAACAGATCGGCTCAATTGGAACATGAAAGTTCTAGTGGCGAATCTCGGTTCGACGAGTTTCAAGTATCGGCTGTTCGACATGCCGGGCGAGGCGCAACTGGCGCGCGGAGGCATCGAACGGATCGGTGGCGGGCAAGGCCTTTGCACGGTCGACATCGGCGGCTGGACGGACGAGAAAATAGCGACCGTACCGGACCATGCCGAAGCGGTTCGCAGATGCCTAATGCAGTTGACCGACGTCGAGCACGGATGCCTCGCTGACGCGGCCGAAGTTTCCGCGATCGGTTTCAAGGCGGTTCACGGCGGGGAACTCAGCGGCGTGCAGATTGTTGACGAAGATGTATTGACGGCGATGGCCGGCATGAATCGCGTCGCGCCGGCGCACAATCCACCCTACATCGCCGCCATGCGGCAGATGCGGGCGGAATTGCCCGAGATTCCGTTGATCGCGGCATTCGAAACGGATTTCCATCGATCGATTCCACGCCGCAATCGCACTTATGGTATTCCGAAGCAGTGGGACGAAGAATTTCAGATTCGACGGTTTGGCTTTCACGGTGCGAGTCACCGTTACATCGCCGGCAGGATCGCCGAAATTCTTGGTCGCGACGACTTGCGGGTCATCTCCTGCCATCTCGGCGGGTCCAGCAGCATCACGGCAATCTGCAGCGGCCAAAGCGTTGCCACGAGCATGGGTGTCAGCCCGCAGACCGGACTACCGCAGAATAACCGCGTCGGTGATTTCGACCCCTTCGCCGTGCCGTTGATCATGGACCGCACGGGGCTTTCGCACGAGGAAGTGCTGCTGCAATTGGCCAGCCGGGGCGGACTCCTGGGGATCAGCGGAGTAAGCGGCGATTTGCGCGATTTGCGCGAAGCAGCCGATGCCGGCAACCAAAGCGCAGAGCTCGCGCTCGATACATTTATTTCCAGCATTCGACAGTACCTGGGGTGGATGTTGGTCGAATTGGGCGGCGCCGACGCGATCGTCTTCACCGGCGGCATTGGTGAAAACGGCGCGGACATTCGGGCGGCGGTTTGTGCCGATCTGACGGAACTGGGCATTCGCATCGACGCAACAGCTAACGAGACCGCACGCGGCGAAGCCAGAATCAGCGGCGAAGACAGCCGTACCCAGATTTGGATCGTGCCGACAAAGGAGGAACTCGTTGTGGCGCGGCAAGTTTACGAAAAACTGAACGGCCTACCCTAGAAAGTAAATTATGTTTGTTGCAAAAGTAACCGGATCTGTTGTTTCCACTCAAAAAGTCGAGTCGGTTGTCGGCCATAAACTGATGGTTGTCGAACCGTACCGACTGGATGCGCAAACCCGCTCGGCGCTATCGACAACCGGCCGGACTTTTGTCGCCATCGACACCGTCGGCGCAGGCGAAGGCGAATACGTGTTAATCACACAGGGCTCGAGCGCCCGCATGACGCCGGAGACGAAGAACTTGCCCATCGACGCCGTTATTGTCGGCATCGTCGACAGCATGCATGTCGAATCAAACTGTGTCTACAAACGAGAGAATTAACACCTGGGAGGATCGAACATCCCCCGGAACAACGGACAAACCACCATGCAAACCACATTACAAACCAGCGAAGACCAAATTCGCCACGTCGTCCAACAGGTACTTACACGGCTTGCCGCGAATGATGCACCGGCCGCAAACGATTGCGACTGTTCCAATGTCGCGCAACCAGCCTGCGGCTGCACCGGCAACAGCCACGACGGCCGGCGAGGCATTTTCACGGATGTCAATGACGCTGTCGCTGCGGCCAGCGAGGCATTTGAGCAACTCAGCCAGCGGACCATGGAGGACCGGGGCCGCATCATTGAACATATCCGCCGCATCTCGATCGACCAGTGTGTCGAACTGGGTACCCTGGAGATGGAAGAAACGAAGATCGGGCGGCTCGAACACAAAATCGAGAAGCTCAAGACGCTCGGCGAGCGGACGCCCGGCATCGAATTCATCCGCAGCGAAGTTTTCAGCGGCGATCACGGCTTGGCGGTGATCGAGCATGCGCCATTTGGCGTGATCGGCTGCATCACACCTGTGACGCACTCACTGCCTACGATCACGGGCAACGCGGTCAGCATGATTGCCGGTGGAAATACACTCGTCGTCAATCCGCACCCCAGCGGCAAGCGGGTCGCGGCCGAAGGAGTGCGGCGTTTCAACGAGGCCATTTTTCGCGATTTGGGTATCGACAATCTGATCTGTGTAATCGTCGAACCGACGCTAGAGTCGGCAAATGCGATCTTTAGCCACCGCGACGTCAAACTAATTTGCGTCACCGGTGGCCCCATGGTCGCCCGTGCCGCCTTGAACAGCGGCAAACGTGCCATCGTCGCCGGCCCGGGAAATCCACCGGTCGTGGTCGACGAAACCGCCGATCTCGACCGAGCAGCCCGCGCGATTATCCAGGGCGCCGCGTACGACAACAACTTACTCTGTATCGCGGAAAAAGAGGTCTTCGTCGTCGATCAGGTTTTCGACCAACTGTTAAGTGCGATGGAACGGGCCGGCGCAGTTCGGCTCGATGCGGGGGAAGTCGAAGCGCTCACACGCGTCGCCATCACTCCGGCCGGTAACGAGCAGAAACACGACGCCCCAGCGAAAGAGTTTCTCGGCCAAGACGCATCCGTGCTGGCAGCCGGCATCGGCAAGTCGGTCCCCGCAGGGACGGAATTGCTGTTCGGCGAAACAGACGAGCACAACCCGTTCGTTACGGTCGAACAGATGATGCCGTTTCTGCCATTCGTCCGCTGTCGAGATGTCGAAGAAGCAATCGAAAAAGCGCGGCACTACGAGCACGGCTTCGGCCACACAGCGATCATCCACTCGAACAACGTACGCAACATGACCAACATGGGCCGCGTGATGGACACCACACTGTTCGTAAAAAACGGCCCCTGCATGTCGAGTTTGGGACTGGGGGGCGAAGGATATTTGTCGTTTTCGATCGCCACGCCGACCGGCGAGGGCGTGACAACACCGCTCACCTTTACGCGTGAACGTCGTTGCTCACTGATCGACGATCTGTGCATTCTCGGCAGGAATCCGTAATTCTCCCTGCTTGAGAGAAACAGCCTCGGGAAGGGCGACAACATTAAGGCAACAACATGCAACTAGCAAAAGTCATCGGCTCAGCCACCGCAACCGTTAAACACCAGTCCATGGTCGGCTGGAAATTGATGCTGATAAACGTTCTTTCAGCCGACGGTGAAACGCCCGATGGCGATCCGGTACTTGCCATCGATGCCTTGGGCACCGGCGTGGGCCAGCGGGTCATGATCTCCAGCGACGGGCGAAGAACGCGCGAACTGCTCGGAGACAACACAACGCCTGTCCGCTGGACGATTTTAGGGATTTGCGACTAATGGTAGAGATGGACATCGACCAACTTGTCCGGGAAGTCCTCTCGCATTTGAATCGGCACAACGGGAGTACGCCAACGGCGGACAACGTGACGATTGTCGATCGGGTAATCAGCCTCGAACTATTAAAAAACCAAGTGACGAACTCCAAGAAAATTACCGTCCCGAGCGGAGCTGTCGTCACCCCCGCTGCGCAGGATTTTCTGACGGAAAACAACATTGCCGTCGCCACCGTCGATCCTGGGCACGGCGAATCGCCGACGGTACGACTCGCACTGACCACGGGTGAAATAAACTTTGACAGCACTGACTTGATCGACGCGCTGCGTCGCAACGATATCCAAGTAGAGAGCATACCGGGAGCAACCGTCCAACGCTCAACCGAACAACTCGCCGGACAACTCGTCGCTGAAATTGACATCGGCATACTGCTGACAAACCAGACAACCACGGCTTTATGTCATGCGAACCGCCACCCGCAGGTGCGGGCCGCACGTGCGGGCAATGTCGCAGACGTGCGAGAAGCCGTCACGTCGATCGGTGTCAACCTGCTCGTTATCGCTCCTCAGGGTCCGAACGGTTTTGAATTGGTACGAATAATCAGGGAACTTTACAACGCTGGACCGCCACGCGCTCCGGCACAGTTTGCTTAACCGCGACTCAACTCAAATTGCCTCTCGCCCGATTTTGATTGACGCAATCCTCTTTTGCCTCGAGGCCAAACAAACGAGTAATAAAACAATGCGAATCGCAGAAATCATCGGAACGGTCACGCTAAACCGCAGTCACCCAAGCCTGGGTGGCGGGACATTTCGCCTGGCCCTGCCGCTATCGCTCGACGACTTGCTCGGCAACTCCACTCCGCAGGCCGACGTGGTGGTGCTCTACGACGAACTCGGCGCGGGCAACGGCAGCCAGATCGCGTTGAGCGAATCGAGCGAAGCAGCCGCACCGTTTTATCCGGAAATCAAACCCGTCGACGCCTACAACGCGGCGATCCTGGACAAAATCAATATTGACCCCTCTGCAACGTAGCCGGCGCATTCGGCGTACCGCCTGCCTTGGCCCACAAAATGCACCGACCACTACAAGGAGCAACACCGTGATTAACGCCCATAAAATCAAGATGGAAATCTGCGATATCGGTCGGCGGATTTACGACCGCAGGTTTGCGGCGGCCAACGATGGCAACATCACATACCGACTCAGCGAGAATGAATTTCTCTGCACGCCAACCATGCACTGCAAAGGATTTCTAAAACCTGAGGACATCTGCCTGATTGACAAAGACGGCAAGCAGCTGGCCGGCATCAAAAAGCGTAGCAGCGAGGCGCTGCTACATTTGCAGATTTATAATGAGCGATCGGATATCAAGAGCGTCGTCCACTGTCACCCGCCGCACGCCACGGCCTTTGCCATCGCCCGCGAGCCGATTCCTCAATGCGTCTTGCCCGAGGTGGAGGTGTTTCTCGGCGACGTGCCCATCACGCGCTACGAAACGCCCGGCGGCCAGGCATTCGCCGACACCATTATTCCCGTGGTCAAGAAAACCAACGTCGTAATCCTAGCGAATCATGGCACCGTGAGTTTTGGAGAGTCGGTCGAACGAGCCTATTGGTGGACCGAAATTCTCGACGCTTATTGCCAGATGCTATTGATGGCACGCAGCCTCGGCAAAGTTAACTATTTGCCCGCGGACAAGGAACGCGCGCTCTTAGATTTAAAAGACAAATGGGGCTTCGCCGACCCTCGCAACCAAAAGGAAATGGAAAACTGCGATCTGTGTGCGAACGACATTTTTCGAGACGGCTGGGATGAAGCGGGCATCGAGCGCCGGGCCTTCGATCCTCCGCCACCGACACCAGGCCGGCACGCCGGCGACACCAACGACGCACCTCCGATATCGGTCGACCAGGAAGCGTTGATTCAAGCAGTCACTGACCGTGTGGTGGCGGCCTTACAGCAGAATTGACCGTTTCGGCCCGCGCCCCGGGCGCACTATCCAGAGGCAGAGACCCAAAACGAGAACACCATTTTTAAGTTTGGAACCTTATCATGAAAGTAAGCATCATCGGTGGCGGCGGATTGGTTGGATCATGCGCTGCGTTTGCGCTGCAAACAGGTGGAATCGTTCGCGAAATTGCCTTACTGGATATCAATTCGGATCTGGCCGAAGGCCAGGCGCTCGACCTGCTGCACGGCGGGCCCAGCATTTCGGACCAAATCATCACAGCGGGCGGCTATGAACATGTCGCCGATTCAGACGTCATCTGTATCACCGCCGGCTTACGGCGCCAGCCGGATGAAAGCCGGTTGGATTTAATCAACCGCAACGTCGATCTGTTTATAAAGATTCTTGACTCCATCAAATCGTCGGGAACGAAGCCCGACGCGATCGCCTTTGTCGTCTCAAATCCGGTTGATGTGTTAACGTATTTAACTGCGACAAGGCTAGATCTGCCTTGCTCCCAGGTCATCGGACTCGGCACGCAACTCGACACGATCCGCTTCCGCAGTTTCATCGCCCGGCACCTCAAAGTACCGCCCACACAAGTCAAAGCATTAATTCTGGGAGAACATGGCGACAGTATGGTTCCAATTTGGTCCAGCGCTTCGATCAACGGCCTGCCGTTGGAAAAGTATCCGGGCTGGACTACGAATACGGCCGGCGAACTTTTCACCCGCACCAAAGGCTCCGGCGCAGAAGTGATTAAAAAGAAGGGCGGCGCGGGCTTCGCCGTCGGCATCGCCATCCAAGACGTCATCGAGTCGATCGCTTTGGACCGCCAGCATGTTCTGCCGGTATCCAGTGTGCAAAATGGTTGTTACGGCATCCGCGATGTGTCGCTATCCGTCCCGACCGTGATTGGCCGTAGCGGTGTGGCAAACCACCAGGAGATCGAGCTTTGGCCGAAAGAGGTCCAGGGCATCCGCAAAAGCGGCCAAGTACTCCGAGAGACGATCGACACCGTACTAAAGCGGATCGGCAGCTAACCAAGCCGAACGTCGACACTGGCAGCGTGGGCGGTAAGGCCTTCTTTCCCAGCCATACGTCCCAGATCGGCCGCAACTGCGTTCAGCGCCGCCTGCGAGTATTGGATCACGCTACCGCCGCGGAGAAAGTCATTTGACGACAGACCGCCGGCGAATCGTGCGGTTCCCCCGGTAGGCAAAACATGTGAAGGGCCGGCAACGTAGTCGCCCACAGCAACCGGAGAATAAGGGCCGAGAAATATCGCACCGGCGTTGACGTAGTCCGAAAGACGACTCTCGGCGTCTGCGGTGGCGATGTGCAAATGTTCGGGCGCAATGTCGTTGGTCAGGCGAACGGAGGCTGTATCGTCCTCGGTCAGGATTAAGGCTCCAAAATCCTCCAGGCTTTTGCCGGCCAGATCGCCGCGATCGAGCGTCTCGAGTTGACGTTCGATTTCGGCCGCCGTTTCCTGCCAAACGCGTTCACTCGCGGTAATCAGGAAGCCGGCCCCGGGAGAATGTTCGGCCTGCGCGATCAAATCCGCAGCGGCAAAATCGGGCCGCGTTGTTTCATCGGCGACCACGACCACTTCGCTAGGACCGGCGATCGAATCGATAGCAACGTCGCCAAAGACGTGCTGTTTGGCGAGCGCAACGAACAGATTTCCGGGGCCGACGATTTTGTCAACTCGTTCGATTCCATCAACGCCGTAGGCCAGCGCCGCGACACCCTGGGCGCCGCCGAGGCGATAAACTTCGCGGATGCCGATCTCATGGCAGGTTGCCAGCAGGTCCTTGTTGTAGGCACCGAAAGGTGTCGGCGGAGCGATAACCGCTAATTGTTCGACGCCGGCCGCCTGTGCCGGCACAGCCGTCATTAATACCGTCGACGGATATGCCGCCGCGCCGCCGGGAACACAGATCCCCGCGCGTCGCAAAGGCAGATAGCGCTGCTGCAAAAAGCCGCCATCAGGAACGTCGATTCGCACATCGCGATTAAGAATGGCCTGCTGAAACCGCAAAACATTGTCGCGAATTTTGCGGATCGTATCGAGAAATTCGGGTTCGGCCTCGGCGTGGGCTTGCTCCAAGTCACCTGCCGGCACGCGCAGCGAACCCGCCGTCAATTCCGCCCGGTCAATCCGCGCGGAATAATCCAACACCGCATCGATCCCCTGTTGCCGCACATCGTTACAAATCCGCTGCACGACCTGCCGTGGCAAGAGCGGCTCGCCGAACACATCGATAGTTCGCTGTCGACCCGCCTCGCTCACCACATCGCCCCGCACGCTCAACCGCTCGCGGATAATCCGCACGGCCGCAGCTACATCGTCACGGCGATAATCAATTCGTTGTAGATTCATTGTTCACTGTCTGCGATTAACTTTCGGCGGTCAGTCGCTCAAAAAACCGACTGCCGCCCGTCGACCGCTTGCTCTCTGGGACTAGTCTCCGGTTTGTCTTCGGAATAGACTGCAATCCATGCAGTCCAAGTCATTCTGACTGCTTGTGGGTCGAAACGAAAGAGCCCGCTCCGTTTAACCATAGCCGTAGGCCGGCCACCTCGACACGGACGTCAGGCTGACCCGACCGTGGCATCCGGTTAGACGACCGCCATTCACAACAGGGACCAATCAATGAGCAACGAGGTTCTCGATTATCGCAGCGATACGCTGACGCAACCGACGCCCCCAATGCGCGACGCGATCGCGGCGGCCGAGGTTGGTGACGACGTTTTTGGAGAAGACCCAACGATCAACCGTCTTCAGGATTGTGTCGCGGAGGTGCTCGGCAAGGAGGCGGCCTTGTTCGTTCCCTCCGGCAGCATGTCAAATCAGGCGGCGGTCCTTTCCCACTGCGGACCGGGCGACGAATTCATCTGCGAAACGGGATGCCATATTTACAATTACGAGCAAGGTGCGTACGCGCAGCTTGGCGGCGTTGCCGTGCGGACTATCGACGGAGAACACGGCGTGTTGCGTCCCGAACAGCTCCACGGCGCGATTCGCCCCATCGACGCGCACCAGGTGCGGACGCGGCTGGTATGTTTGGAGAACACCCACAATCGCGGTGCCGGCAGAATTCAGCCATACGAACACGTTGCAGACATCTGCGCGTGGGCTCACGAGAATGGGCTGGCGGCGCATCTGGACGGGGCGAGACTGTTTAACGCGGTCGTAGCTACCGGCATCTGCCCGCGGGATTGGGCGAAGCATTTCGATACCGTCAGCGTATGCTTTTCAAAAGGTCTCGGCGCGCCGGTTGGCTCGGCCTTGGCGGGCCCCCGAGAATTTATCGAGAAGGCGCACCGGCGGCGCAAAGCGCTTGGCGGCGGCATGCGGCAGGGAGGGATCATCGCGGCCGCCGCACTGTACGCGCTCGAAAATCATGTCGATCGGCTTGCGGAGGATCACGAACACGCAAGCCAGCTCGCCGCCGCAATTCGCGGCATTCACGGCCTGGAACTCCAGCCCGAGGAACCGGACACCAACATCGTTATTTTTTACGTTGATGACTCTCTCGGCACCGCGGCGGAGTTTGTTGAACGACTGAAACAGCGAGGATTACTGATGCTGAATCTCGGTCCGTCCATGATCCGGGCAGTGACGCATTTGAATCTGCCGGCCGACGGCGCCGGGCGGGCCGGCGCCATCCTGCAGGAAGTCGCCGCAGAATCCACGGCCCTGGCCTAGGGCGATGACGGCAACGCCCGACCAAATCGCCCAATGGATATGCGAGTCCCCGTCGACGGTGGCGTTCACCGGCGCCGGCATTAGTACCGAGAGCGGTATTCCTGATTTTCGTTCGCCGGGCGGGGTCTGGGCCAATTCGCAGCCGGTTTACTACGACGAGTTTCTTCGCAGCGCTGAAGCCCGCCACGAATACTGGCGGCAAAAGGCGGAAGCACACACCGGTTTTACCAATGCCGAACCGAATGCCGCTCATCGGGTGCTCGCCTCGTGGGAATCGACCGGAATTCTACGTGGTGTGATCACGCAAAACATCGACGGCATGCATCAACTCGCCGGCAGCAATTCCGTATTGGAGGTCCACGGTACGGCGCGGGAAGTCGCCTGCCTCCAATGCAACGCGCGATTTGATGCAGACGGGAAAATTCAAGCATTTCTTCAACACGACTGTCCGCCGAATTGCCCAAAGTGCGAAGGCCTGCTGAAGCACGCCACGATTTCGTTTGGCCAGCAGCTCGACAGCGAAGTCCTGGACCAATCGACGAACTGGGCGCAGGGGGCCGCGCTGTTTTTTGCTCTCGGTTCGTCGCTGGTCGTTCAGCCGGCGGCCGGATTGCCACAGCTCGCCAAGCATTCGGGCAGCAGGCTGGTGATCATCAACCGCGATCCGACCCCGCTGGATCACCTTGCAGATGCGGTCATCCACGGCGGCCTGGGCGGTACTTTGACGGCCATTGACGAGGCGTTAAGATCGTATCGGTTCTCAACCCGCCAAGGAAAGCAGGCCCGCTAAAACATCGGCCACAACCGCCCGTCGCGATAAACGACATCCTTGATCCGCACGCCATACAATGCACTTAGCGACTCCTCATCCAACACATCTTTTGTCGCGCCCCGTGCGGCAATCGCTCCTTCCCGCATCACGAGTACGTTTTCGAATGCCGGCATGATCTCTTCGATGTGATGCGTTACCAGAATCAGACTCGGCACGCCGCTGTTCGTCGCCAGCCGGTCGATGGTCGCCAGGAATCGTTCCCGTGCTCCAGGGTCGAGTCCCGCACACGGTTCATCCAAAAAAATTAACAGCGGCAAACTCATCAGGGCCCGTGCGATCAGGGCCATTTGCTGTTCTCCTTGGGACAAAACGCCAAAAGGACGATCGGCAAAACGACCGCAGTCCAAGTCCTTCAAAAACTGATCGGCTCTTTCGTAGTCAACGCTGGAGGGCCTCGGGCCGCGCAGGGTGGGCTTTAGGCCGACTTGCGCCACGCATCCGGATACGACCGTATCTCTCGCGCATTCGTAGGGCGGAATCTGCGCGGCGAGCCGGTTGGAAACCCAACCCATACTTCGCCGCAACTCGCGCAAGTCCAGCAGTCGCCTGCCCAAACGCAAGACCCGACCACCCCGGTTGGGCCACAACTGGCCGCAAGCGATCCGCAACAGGGTCGTCTTGCCCGCACCATTGGGTCCCAGAATCGTCCAGTGCTCGCCCTTCTCGATTCGCCAGGAAACCGTATCGAGAATTGGGGCACCACCCGCCCAATAACTGACATCCTGAAGTTCAATGACAGACTGCGTCAAAACGTTAAAGCTTTCCCAAGACGTAAATATCGCCACTGCGTCGCTAGCATATCACATTGACGACATTCGATGTGTCCAGCAGACCCCTGCACTTCCGCATCGCGGTTACCGACCGAAGAGAGCAACTCTAAACAGAGAAGCCG
>JAYGDO010000639.1:0-6985 GCA_046582885.1 Pirellulales bacterium | reverse complement strand
GATTTCGTTCTGAATTGCCTGCGCCTTCGCGTCCCACTCATCTTCAAATTGGCTCTTAACCAACTCGGCTTTTGCGGTGATCCGACTGACGTTACGTGTTCCCAATCCGTCGCAACCGCGCGCCGTCAATACAAAGACAATGCCGAGAATCAAAAGCCACTGTGCGATTTTGCAACGATGTTCGACGAGTTGAAACAGATCAGCGCCCTTTCGATTTCGATAGTTTTCGGCCGCATCGGTATCGCCCTCTGCGTCGGTGACTGGGGCGTTCTTTGTCCCGCCTCGAGACGGCGGCGCATCGGGAACAAACGCCGCGACCAGCCCCTTCACTTGGCCGGCTGGAGCCCAGTCGTCCATTCCTTGACGCCAAACAAGATCCGTTGCCTTGATCGAACCATCCTCGGCAAGCTGCCTGAGCTGGGCAGCCCCAACCGGCCCCAATTCCCGCCCGTCGAGACTGTAATACCATTGTTCAGACATACGCAGCGGAGACTGTTGCGTCGATCACATGTGCGAAGCGTGCTCAACTCGTTTGAAGTCGTTGCTAGACGCGAGCCACGGTGCGTCCCAAATCGACAGCCTTATAAACCGTCTTGACGCGCATAAACCCCATCCGCTGGTAAATCCGGATTGCTGTTTTGTTCTTCGCGGTCACTTCCAAATAAGCTCTGCGAAGACCGCATTGTTGAAAACCGGCCAGCGCACTGGCCAAGAGGACTACGCCGAGCCCTTGGCCACGGTGCTCGGGTACAACGCCCAAGTTTTGAATGGCTCCAAAACCCTTTCGGTCACGAATGCCTTGAACCGTACCGCAGAACTCAATCGGTTCGCCGGGGCACCGCTGCCAACTGACCAGCCAAGTTGCCGGGCCGAGGAAACCGTTCCTGGCCGCAATCTCTTTCATCAGACGATGGCAACCGTCGCTTTCGCCCAAACAGGGAAAAACATTCGCATCGATTTCGGATTCAAAGCTGCGGTACTTCACTTCGGCATGAAAGTCCAACAGAGCGTCGTCCCACTCGTGCAGCCGATACCCGTCCAGCAGGTTCTCGACGGGAAAATCACGCCCAACCAGGCTGATCTCCATCCGAAAGCGCTTGAAATACGTGACGGACATTTCTGAATTCGCCTGCGATCAAGACGGCCTTGAAAACCGTTAGTTTGAAGGCGGTCAACGCGTTTTGCACCACCTCCGACTGCCAATTCAATGTAGCCCCACGCGGTCGGGTGGTCAACTTTTGACGTCAGGCCAGCCCGCCACCCGCACCCTTTACGGGCCCCTCTCGCAGTTCTCAGGGCTATCGGGCAGCACGATTCTGCAAGACTGCCAAAAAACAATCGGAATTTGCCGGGCCTTGATTTTGATTAGTCAAAAAATTAGGTTTTAAAGCCGTATCAAAAAGAGAAATTGACGGAGGCCGAGGCCGAAATGGCGAAAATCAGGGTGGAAAGTAGAAGAATTTGCGTGGTTTTCGTGCTCACCACGCTGCTTGCCGGGTGTAGCACTTCGGATGAAACCGATACCAAGGGCGGGCAAAACGGCGACTCCAGAAAGAAAATTACGGTCATCTGCACGACGACCATGATTGCCGATCTGGCCCAAAACATTGCCGGCGATCTGGCCGACGTCAGGGGCATGATGAAAGCGGGCGAAGATCCGCACGTCTACAAGATCAAGGCCCAAGACGCCGACAAGCTTTCCGCCGCAGATGTGGTGCTCGCCAACGGTTTTCATTTGGAAGCAACGCTTGGAACAGTTATTAAGAACAACGCGGAGGGCGAGATCGTCCAACTGGCCGAACTCGCCGTGAAGGAACCTCTCAGGAGTGCCGAGGAAGCGGGTGGCGGTGACCTTCCAGATCCGCACTGCTGGATGGATGTCCGGCACTTCATCGGATACGTGGCACATGCCCGCGACGCCCTGGCGAAAGCGGACCCCAGCAATGCGGACAAATACCGTGACAACGCGGACAAGTACATCAGCGAACTGAAACAACTCGACGCCTGGATCAAAGAGGAATTTGCAAAGATTCCCCGCAACAACCGGGTGATGATCACCAGCCACGATGCTTTTCAGTATCTCGCAGCGGCATATGAAATCGACGTTCATGCCATGATTGGCATTAGCACCGAGCAACGCGTACTAGCTCAATATGTTGAAAAACTGGAGACGTTGATCGAGGAGCGCGGCATTCGCGCAATGTTTTTTGAAACCTCGGTCAGCGAAACGCTAAACAACCTCGTCCGCAAGAGTGCCGAAGAAAAGGGCGTCGAGATTGGCGGCACGCTTTATAGCGATTCCCTTGATGAACAAGGACGGCCTGCCGGCACCTATATCGGCATGATGCGGCACAACGTTTCGATCATTGTGGCGGCCCTCCGATAAAATGACCCTCATGTCCGATACTGCGACAGAAGCCACTGCGGAATCTAGCGACTTTACTCGGCTGGCAATCCACGCCCGCAACGTAACGGTTTCGTATGATGGCCGGCCCGTTTTACGGGCGGTTTCGTTTGATCTCGATCCTGGTACGCTAACCGGGATCATCGGTCCCAACGGCGCGGGTAAGAGCACACTGCTGAAGGCCTTGCTGGGGCTGCTGCCGCTGAACGCCGGCCATATCGACTTATTCGGCCGGCCGATCGTCGACAGCCGTCGCCGTCTCGCCTACGTCCCGCAAAAACAATCGGTCGATTGGGAGTTTCCCGTTACCGTGTTCGACATCGTCCTAATGGGCCGCTTCGGACGCCGCGGGCTACTGGGCCAGTTGTTCGGCCGTCCCAACGACACAGACCGACAGGCCGCGATCGCTGCGCTGAAAAAAGTCGGCATGCGGCAATACGCCAACCGCCACATTCGCCAGTTGTCCGGCGGGCAACAACAGCGGGTTTTTCTGGCACGGGCGCTTTGTCAGCAGGCCGACATACTGCTGCTCGACGAACCATTCGGTGGCGTAGATGCCGCAACGGAGCGCGCGATTTTCACACTAATCGACGAATTGACGGACGAGGGCAAAACAATTTTGCTCGTCAATCACGACCTTTCCGTGCTGGATCAATTTGACATGGTGTTATTGTTAAATCAGCGGATCGTGGCATTTGGTCCCACCGCCGTAACCGCCACCCGTGAAAATCTGCGAAAAACTTACGGTGGACGACTCTCGCTACTAGATCAAGCTGAATCGGCCCTGAAGGACATGAATTGACTCTGCTGAGAACGCGTCCCACGAATGCGGTTAGGTGAATCCCAAATGGCGACCGCGATTAACCAGCCTCGAATGCCCGACGAATCACCCGATTCGCGGCTGACAATACGGTCGGTCCTTCTCGTTACGACCGGCGTCGGTCTGATGTTGGGGGCAATGGCAATCGCCTTCGCGCAATCCGAAAATCAGCATTGGTGGCTGAGGCCGTTGAGCGAGCGATGGTGGAAAGAGACTGTCTGCAGCATGTTGGTCGGTATTGCGTGCGGCGTGCTGGGGTGCTACGTCATCCTCCGCAGAATGGCTCTGATCGGCGACGCGCTGAGCCACGCGGTCTTGCCCGGGGTTGTGATTGCATTTTTGATAACGCAGAGTGCCGGCGTATTCGGACTGCTCACGGGCGCTTTGCTGGCGGGACTGCTTACGGCGGTGTTGATCAATCTCGTCAGCCGATTCAGTAGAACCAAGGAAGACTCGTCGATCGGCATTGTCTTCACAGCGCTGTTTGCTATTGGCATTATCCTGATTAGCGCGATGCCTCGCGGTGCGCACTTTGATTTGGATTGTTATCTGTTTGGCGACCCCTTGGCCGTCGGCACACAAGACCTCGTGCTGATGGCGATCATCTGTCCACTCGTGCTGCTAATCATCGGGCTGCTCTATCACCCGCTAAGACTTGCCAGCTTCGATCCGGTAGTAGCCGCAGCAATGGGATTGCCGGTGATGGCACTGCACTATTTGCTGATGGGGATGCTGTCAGCCACGGTCGTGGCGGGGCTGAAGACGACCGGTGTCGTCCTCGTCGTCGCGCTGATCATTACGCCGGCTTCCGCCGCGTATTTACTTAGCAATCGCCTCTCCGTCATGATGATCCTGTCCGGAGTCTTCGGCGCGGCCTCGGCACTGATTGGCATGACAATGGCCTTCGTTTTCAATTGGCCCAGCGGTGCAGCGATGGTTGTTTTCGCAACAGTAATCTTCGCTGTGGTCATGTTGTTTAGCCCCAGTCAGGGCCTGCTGACTTTGGCGCTTCGTCGCTGGCGGGTTCGCCGGCACGTCGAGTCGGAAGACGTGCTGAAATCCGTCTATCGCAACGTACAACCGGATAGCGGCGGATGTCATGTCGAGACAGTCGCAGGTTTTACCAAACTCAGCGCGGAACGAGTCATCAGCATCGCCAACCAACTCACCCGCGAAGGCTTGCTGACGCTTAGCGGGGATCGGTTGCAATTAACCGATGCCGGCCACCACCGGGCCATCGAAATGGTTCGCGCGCATCGACTCTGGGAGTCCTATCTGACGCAACACGCGAATGTGGACGCCAACGACGTGCACGATCAAGCGGAAGAATTGGAGCATGCACATGAATTGGCCGATGCCGTTGACGAAACTCTCGGCCATCCGACGGTCGATCCGCACGGCGAGGCGATTCCGCAAGTTCGTAATGACCAATGACCAAAAACATCCGCAGGGATCGGCCATGTTCAGGCTTCGATCAACTTTCGTAACGTCCTTAGATTGACTACATCCCACGGCGTTTTTCCCTTCTCGCCCTTAGACGTTTCCAGGTACATCGGCACACGACGAAACCGCCGGTCGTTAAGCAAATGGCGGAATGGCCCCAGACCGAGGTGTCCCTGGCCGATCTGTTCATGCCGATCGACCCGCGAGCCAAACTCGCGTTTGCTGTCATTCAAATGAAACGCCCGCACTTTCTTGACACCGACAGTTGTGTTGAGTTGCCGCATCGTCATTTTGTATTCTTTTTCGGTTTCCATCGGATAACCGGCCGCAAACACGTGGCAGGTATCGAAACACACACCCAGCCGATCCGGATCTTTCACACCATCAATGATGGTGGCCAGATGCTCGAATCGCCAACCGAGATTCGAACCTTGCCCCGCGGTCGTCTCCAGCAGACAACAAGCGGCAATTCCTCGCGTCTGTCGGTGCACTTCGTCCAGGGCCTGGATGATCCGTTTGAGACCGGCCTCCTCGCTGCTGGTCGTGTACGCCCCCGGATGAGCGACGACGCACGGAATGCCGAGTTGCTCGGCCCGCTGCAGCTCGACGACGAACGCATCGACCGACTTTTTCCACAGTTCGTTGTCCGGGCTGCCCATGTTGATTAGATATGAATCGTGAGCGATCGGATGCGTGACGCCCGTTTCGCGTAGAGCTGATTGAAAATTAGCGACATCGTTGTCCGTAATCTCCTTGGCCCGCCATTGGCTATTATTCTTGGTGAACAGCTGGACGCAATCGCAATTGCAGTCGCGAGCGACTTCAACCGATCGGTAATACCCGCCTGCAATCGACATGTGTGCGCCAAGTATGCTCATAGTTCGGTCAAACCTCATGCGTCCGTGAAGCCGTGGCAAGACCGTAACACAACACCAATTACTTGTCATGCCCGCTGCTGACCGGTTAGAATCGTGGCGGGTCGGTATGCGAAAGTAGCAACGAAAGTAGCAAAATGAACCAGCCTGTTGTCTGGATCGTACTCGTCACCTTAGTCACCGTCTGCGTAGCGCTGGCCGGGTTTTTACCGCGGATGCTGGCCGCTCGCCGTCGGCAGCGGCTGATCGATACCAGAGTATCGTTTCACCACCGCCGCGAATGGCTGGAGGCCAAGTTTTTCGACCTAGCTTCTTCTAGCGGCCTACCGCGAGGATTGCGCTGGACGAATTGCGACTTCAGCGATGAAGTCGCGTTTGCCCGCGATCGCGAATCGCGCGACTTGTCGGCCTTCGTGGCTGTGACCATTAGTTTCGAAGCGATCGAGGGCGGTGATATGGAAGAGGTCGAAGCAGTCAACAACCTGCGAGCGGCGACGGCCGTCTTTCGACACGACGGCAAACAGTGGTTTACCGAAGGCCGTGTGATCATGAACCTCGAACCGGTGGAAGCGATCGAGCGTTTCAATCAGGCGCTGGAGCTGATTGCCGACTGACGGGTCTGCTTTATACGGACTGTCACCTGCATCACACGGTGGACCGTAAATCAGAAATCTGGCCTCAGCAGCAAGATGGGGTGAAGGCCAAACCAGTTTAATCAGCCCGACGAACTCTCAAAGGCTCCGGCTGGTTGGTTTTACAGCAATCTGCGAAGCACCGTCTGCAGGATGCCGCCGTTGCGGTAGTATTCCAGCTCAACGGGTGTATCGATCCGCACTTTGACGTCAAACGTGATCGGGTCGCCATGGGCGGGCTTGGCGGTGACCGAAAGGATTGAGCCGGGCAGGAGCGACTCGTCCAGGCCCGAAATGTCGAAAAGCTCTTCGCCCGTCAGGCCCAGCGACTGCCACGTCGCGGCGGCGGTGAACTCCAACGGCAGCACGCCCATCCCCACTAGGTTGCTGCGGTGGATGCGTTCGTAGCTGGCAGCAATTACGGCACGGACGCCAAGCAGATGCGTGCCCTTGGCGGCCCAATCGCGGCTGCTGCCGGTTCCGTACTCCGTGCCGGCCAGGACAACCAGCGGCACGCCTTCTTCTTGGTACTTGAGAGCCGCTTCGTATATTGTCGTTTGCTCACCGTCGGGAAAATGCCGCGTTAAACCTCCTTCGGTACCGGCCGCGAGTTGGTTACGGATGCGGATGTTGGCAAACGTGCCCCGCGTCATCACGCGGTCGTTACCGCGGCGCGAGCCGTAACTGTTGAAGTCGCGACTGGCGACACCGCGGCCGACCAGGAACCGCCCGGCAGGGCTGTCCGCGGCGATCGCGCCGGCGGGCGAAATGTGATCGGTCGTTACCGAATCGCCCAGCGCCACCAGCACCC
>JAYGDO010000612.1:0-3176 GCA_046582885.1 Pirellulales bacterium | reverse complement strand
CGTCTGTGCGTAAGATGAGGCGTTGATCCTGACTTCACCAACACCGCACAGCGCAACGGCCTGGCGACCTTTTTCATCGATCAATATCGGCCCGGGATCTCCGGCGGCTCTACCGACCAGTCCGAGCTTTTCGAGCCAGCTTTCCTTCACGACATCCTGCTGCGGGTCGAGCAGCAATTTAACGTTGAGTCCGCGAACCGCATTGGACAACAAAATGCCCCAATGTACGCTGTCGCGATCTGCCCATGACCGCGAGGCAAGCATCTGACATGAAAGCAGCAACGTCGACCCGTCAAAGCTCAGCGCCAGCCCGCGAATGTTATGCGCCGGCAAATCGTGGACCCTTTCAACGTCCGCCATTGCCACGTCGATGACCGCCAGTCGCCCCCCAAACGCGTCAGCCGCAATCAGTTTGCGCTGGCCTTCAATCAGCAGCAGTTCGTGCGGCGGAAATTCCAATGGGATCTGCCGCACACGGACAGGTTTGTTAAATCGATCATCAAAATCTACAATCGAAACGCGACGCGACCATCGTGAGCTGACAAACACACAGCGATGTTTTTCGGAGACGATCATTCTCGTCGGAAACGGAGCAAGCTCGGCAATGGCTTCCACCGCGACGCCGTCGGCATCCACCTTGATCGCCAGTAAGCGGTGCTTGACGCCATCGATCACAAAGGCGGCGGAATCACCGGGGTGTGGAGTCATATCGGCGATTTGTTCGCCGACCCGATGCTCGGCAACAACGCGCCGCTTCGCCATATCGACAACAGACACCGTTCCGCTCCGCCGGTTTCCAACCAGGAGCCAATCGCCGTGTGGAACCAGCGCCGCCGGGCGTCGTACTTGCGGCGTTAGCAGTTGAGCATGCTCATCCGCCGCAAAGCACCCGCGCAGAGGCCCGCCATTGCCCGTCGAAATCGCCGAAAGCAGGATTGCACAGACGAATAATTTTGATTTGCGCATGCGGTCACCGGCGTGCAGACACTCTTACGGATCGCGTTATGTTATTATGACCGCATCCGTTCAATCAAGTTGAGAAGAAAAACAAATCTGAATTCCCCTATTTAAAGGGATTCGCCGTGGAATTAGCCAACTTTTTTTCGATCTGCATCCGCATTTTGGCGATCGTCGCGCCAATCGTTTTCGGGCTTGCTGACAAAGCGGCCGCTGAGGATGAACCGCCTCGACCGAACATCGTGGTTATTCTTTGCGACGATCTCGGTTACGGCGATCTGGCCTGTTACGGACATCCTCACATCAAGACACCAAATCTTGATCGGTTGGCCGCGGCCGGCATTCGCCTGACAGCGTGTTACTCCGCGGCGCCGGTTTGCTCTCCCTCGCGGGTTGGTTTGTTGACCGGACGCGTTCCGAATCGGGCCGGTGTTTACGACTGGATTCCTGCAGCCGGCGGACAGCGTGCCGATGCCCGCGATCAAGTCCACTTGCGGCGTGAAGAAACAACCATCGCCCACCTGCTCAAGACCGCAGGCTATGCCACCTGCCTTTCGGGAAAATGGCACTGCAACAGCCGCTTCAACTCACCCAAGCAGCCACAACCGGGCGACTCCGGATTCGATCACTGGTTCGCGACCCAAAACAACGCGGCCCCGTCACACGAGAACCCCGTTAACTTTGTGCGAAACGGAAAACGCGTCGGCAAACTACAGGGTTACAGTTGCCAACTCGTAATCGACGAAGCGATCAACTGGCTCGATCGGCTGGCCAAGAAATCGCCGCAGCAGCCGTTTTTCCTGTTCGCTACATTCCACGAACCACACGAGCCCGTTGCATCGCCTGCGGAACTTGTGGCCCACTACAAATCAATCGCGCAAAACGAAAACCAAGCCCAATACTTTGCCAATGTCGAAAACGTCGACCGCGCCACCGGGCGATTATTGACCGCCCTGGATCGACTGGACAAGTCCAAAGACACTCTGGTCATTTTTACGTCCGACAACGGCCCGGAGACATTGCGCCGCTATCGCGGCGCCGGGCGTTCGTACGGGACACCGGGTCCGCTACGAGGCATGAAATTATGGACCACGGAGGCCGGTTTTCGCGTAGCTGGAATCATCAGATGGCCGGCGCGCATTAAGCCGGGCAAGGTTTCCCACGAGCCGGTTTCGTCGCTCGATTTCCTGCCCACGTTTTGCGAATTAGCGGGAGCCCCGAGACCGGCCGGACGAAAGTTCGACGGCACAAGCTTCCTTCCCGTTTTCCAAGGCAAACAGATTGCTCGAGAGGCACCGCTTTTCTGGTGCTACTTTAATTCTTTGAACGAGCATCGTGTCGCCATGCGGGACGGCTCCTGGAAGCTGTTGGCAAAGCTCGATGACGGCCGTTTTCCCAAACTTCAAAACGTCAGCGATCGCAACGCAAAATTAGTCCGCATGGCGAAGCTGACAAACTTTGAACTTTATAGAATGCCCGACGATCTGGGCGAAAGCACCAACGTCATTGAGCGGCATCCGGAGCAAGCCGAACGCCTCAAAAAAAAGCTGATCGGCGCTTATCGCGACCTTACGAACACTTCACATTACTGGACGACACCGAACACGCGATAACAAAAAACGGCCCGCGGAGAATACCGGATTCGCTACGCGGCAAAGTAAGATCGTTTTTTTTTCGTGACATTCGCAAATTCTGAATGTACAGCGGTTCGATGTGAAACACCTGAAACGTGTCCGGTCTCTGATTAATGTATCCCTCGGCGGTTTGGCACGTGGAAGTGCTAACGACGGTTAACATCATTGAGAGGCTCCCGTCCTTTAATTTGCAACCCGTGCCTGCCCAGTTACACTGAAGTTGTGACAAACATGACTATCGCAGTGTTGTTCTTCATACTCTCCAGTGTCCTGTTCTGGATGCTGGGTACTGCTCTCTTACCACCATCCGACGGGTAAACATGATTGCGTTGATTGGTATTTGGTGCTTCGTTATTATCTCCTTGGTTGCTGCAATCAATTGGCCAGAACTGACGCAATAGCACCCGCAGCGTTCGGTCCTCTGATCAACGACAGCTCAACGCGATCACAGCCGTGTGACGCTTTCGCCAGCATTGTATTTACCCGCTTACGATGCCGCCGTCTTGAAATTGTCTCGCGAGCCCATTCGCCGCATTCACGTCGCCCGTTATAATGCGCGTCGCGACATACGGCAGTCGCTAGCGG
>JAYGDO010000464.1:0-4779 GCA_046582885.1 Pirellulales bacterium | reverse complement strand
CAGCGCTGGCGGTGGCTTCAATGTCGCTGGGCGCCGCCACGCCGGTGGCGATCGCAGCGTCTTCGGCCTGCGCCAGCAGCGTTGAGGTGGGCGCCTCGGCCATCGTCCGCCCCTTGGCGACCCGAGCCCGAGAACTGGTCGCCAACGCGGCCGGATCGGGCTGTTGCGAGGTCGCTTCGCTGCGGCGAGCCGAGGAGGACGCAACGTCCGAAACCGTACGCGGGCCCGGCTCGCCACGATCGTGATTTCGCTGTTGTCCGACCCCGGCCGTTCCGCGTCGTGAACGCGATAGCGAGGTGGTTCGCGGCTGCGACGCCGCCGGGTTCGGTTCGCTGGACTCTACGGACGCGGGGCTGGGAACGGAGACCGGAGATGAGGCAACGGCTGCCGTTTGACTCGCGCGTCGCGTGGCGGCCGTGGCGTCGTTAAACGGCAAAGCGCTGGGCTGGCTGGAAACCGGTGCCGATCGTGGCCGGGTGGCGACGGCTGTGGAGGCGTTCGGTGTGTTGTTTTGTGTGGCCGAGGTGGCGGCGATGTTCGGCTGCGCTGCGGTCGATTGAGCAAGGGCCTGACGGGAAACTGAAACTTTCCTCGGTTGAAGCGTCGGGTTTGCGGCCGGCGACGGACTGGCGGCGGTGGCAGTGGCGACGACGCTCGTTGTCGTCGGTGCTGCGGCTTGCTGGATCGTACGAGTCGGGCTGTTCATCGAACTGCGAGCGAGCGTCTCGGCCCGCGGTGAAGGGTTCGCCCGCGTCGAACTCGATTCGGGCTGGGAAGTAACCTCGGCCAACGAATTTTTTGTCGGCTGGCTGGCGACCTGGGGACTGACCGCGGTGTTCCGCTGGACTGAGCTCTCGGCGACCGCGGCGCTGGGCGAGGAAGTCGGACTGGGCGCTTCGGCAGCCTGCTCGGCCAAGGCGCTGGCGGCCGCGGCAATTTGGATTGACTGGCGAACATTGCGTGTCGCGGACGGAGCGCTGGTCGCGGTTTGCGATGGCGAAGACGCTTCCGCCAGTTGCCGAGTCGCTGGCTGAATATCGGACTCCGCCGCCTCCGCGGCCGTCGCTGCGGCGGGCGACGGCCGATCGTTCGACGGAGCAGATTGCCGTGAAACTTTGTTCGTTTGCGAAGCGACCTGTGCCGATGGTTGGTTGCTCGGCTGCTCAGACGGCTGAGGAACCTGCGGGGCCGTGACATCGGCGACCTGGGCGGGTGAGGGCCGTCGTTGACGCGTCACCGGTCGTTCCGCCTGCTGTGGGAGCGTCTGCGGTTGTTGCGGCGCGTTTTGTCGGACGACCTGTGTATTGGGTTGCGATGCCGCCTGTTCCTCCGGTTGCGGTGTCGGTTGAGATTGTGAAGTGGGCGTTGCGACTTGCCGCCGTTGGACGTTGGCCGTTGCGTCGGGTTGTGTTTCGGGCGATTTTTGGTTCGCCTCAGCAGCCGTTGTGGCCGCGACTTGAACGCGCGGAACTTGCGTCGGCTGGCGGACTTCTCGTCGAAGCGTTGGCCTTGTAGCGGTCTGCTGCGGCGTGGCCGCTGGCGATTGACGCTGAGCCGTTTGAATTCGCGGTTGCTGGGTCTCGGTCTGCGCCGTTTCACGCGGCGTGGGAAGTTGGGTAGACGATTCGGTTCGCCGCTGGGCCAGCGCCCGTTCCTGAGCATCGACGGGGCTGGACGGGCGCGGCTGCGACTGCTGGGCGTCGTTGGGCGAGGCGACCTGTGTCGACGGCGCGTGAACAGGCAGCGGCTGGCGGCTAAGCAGGCTGGGGTTGTCCGCGCGACGAGGGGGTGTTTGCCGCTGCTCGGGACGCTCTACGGGATTCGGCCGCTCTTGCTGCTCGGGCTTCGGCAGCGGCTGTTCCTCCGGGTCTTGCGGCTTCGGTTTGGGCGGTTCCGTCTCTGGCGTAATTTCTTCGCGCTTGTCCGGCTCAGGTTCCGGTTCTTCCGTTTCGACGGGCCGCTCGAATTCGTACCGCAACGGTTGCTCCTCGACCTGAACCGTCAAACTCTCCGGTAAGGGAACTTCGGGTCGCTGAGCGACGTCGCGGATCTCGTCGTCGACGCTGATCTCTGCAAAAACTTCGACAAAGATACAGCAGGTGATCAATATCAAAAACAAAATTAGCGCCAGAACCAGCGAAAGCTGCGTGCGGCGGGCCATCACGCCACCGACTTTCCATGCCATCAACATCGATCCGCCGATCAATAGCCAGGTGACGGCGATGTGCATCCAAGTATTGTGCAGCGGCGAGCCTGAATGCAGGTTGTCGGACAAGACGCCCCAGGTGACCAACTCGCCGCTGAGCATCCCGCCCAACACGAGCAGCATGACGTTGATCGGCCAGAGCTGCTCGTCCAGAGCGGCCGTGTACGCCGGCTGGATTTTTCGGATGACGCGTCGAATTTTTGCCATGTTACTGCCTCGTCAGCCGCCCTGGGCGACCGTCGGCGGAAATCCGCTCGTCAGTCTTTTTCCGTCGCAATTTTGTAGTTCTTCAACTTCGCGTTGTTGCAGGCGTTCATCACCGCCACCAGGTGGTGCGCCTGGCACCCGGCATCCGGCCTAATCATGATGCGCACCGCGGGATTTGCCGCCGATTCCCGCTTTAACGCAACTTGCAGCTGCGGCAGACTGAGGATGCGACCGCGATACTCCAAGTTGCCATCCTTATCAATGCTGACGAACTTCGGGTTCGCCGACATCGGCTGCGCCGCGTCCGCTGCCGCCAGGTCCACATCCAGCGCTCGTTCTTCTTGCTCGAACTTCGAGACAACCATGAAGAATATCAGCAACAAAAAGACAATGTCGATCAATGGCGTCAGGCTGAGATTGCGCAGCGACAACCCTTTGTTCAGTTCAATTGCCATAATGCGTGAATGGGTTCACGGGAAGCGGTCGGACCCGGCCGAGCCGAGTGTTCCGGTGCGTCCCAGCGGGAACATCCTCCTCCCAGCGGGTTAACTTGATGTTTCGGCCGGTTGCTGTCCGGTCTCTTCGTTTTCTGTTTTTTTCTCCGTCACGGCTGGCGGCTTCACGGGCGGCGCCGTGGAACTTTGTCCGGTCGCAGAATCTCCGGCGGCCGAGGCCACGACATGCTCGCCCGTCTCCCCCTTGTTAGACCTGTCTGAAGACGACAACTGCTCACGGCTGACGCGCAGCTTTCCTTCATAACGTTCAACCTGCGGGAGCAGAGTAAATAGCAATTCGTCAATTTCACGAAACAGCTGTTGTATCCGGCCTTCGAAATAATGTGCGGCAATCGCGGCGGGAATCGCAACGAACAACCCGCCCAACGTCGTCATCAGTGCCACGGTGATGCCGTCGGCGAGGACTTCGAACTTGCTTTGATTCGGCAGCAAACGCTCCGGGGCGATTTGATAAAACGCCTTGACCATCCCCCAAACTGTGCCAAACAAACCCATCAAGGGTGCGATGGCTGACGCCAAGTTCAACCAACGAACGTTGGAATAAAGTTTTGCCGCTTCGCGCTCGTTGGCTTCGGTGGCCGCATGCTCGACCTCGGAATGAGGGCGGCCGATTTTCAACAGCATCGCCCGAACGACATTTGCGGCCGCACAGGGATACGTCTGGCAAATTCGATACGCGCGACGTGGGTCGAAACCTCCGGACGCGCTCGAGAGCCGGCCAAAGTCGCGAGTTAGCGCTTCGGGCAACACCTTATCGCGGCGGAGGCCGAGCGCCCGCTCAATGGCGAAAGTCGCAGCCGTAATAAACAGCACGGTGATCGGGATCATCCAGACGCCGCCGCGAAAGATCAGCTGCAACAGGCTGGGACCACCGCCATCCGTCTGCGTACCACCGCCGGCAGCCAGCCCCTCGGCGGCCAATTGCTGTCCGACTTCGTCTCCGTCTTGAGCTGCCGAAGGAGGCGTCAAAAGCGTTATAAAAAGCGCCGCAGCCAGCACGACCGCAACCGTTCCAGCGCGGCGAGATGTCACCCAGAGGACCCGCGGGTTCCCGTACTTTATCGAAGTTCCCATTTGCTTTCGCCCGTTTCAACAAGACCGCCGTGGCGGTGCCCATTTCCTCAATGCCGAGGTTTCCCTCCCGCTTTTTTTTCATCGGGGCGAACAGGAGGAAACCAGCGGCCGGTACGACCCCTCAGCCGGCCATTCTGCAATCTATGAATTGTAATTACCGTCGTATTTCCGGGATACAAATCCGCCACTTTCATTCGTTGGCATCGAAGAACCCACAAATGCACGCTTTCTCGCGCAGGTCTATGGCAGGGCTTCCAGTCGCTGTTTGGCAAGGCTGACGATTTCACCACGGTCCGGAAATTTCTCAACGACTTCCCGGTAATACTTCTTTGCCGACTCGCTGGCCTTCAGCACCTCGTAACAACGGGCGGCCTCGTAAGTAGCCTGCGCCTTCCATTTATCAAAAGACTTTGGCGCATTGCGGTAACCGCGGAAAACTTTGACGTATTCGCCGATCGCCTCTTTGTGCTTTTTTTGCAGGAAGTTGATATCGCCTACCATCAACCGCGCACGGCAGCCGATTTCACCCGGCGAGGCGGCAGCCTGTTCGAAAAGCTCGAGCGCTTCGGGAAGATTTTCCTGCTGCTTTTTTATCCGCGCGATGGCGAATAATATCTGGTGTTTCGCAGATTTCTCGCCGAAACGTTCGCGGCATTCCTCGAGCATCTTTAGGCCAACGTCCCAACTCGCCTTGTCCTCGACCGACAACGTCGCCGCCGATTGTCCGCCGTGCAACAGCGCGAGCATCTGAAAATTTTCTGATTTCGGCGGACTGGC
>JAYGDO010000242.1:0-1918 GCA_046582885.1 Pirellulales bacterium | reverse complement strand
GGGGCTGTTTTTCGGGCCCGGACGGCCGAGGCCCCGGGCGGCCAAATGATTAAACCACCTGACCCGCTGAACCACTCTACCGTACACACGGTTCAAACGTTTCAGGCCTCGTGAGTTGTTAGACATCTAGGTGCTCCGTCGCTGGTGAATCACGAGCGAATTCTTGTTGTCGTTTCCTGTTGTCAATCCGCGTCCCGCCCGTCGCTGCGGCGGGACGGTTGCCTCTTCGTTCCGGCGGCTAATCGAGAACCGAACGGTTGGTGATCACGGGCCGCGGGCCGCTTGCACCGTTCTGGGCTGCTCGCTAGAGGCGATCCCTGAGACAGCCGGACCGGCGGCGTCGCCTGTCGGCCTTTGGCAGGTATCCGGAAGAACGAGAACTACCATTTTTCAGTCCGTGAGGCTGAGGCGGCAGCCATCCACCGCAGCGGCCGAAACCGGCCGCCGGGTACACTGGCTACCTATTCTTGGGGTAGTTCTCGCTGCGCAACACCGCCGCCGTCGCGGCCGGTGCCGCCGTAAAAATACCGTGAAACTGGCCTTCGAAACCGCCCCCTTGCGTGCCCTTATAATCGAATGAATTTCAATTGCAAGCGTCTGGGAAAGATAGCGAAGTTATGTGAAGGTTCCCCTAGGTCGTGAGGGGGGGCCCGGCTCCGCGCCGGGTGAGGCGATTCGCCGCAACCGATCCGCCGGCGGGCTGACAGCGGCCCGCCAAACAACGGCGCTTCCGGGGGAAACGCGCGTTTGGCGGCCCGGCGGCAGTTCGTCATCCCCGCACCGTGGCGGTTATCAATCGGCGAATTCCGATGCGTCGAGCGAATCGTCAAACAGTTCGGCGAAGACTTCGTCGACCGCCGAGGCCTCTTTTTCGCGCGAGCTGTCGTCGTCTTCGTGGACGGCCAACGGCTCCAGTGCCGTCAGTTCGTCGGCTTCCAGGTCGAACTGGGCCCAGACGGCCCGCAGGTCGTCTTCGTCGTCCGCTTTGTCTGCCGCCGCGGCCGGCGTCGCCCGCCCGACAACGTCAAACATACGATCCGCCGCAGGTTCCACGATCGGGCCGCTCGAGGCGAACGGGCCGGCGAGCCGCGCCGATTCGTTCGGCAGGCTGCGGAGGCCCGTTTCCAGCTGGGCCGACATAACGTTACCCGGATCGAGCTCGTGATTGAGATCGGGCAGGCCCAGCACGTGGCCGAATTCGTGCGAAAGCACGGACATCAAATCGAATTGGCGGGTCGCCCGCCCCGAGGCGGTCATGCCGACATGCCAGCCGTATCCGGCCGCATTGCGATCGACCCAAATCGTCTGGGTGGCCGGCGAGGCGAGTCCCAGCACATCCCCGGGCAGATCGGCCACGCGGACGTCAACCGCGGCGAACAAATCCGCCGCCACCGGATCGACGGCAGACCACTGAGCGGCCGCACCCTCGATCAGCTGGTCGAACTCACCGGCGGACAGGTCGCTGGCGTCTGTGCCAGCGGCCGCCATTTCGGCCGCCCGCAGCGGCAGCAGTTTTTCGACGCGTACCGCGTCGGCGATCACGTAATCGTTCGCCGTATTACTCAGACTGACCGTGATATCGCCGCCCGTATGGGTGTATGCCCCGTTGAGCGCCGCGAACAACGTGCCGGCATGGTAGACCGGGCTGTACGAAGGATCGCTCGACGGCAACTCCTGATTGACCGTCGTTGCACTGGCTCCGCTTTCTAAGATGCCGTCGCCGTCCAAATCGATGGCGCCGGCGCTGCTGGCGATCGAGAACGGCGCGTTGGTCGCCCGGTTGCTGTGCTCCGACCAGGTCGTGCCGATATGGTACGTGCCCACCGGCAGGCCGGTAAACGTCCAGCTCGCCGAGTTGCCGGCGCCCGGCGCACTGTAGTGCACATCATTCTCGAAGCCCTGTAGCACAAACGGATTG
>JAYGDO010000650.1:0-15907 GCA_046582885.1 Pirellulales bacterium | reverse complement strand
AGCGCGGCGACGAGCCTGGACTGCAGCCCCTTGTCGCCCTGACGAGCCAGAGCGATTGAGGCGCTGATCAGGGTTTGAGGATCTTTTTCCGCCAGCGCGCGATCCTGCCACAACTTGGCGTCGATGTGTTCCAGCGCGAGTCGGGCCGCGTAGCGGATGTGGCGGTCGGCGTGGTTGAGATTGGTGAAGATCAATTCGAGCGCTTTGCCGTCGCGCGGCCCGGGGCCGTGCAAGGCTTCCAACCGCCGCCGCAATGCGCGGAGATCGGCGAATTTTTTGTCCTTGGCATCGACCGGTGCAGTCGATTTGTCGCCGACGTAGGTCACCCGGTACAGGGCGGACTGTGTGCCGCGACCGCCGATGGTGAAATAGAGCGCCCCGTCCGGGCCGACCGACGCGTCGGTCAATGGCAGCGGGGTGCGCGAGACAAATTCTTCCTTGATGCCCTTGTAGCTCGAGCCGTCCGGTTCGATGTGAATGGCGTACATCGTGCCGAACGTCCAGTCGAGGATGTACAACGCCTTTTGGTATTTGGCGGGAAATTTGGTGCCGTAACCGAATTCGACGCCAACCGGCGAGCCGGGGCCGATGTCGACAATGGCCGGCAGGCTGTCAGCGTAGTGCGTAGGCCATTTACCCGTGCCGCTCCGCCAGCCAAATTCGCTGCCGCTCACGGCGTGGTTGACGCGCGTCGGGCGATACCAGGGCGTACCCATGTCCCATTCCATGTCGGCGTCGTAGGCGAACAGTTCGCCGTCGGCATTAAAGTCCATGTCGTACGCATTTCGGTAACCGGAGCTAACCATTTCCCAGGTCTTGAATTCCAGGTCGGTCTTGGCAATCCAGCCCCCCGGCGCGAGTTTGCCTCGAGCGTGGCCGCGGGCGTCCCACTGACGCGGCAGGAGCAAATCTTCGGACCAGTTCTTGGGCAGGCGGCTGTGGTTGAAATTCTCGGGCGGGTTCGTGTGATTGCCGGCGATCACGTACATCGACTTGCCGTCCGGCGCGAGCCGTACGGCGTGCGGGCCGTGTTCGCCGCCACCTTGGAACGCTTTGAGCTTGGTGACTTTGTCGTACTGGTCGTCGTTGTTGGTGTCTTCGAGGACGTAAAAGCCGCTACCGGGCCCGCCGTTGACCGAACAATAAAGTTTGCCGAAGTAGTGCAACAGGCCGTGACACGAAGTCATACCAACGTTGAGCTTTTCGACTTTGGTTTCACCCTCACCGCCGATCGGGGCGGGTGTAATGCGGTACAGACCCTTGCCGCCTTGATCACTGGCAATTAACCGTCCTTCTTCGTCGAAGGTGTTGCTGACCCACGAACCTTGCGCTCCCTTGGGCACGGTGTAAAGCAGTTCAACCTGAAAGCCGGGCAGCACATTAAACGAGTCGCGATTGGCCGAGGCGCTGACGAGCGAGATATCCGCCTGCGCGAAGACGTTGCCCCACGGCCCGGTTCCCATGGACGCGATTTCGACCGCTTCGGACCAGTTTGTCGCCTCTTTGTTGGTTGCCACCCGCCATGATTTGTCGGTGACCACATATTTCTTCGTGCCGTCTGCCATCGTCAATACGAGTTTCAAGACAAAACCGGCGGGGCCGCCCCGGTTTCGGGCTTCGACCAGAAGCTGATTCTGGCCGGAGACGATCATCTTGGTAACGTCCACCTTAACCGCCGCCTCCCAATTGTCGCTGGTAGCCGCACGCTTGCCGTTTACGAACACGGTCATCTGATTATCGCAGGTCGCGATCAAGTGCGCAGCTTTTGCGGCGGCATCGAAGCGCTTGTTGAACAGGCAGAATTCAACGGGCTGCGGTGCCCAAAGCCACTTTGCCGTGGGGCCGCCGTTGAAGTGGGACTTCGGCAGGTCCTTCTTTTCCGGTTTCGCCACGGCCGGGGCAGCGGCTTTCGATTTGGCCGCCTCGATCGTCGGCTTTTGGGTGAAGATTTCGGCGCCGGAGGTTGGCCGCGTTGTGGCGAATCCTGCAATCAGCAGGAAGGTGATCATTGGGAACAGAAGACGGCTGGCGGGAGTGCTCTGCATGGTCAGGTCCTGTGTGCGAAAGAGATGCTTGTCAAAAACGATGCCCCCAGTAGTCAGGGCCTCACCTATTGTGGCCCCGACGCCGGTTCAAATCAACGAGCCACATCGGCCGAAAATACCAACAATTTTTTTGGCCTATAGCCGGACAACGACGGTGCAGATACCAACGGTGTGAAACGAACGATAACCCTGCGGAGGTAAACCGTAGGGTTTCAGTTGCCGCTTACGCCAAAATCTCTTTGACGACCTTGCCGTGCACGTCGGTCAAACGGAAATCGCGGCCCTGGTAGCGTAGCGTTAATCGTTTGTGGTCGATGCCCAGCAGATGCAGCATGGTAGCGTGCAGATCGTGGACGTGGAAAATGTTCTCCGCTGCGTTGTAACCAAGTTCGTCCGTCGCGCCGTAGGTGATGCCGCCTTTGATGCCGCCACCACATAAGAACATGGAAAATCCCTTGATGTGGTGATCGCGACCGTTACCTTGTGCCATCGGTGTGCGGCCGAATTCGCCAGTGAAGACAATTAGCGTATCTTTCAGCATGCCGCGTTGTTTGAGGTCTTGAATGAGTGCCGCCGTACCCTGATCGACCAGTTTGGCGGTGTTGGCCGAGGCGCCTTTAATGCCACCGTGATGGTCCCAACCACGGTGATAGAGTTGGATAAACCGCACGCCGCGTTCGGCCATGCGGCGGGCCAGCAGACAATTCGACGCATAGGAACCGTCACCGCCCTTGGTGCCGTACAAATCCAAGATGTTCTGCGGCTCGTCCGAAATGTCCATTAACTCGGGCACGCTCGTTTGCATTTTGAAAGCCAATTCGTACTGCGATATGCGAGTGGCAATTTCCGGATCATCAACAACCTCATCTTGGATTCTGTTAATCTCGGCCACGGCATCGACAACATCCTTTTGTCTTTCGGTCGTGACTCCCTGAGGTGAGGTGACGTAGAGTACGGGATTTCCCTTGGAGCGAAATTCGACGCCCTGAAACCGGCTCGGTAAAAATCCACTGTGCCACTGCCGGGCGGCAATCGGCTGGTTTTGCCCGCCGCCGACCGAAGTCATTACCACGAAACCCGGCAGGTTGTCGCAATCGCAACCGAGTCCGTAGTTTAGCCACGAACCCATCGACGGCCGTCCGGAAATCGACGTGCCCGTATTCATGAACGTGTGCGCCGGGTCGTGATTGATCTGTTCCGTTCGCGCGGAATTGATAATGCAGATGTCGTCCGCCACCCGCGAAATATGCGGAAGTATCGTCGAGATCATCTGACCGGATTCACCGTTTGGTTTGAACGCATGTTGCGGCGCGAGGCAGGTCAGCTTCTTGCCTTGCAATTGTGCTATCGGCTGGCCCTTGGTGTAGGACTCGGGCATCGGTTTGCCGTTCATCTCGGCCAATTTCGGTTTGTGGTCGAACGTCTCCAAATGCGTCATGCCGCCGGCTTGGCATAGATAAATGACTCGCTTGGCGTTCGGGGCGAAATGCAGCGGATTGACGGCGCCCGTGCCTGTCGGCTGTGCGGCGGATAGGATACGGGGGTTCATCAATGCGCCGAGCGCGGTGATCCCGACACCTGCGCCTGCGCGGCCGAGGAACGCTCGGCGGGCAATCGGAAGGGGCAAAAAAGCAGAGGGGGGATGGGGGAGATGGTGTTTCATGGCTTCCTCAATTTTAATTTTCGGCCAGATCGCGTTCTTTCAATTTCAGATAGTGGCTTCGTGATGCGAGCGAAACTTGTCTTTTTTTAGGTCATCAAGTCTTTTTCAACCTCCAGTGAGGTTTGCCGTTCAAATAGCTACCGGTTGTGGTGCTGATAAACTTCGGTCGGCGGCCGCGTCGCTTAATGCCATACAAGCGGGCCATCAACCGCGTCGAACCCTCAAAGAGTTTATTTCCTCCGCTCCTTTGCCGACTCCGCTAATATCTTGAAATCGTCTCGTGTAGATTCAAAATCGCCCGCGACACGGAAGTCCACGCCGCTAATTCGATTGCGTCAATTCCTTCGGTCGCTTTCGACTCGCCGACTTGGATGACTTGTTTTGCAGCCTCCGCGTCCGCTTTGTATTGGGCAAGATGCTTTTCGAACAATCCGAGCAATATCTTTTCCTCCGCAGCCTGCGGTTTGCGGCCGAGGATTTCGCCGAAGGCGAAGGCCAGACGTTCGCTAGGTGAACCGCCGCCTTCCCGAGTTACGCGGCCAGCGAATACTCGCGCGGCCTCGACGTAGGTTGGATCGTTCAACAGCACCAATGCCTGAAGAGGCGTATTGGATCGCGGTCGCGCGACGGAACACTCTTCACGCGTCGGGGCGTCAAAAGCGGAGAGACTTGGATGTAGGAAGGTGCGACACCAATACGTATACAATCCGCGTCGATATTGATTTTCGCCGCTATCGTGCTTGTAGGCGCGTCCCGGAAAATTTAGATGTCGCCAATAACCGGATGGTTGATACGGTTTCGCGCTGGTGCCCCCGATTTTTTTCACCAACAGGCCGCTGACCGCCAGCGCGTTGTCGCGGACCATTTCCGCATCGAGGCGAAATCGATGCTGCCGCGCCAGCCATCGATTGGTGGGATCGCGCTCCCGCATGCCGGCCGTGACGCGGGACGATTGCTGATAGGCCCGGGACGTGACGATCAATTTAATCATATGTTTGATATCCCAGCCGCTTTGCAAGAACTCGACGGCAAGCCAATCGAGCAACTCCGGATGTGTGGGAAAAGCGCCTTGCGAACCTAAATCGTCCAGAGTCGTGGCGATACCTTCGCCAAAACAGATTTTCCACAGGCGATTCACCATCACTCGGGCGGTCAGCGGATTGTCAGCCGCGACAAACCAATGGGCCAAATCGAGCCGACTTTGCCGCCGGTCTTTGATGTCAAGTCCGAACATGAACTCAGGTGTCGCCGGTTGAACTTCCGGACCCGATTCATCCAGCCAATTGCCGCGAGGCAAAATCCGCATCGTGCGGGGAGCACCGGCCATGGCAATTAGCACGTTGGCACCGCCATTTTCCAGCGTTTTTTTCTCATTCTGCAAAGCCGCAAGTTGTTCGCGCAATTGTTTCGGCTGCGGCTCCGCCGGTTCGCCTTCAAGTTGTTTATTCAGTTCGGCAATGCGTTTTTCGATGCCGATTAATTTTTCCGCTTGATCGCCGACGGGAACTTTGATCGCGCCGCCCTGCGTGCCGACCGCCGTTTCTTTTACATCCACAAAGAAGGCGGCAAAACTATAAAAATCTTTTGAAGTGAAGGGGTCGAATTTATGGTCGTGACATTCACTGCATCCGAGCGTGATGCCCATCCAGACGCCCGACGCGTTTCGGACGCGGTCGGCGGCATATTTGGCCATGTATTCCTTCGGCTGTGCGCCACCCTCACGGGTGGTCATGTTCAAGCGGTTGTAACCCGATGCGACTTTTTGCCAGACCGTTGCCTCGGGCAGCAAATCGCCGGCCACTTGCTCAATCGTGAACTTGTCGAACGGCATGTTGCTGTTGAATGCGCGAATGACGTAGTCGCGAAACGGCGCGTGGTCGCGGTGATTGTCGCCGTGGATGCCGTTGGTGTCGGCGTAACGGACCATGTCGAGCCAATAGATCGCCATGCGTTCGCCGTAATGCTTGGACGCCAGCAGTTGATCGACGACTTTTTCGTAAGCTTCGGGTGAATCGTCGCTTTCGAACGCTTTCACTTCCGCGGACGTCGGTGGTAGGCCGATCAAATCGAAATAAAGACGGCGAACCAGCGTGCGGCGATCGGCCGCCGGCGAAGCCTTGAATCCGTGGGCTTCTTGCTCGGCGGCGACAAACCTGTCGATCGGCGTCTTGGCCCAGTCGGCCTGTTTGGCTTCCGGTGGCTGCGGACGATCGGGTCTTACAAATGACCAATGCAGATCGTAAGTGGCGCCTTCGTTAATCCACTGCTTGAGCAGTTCGATCTGCTCCGCCTTGAGTCTGGGCTTATTCGACCCAGGTGGCGGCATATGCTCTTCGGGGTCGTTGCTGGTGACACGCGCCATTAAGTCGCTGGCGTCGGAGTCGCCGACTTCAATGGCTGATTTAATGGCGACCTCGCGCGTATCGAGCCGCAAATCAGCCTTGCGCTGTTTTGCGTCCGGGCCGTGGCAGGTGAAGCAGTGATTAGAAAGGATCGGTTTGATGTCTCGGCGAAAGTTGACCTTGTCTTCCGCGGAGAGCGAAGCGGCTGAGAAAAACGTCAGCAGCAGTACGGGGATTGCAGAGTGGGTCGTCATCATCTTAATCATCGCGCGATCCATCGGTTGGAGGTTGGCAATTAAACTCGAATGCGCGTAGGCCGAGGCCTTAATATAGTCTAGTTTTGGGGGGATTCACGGGTCAAGAAAGCAGAATTCTCGGAGGCTTGGCCAGTTACTCGTTCGCCGGTAAACGATTTATCGTTGCATAAACTGTCTGCCGGATCTCGGCCCCGTCCGCAGCTCGTAGCGTCATGCCGATTTCCATTTGGTCAACGGGCGCCAGTTTTTCCACCTGGATGAGCACACTCCGGCGGTTCGCGGCGACCTGTACGTTCTCGATGAAAACTTCCTGCGGAGTCGGGTTCTTCGATTTGTAATTCCACTGTTCGATGTTGTAATTGTCCGGGTCAGCGGCGGCTTTGTCGAGTTGGCACGTGAATCCGAGCCGGATACCGTCTTTGCTCGCTTTGAACGAGCGCATCAAATATGCCGGTTTGCCCGTGTAGCGAATGCGATTTAGACAACCTTCCTCGACTGCCGCCGTGTCCCAACCTTTCAGCCCGCAAACGTAAACTTGACCGTCCTGGGGATTTATTCGAGCCCGCATTAGGCCGGACGTAAAGCGGAAGGGGAACTGCACGGCAGCCGCGTTGCCGTGATCGCCGACTTTTTGCATTGTCGCGTAGAACAACAGCAGTTTGCTGTACGACAGGTGAACGATCGAACCGTTTAGCGGTCCCCAGCGTCGGTCCGTGACGAAGAGTTGTCCCGCCGTAGAACTGTCGACTTTTTTGGGCATCCAGTAGAGCGGCGGATCGACGTTCTTTTTTCTGTAATTGTCCGAAGCATAACCATAAAACCCACCCGGTCGAATCAGGTTTACGCGCGAACTGATGATCGAGTCGCCTTCGTTGTCGGCGACGAGAATTTCGTCGTTCGGTCCGATGCTCATTCCGTTGGGATGCCGAAATCCGCCCGCCACTTTTTCTGCGGTGCGGCCGTCCGGTGAAACTCGGATTAAGAAATTGTAATCGTCGCCGCCGCCCCAAGCTTTGCGACCTCCTTTGACGAAGTAAAAATTGCCTTTGCTGTCGGTATGCAACTCAAACGCAAACGCGTGATAGCCATAGCCCGGCGTACCTCCGGCATAGAAGCTCTCGTAAAAATCCGCTTCATCGTCGTCGTTCAGGTCGTGCAGTCGGGTTATCCGATCGCGGCCGGTTACGTAGATTTGGTCGCCGACGATCTTGAGGCCCAATGGTTCATACAACCCGCCGGCAAAACGTTTCCATTGCACATTGTCGAGTGTTTTGTCGATTTCCGACACGATCCATACGTCGCCGTTGAGCGTACACACGGCAAGCCGGCCATCGGAAAAGAAATCAAGCGCGGTCAGCTGCATCCATGATTTCCAGGGATTGTCGTGCGGCACGGTGATCTTGTCGGAAACGTATGCGCTGTCGTCGTTCGCCAGTTTTCCCTTTGTAACCAACCGTTGTGGCCAACGGCTGGGGCCACCTTTTGTCAAGTCAATCATTTCACCGCCTAAAGGCGGCGAGTCCAGCAACAGGTCAACCACCTCCGGGGAGACGGACGACGGAATCGTCACCAGTCTGAATTGCAGCGGTTTGGATGACGGTGGGATGACAAGTTGAAGCGACTTTTCGTCGGATACGTGCCAGTTTAGCTTATCGCTTTTTGGAGAGCTGCTGACAAATAGATCGCCGGTGTCGTTTTTGACACGGTCGGTTTTTGAATTTGGAATACCTTCTGGCGAAGCGGTTCCTAGGATGAGACGTAATTCGCGGCTGCCCGGAGCAATTCGAAAGTCGCGGACAAGACCGCACTGAGATTCGCGCGTCCTGTGTGCCGTTGTTGTTGAGCTTGGACATTCCCAAACCAGGCGACCATGAACCTTGTAACCCAACACAACACGGTCACCAAACGTATAGTGTCCCTCGTAGTCAATCCATGGAATTGGTAATCCGCGCTTAGCCATATTATCCGGACTTGATGCCGCCCAGCCGTTGTGGCCCAGGGATTTAAAGAGGACTTTGCCTTTGGGGGTCGTGGGGCCCTGCCCTTTGTAAGAAGTCAGATGCGTGCCGCTGCCGTCGAGAAATCCGCCTTGCCAGAAAACGGCCGGCGAATAACGATCCAGGTCATAACTGACGGTTACACGGTCTGCGAGCGCGATTGAAAATGCGCGGTTGATGTACGGGCCGTCTTTGCCCAGTCCCAACGAGGACGCAAGGCACGCGCCGTAGATCATGTCGCGACCGGCCGAGGGCGCGATCTGTGGAACAAACTTAGCCGACTGCCCTGTCCCCGTCGTAGCTGAAGTGGCCGCGATGAATACGATCACGGATGAAATGCGTGCTCGGATCATAAGCTGCTCCCTACATCCATCGCCATCGACAGGTCCCGACAGTCGGTATTGTAGCGGAAACTTCCGCTGCTGTTCGAGTGCGTGCAACCACATAGCTCGTTCCGGCCTGTTCCGGTTTGCGCAGTGCGTTGACAGGGATGATTTATGCGTTGAGAATGAATCCAGCGCTTTTCCACAAGCAGTACCATTGCATTCAGATGTCGCCCGAGTCACCAGGTATCGAGTCCGCTGCGGCCCTGCCGCAGAGATTCAACGAAAAAGTCGCCGTCATTACGGGCGCGAGCCACTACGGAATCGGCGGCGCGGTGGCGATGCGATTGGCACGCGAGGGTGCGGCGATCCACTTGATCACGCGGGACAAGCCCGTCGACCTGTTGGCCCAATTGGCCGAATGCGGCGTTCGTGTTGGTTGGGCGGAGGCGGATGTTACCTGTCAATCCGACGTTGACCGTGCAAGAAACGAATGTCTGGCTGAGCACGGTGGCGTCGATGTCCTGATTAACAACGCCGGGATCAATTCAGTCGATTCGTTCGACGAACTAGAGGACGAAACGTGGCAGGCGATATTGGATGTGAACCTCACGGGCGTCATGCGCGTGACACGATCGCTGTTGCCGGCATTGCAAAGCAGCAAAGGCGTGATCGTTAACATCTCGTCGGTCAGTGGTGTTGCCGGTACTGCCGGACTGGTGGCTTATGCCGCTTCGAAGGGCGGGTTGAACGGTTTGACGCGGGCATTGGCTTTGGAGCTGGCAAGAAAAAAAGTCCGCGTCGTCGGTGTTGCGCCGGCCTTGATCCGCACACCGATGGTCCGCGAATACGTCGATGATTCGCTTACCGCCGAAAAGTGGAGAAAAGTGCAAGAATGTCATCCGCTGGGAATTGGCAAGGCCGAAGACGTGGCTGCTGCGGTTGCGTTTTTTGCGTCCGAAGAGGCCAAATGGATTTCAGGCGTTACCTTGCCGCTCGGTTGGATGCCAACGTATCCAATGCCGTTGTTGGAGTAGCAGTGGATCGCGGGCAAACTGCCAGCCGCTCCTACCGGCTCATGCCCACAAAAAAGTGGAAGGCGCGAAGCTTGTCGCCGGTTTCATATTGGATCGGTATGCCAGCTCCGATCGCCAGTGGAATCGGTCCCAGCGCGGGGACGTTCACACGCAGCTCGAAGCCCGGCGTGATGCGGACATCCGACCAGGTGACGCTCGAGCTTTCTTCCACCGTGCCGACATCGAGAAAAAACGAACCGTAAAGGTTGTCGTCCGCGGTGAGTGGAAATCGATATTCGGCGCTGGTCAGAACCTGAAATTCGCCACCAACGGCAACAGTTCCAGCGGCCGCCCTCGGAGATGCTCCGCGGAAATCGAAGCCGCGGATTGTTGAAAACCCGCCGGCAAAGAAATGTTCATAAAGCGGCGTGTCATCACCCGCTGCGCCGAGTTTCAACGACAGACCTAGCACGTGGCGGCCCGTGCGGTCCGGCCGTTCGCGGGTCACGAAGTACACTCGGTAGTCGCCTTCAAATTTTGGATAAGTAAACGAACCGAATGCTTGCTCGAAACTCAGACGGACCAGATGTCCTTCTGTCGGTAGATGCGCGCTGTCGCGACGGTCGTGTGAGACTTGAAAACGGAGCGACATCAAGTCGTTCTGTCCGACCACTTCGGCCAGCGCCAACGGAGTGGGAACCCGAGGGTTGAAGATATCAATGGTTTCGTAGCGGAAGGTCATCGATGTCGACAGGTCGGGACGTTCTGGGAAGCTGTACCCCAATCCCAGATGCCCACCAACGCGCTGCTCGTCCCAATCGACAAAGAACCGATCGTAATAAAATCCGCTGACCGAGAGGCTGAAGGGTGAGTTGAAAACGTACGGATCGGAAAAGCTCGCGGTATACCGCTGTACTTGTGTACCGGGCATCGCTTCGAGTCGGAACCGCTGCCCCGCGCCGCGGAAAGCCCCGCCCGCGAGATCGCGAAAACTGTGGGGCCAACGCGTAATGTCGAAGTTCTGTTCGTCGATCACAATGTTACCGATGAGGCCAGCGTCGGAGTTGACGCCAACGCCGAACATTAGCCGGCCAGTTTGCGCTTCCTCAAGTAGAACGTCGATATCGATGTATCGCGGGTCAACGTAGTTGGGATCAACCAGCGGCGATTCGATGTTGAACGGCGGTTGTGAAACTGTCGTGGCGGACGCACCGAACGGTAGGGCTGGTCGATGAGAAGCACCTGGCTGGCCGAGCCCGGTGCCAGGTCGTTGCAGAACTTGGCCGGATGGCGGCCCGATCGGCTGGCCGCTTAAAGGTGGCTCGCCAAAGCCGCCATTCGGTTGTCCGTTTGAAGCACCGCTGTTCCCGTCAAGCGAGTATTGCACGGGTCGCACGGGGTTGAACTGTCCCCCAACCGTCGACGACGGCTGTCGGACGAAAAATGGGTCGTTCGGCATCGCACCGGCTCCTCGGCCGCCAAAGGTAGGTTGCTGGCCGCGAATGACCGGCGGAGGAGTGATTGCTTCGAAGTTCGCATCCGCCGTCCCCGGCGACTGGACTGTTCTCGGTTCCAGCAGCCTGGGTGTCGGAAAGGTGACTTTCTCTAAGCCACGTTGGGTTTGGCAACCTGCGGTTGTCACGGCTACCGCGGCCAGCATCAGGAGCCAAATTTTCGCGAGAAAATGCCGCACTAGGGCTGCCTCCGCGTAGGTGCTGGATCGAATTGTCCGCCGGTCGAACCGGGAACGGGCCGTTCAATACTTGAATGGGGGCTTTGCCCGCGGGCGACGCCGCCGCCGGAGCCACGGTCGGCCAGGGATTCATCGGACTCGATTTCACGGAATACGATCCGTGGCCGTACACCCTTCGTTGGATCGCTCAGAAACAATCCGGACGCCCGTAACCGGCGTTCGCTGTCGCGTATTTCGCGAATATCGACAATGTCTCCGGGCCGAAATGAGAGTCGGTTCAGCGCCACCGTGCGTTTCGTATGGGGGTCATCGCCGGCGATTTTCACATTGATTTGCCCGATGTGATACCGCTGGTCTTCTTTGATCTCGTAAATCAAATCAATTTGAGGGGTGTCTTCTAGAGTCCGCGGCGACGGATTGATGTCGGCCAAAATGTAACCCACACTGCCGTAGGCGTCGGTCAGTTGCTGAGCATCTTTTTTCATGGCGGCGAGGTCGAAATGATCCCCTCGGTTCTGGGTGACGAGCGGCCGCAGCTGTTCGTCAGCGAAGATTTGATTTCCGTTAAACGAGATGCTGCGGATACGGAATCGAGGTCCTTCGTCGACGACAAAACGAAGTTTGGCATACCGGCCCTTCGCGTCAAATTCCACTTCGCGTCCGACCCGCGCGAGCATGTATCCAAAGCTACGGTAGTACGAAGTTAGCCGATTCACGTCTTCGTTGATCTTGTCGCGATCCACGAAGCTTTTGTCGAACGAGGGAATGTATTTCAGTTTGCTCGGTCGCGATTCGATTTGCTGCGCGAGTCGGCCGGCAGAGACGAATGAGTTGCCAACAAACTCGAGGGACCAAACCCGTTGTTGAGGCCCTTCGTGGATGACAAATGCCACGCCGCGGTCTTGCTGAGACTTGCCCTCGCGGATGTCGACGCGGGCCTTGTTAAAGCCGTTTTCGTGGTAGTACCTTTTCAACTTCTTGCTCGTTTCGTTGATCATAACCGGATCAAGCGGATCGCCGACTTTCAGTTGGATCTTCTTCCGCAACGTGCGGGTTGCCACTTCGTTGTTGCCGATAAAGTGCAAGTACTGCACCTTGGGGAATTCGAAAACCTGATAAATGACCACAACTGTCCCCAGTTTTGAACCGGGCCGTGTGCGGACTTTAACGTCAAAAAATTTCTTAGTGAGGATCAAACCGCGGACATCGCGCTGGACTTGCAGTAAATCAAACCGATGCCCCGGACGGGTCGTGATTTCCCCTCGAATTTCCTGCCCGCTGATAGATTGATTTCCTTCAATTTCGATGTCCGATACGGTTTTCCCGTCGGTGGACGGCGGTTGTGAAGAGGCGGTTCGCGTCGTGCTTGGCGCAACCTGAGCGCGGGCCGTCATGCAGAGCATCGTCGTGCCGACAAGGATACATGCGATCCGCATGCGAGGTCTGTGGGAGCTACTGACAACGTAACGGGCAGCGTTCATTCCGTCCCTGGATATGATGGCAAAGATGCGGTTCGAGCGCTTCAATGCTCGGACACGAGAAAGTTGGTTTTCAGTGTTTACGGCTGCAGCGCAGAAAAGGGTCGCGTACAGATACAGAAACCGTACGGGCGCGGCAAGCCGAGTTGCCCAGCAGAGGTTGTCACGCTAGCGAGGCTAGTACGCTGGGGCGGGAAATTCGAAAGGGTTCGCTAGCTGTGGAGCTGCTTGCCACTGGTGAACTCCGTACGGCGTCGTTTTTTGGTAGGCAGATATTCCGCATTGATTGACGTGTACGCAACATCGATGCCATACGTTTGCGGGGTATGGCCTGTCGAGTAACGGAGCCATTTACCGCCCATGGGGATGCGCTGATTTGACACAGTTTTCATTCGTGTCTGTAGGGGCTGGCCTCTGCGCGAATTACCATTTCATTTTGAGTTTTGCCCGACCGATGATCAGAAACGGTGATAGGCTTTACTTCGGGTCGCTTCTGCGAACAGTCGCGGGCAGGGTTACCAAAACTGCTGCCGGTCATCCGATGTGGTAAGCGTCTCCAACCGTGGAACACCCGTTTCTTCGCGGCGTCGGTTCTGCAATAATGACCGCTGCCGCGGGGCTGAAGCAAAACGGGCACAGAGGGGCTTCATCCTGGCAACGGAACAGAGTAGGCAACTGATGGCGAGTCGATTTTCGTCGTTCGGTCGGACTGCGCTCGCGAGTTTTGCTACGGCCCGATGTAAGCGTCGCCGTAGAGACCGGCGCAGATTCTATTTAGAGTCTCTTGAGCATCGAATCGTGCTCTCGGCTTCGGACCTGATCAGCCCGATCTGGTTTGAGTCGGTCGCGGAGTTCGAACGGCCCGGCGTGGTCGGCGGCTTTTCCGCCGACCGCGGGGCGAATAGCTCGGGCCAGTCTGCGGCCGCCACGGCCCAATCGCAAGATTGGATCATCCATTTAGACTCGGCGGCGATCGGTCAAATATCCACGGTCAACGATACCGCCGGAATTTTTGGTACCGACCAGTTCGACGTCGAGATTCTCCGCGGTCTGGGTATGGAAGGACAGGTGCTCGTCCGCACTTCCGGTGTGGCGGCCGACAGCGTCGCGACGTGGTTTGCCGCGAGCGACGTGGTCGACTCGTTCGAGCGAGACGCGGTCGTGCAACTGAACGCGATACCCAATGATCCCGGTTATCCGTCACAGCTTTGGGGGCTGACAAAAATCGACGCAGCGGCGGCTTGGGATGTTACGACCGGTAGCCGCGACGTGATTGTTGGTGTGATCGACACGGGGGTAAATTACAACCACGCCGACCTGACCGAAAACATGTGGCGTAATCCGGGCGAAACGGCTGATGACGGCATCGACAATGATGGGAACGGATTTGTTGACGACGTTTACGGTTGGGATTTCGCCAACGATGAGAATGACCCGATGGACGACGACGATCACGGTACGCATGTGTCGGGCACCATCGCGGGGGTTGGTGAAAATGGTATTGGCATCGTTGGCGTCAACTGGAACCTGTCGATCATGGCGCTTAAGTTCTTGGCTGCGGATGGCACCGGCTTTACTTCCGACGCGGTTCGCGCCGTTAATTATGCCACCATGATGCGCGAACAGTTTGGGCAAAACGTCCGAGTGACCAACAACAGTTGGGGCGGTGGCGGGTCGAGTTCTAGCCTGGTCAGTGCCATCAACAAAGGCGGTGACGCGGGAATTTTGTTTGCGGCTGCAGCCGGCAACGAAGGTATTAATACAGACGCAACGCCCCACTATCCTTCGTCGGACAATTCGCCGTATATCGTCTCGGTGGCCGCGACCGACTCGAATGACAATCTGGCATCATTTAGTAATTTTGGCGTTTCGACTGTCGATTTGGCCGCACCCGGCGTGGGCATTCGCAGCACGGTGTCCAATGGGGGCTATGCGAGTTTTAGCGGTACTAGTATGGCGACGCCACACGTGGCAGGCGTCGCAGCCCTGGCTTGGTCCATCGCGCCAAATGCAACAGTAGCCGAAGTGGTTCAATCGCTTTACGATGGTGCCGACCCGGTTGCGGGATTAAATGGAAAGGTTGCCACCGGCGCCCGCCTAAACGCATTCAACACCGTACAATCGCTGGCCGGCGGCGGCCCCTTCGCTCGCGACGACTCGGCCACGACGGAAGTCAACAACGCGGTGACGATCGATGTTTTGGCGAACGACACGGACGGGGACGGCGATTCGCTGACGGTCGATACGGTTACCCAGGGCGCGCACGGCGCGGTTTCGATTAACGCGGACGATAGCGTCACCTACACTCCCGCCGCGGGTTTCACGGGCGACGATTCGTTCACTTATACGGTCAGCGACGGCAACGGCGGTACCGCCACGGCGACGGTCAGCGTGGCGGTGGTTCCGCCGCAGCAGACGGACACGTTTACTTCCAATCAGCAGGTCGCCATTTCCAGTAGCGGTACGCCGACGGTTACGTCGAATCTTGACGTCAGTGACGTCAGCGGCGGCGTGCTCGACGTCAATGTCTCGATCGACATTACGCACACCTGGGTTGCCGATTTGAAAATTACCGCCATTGCGCCGGATGGCACACGGGTGTCGCTTGTCGACAGCCGCGGTTCCGACGGCGATGATTTCTCGGGAACAATTTTCGACGATCAGGCGACGACATCCATCAGCGGCGGCGCCGCGCCGTTTTCTGGACCGTACACTCCTGAAGCGAGTTTGTCGGTATTGAACGGCACAAACGTCAACGGCACATGGACATTGGAGGTCGTCGATCAGGCGAATCAGGACGGCGGTTCGATCAATGGGTGGTCCGTTGTGATCGCCTCGGAAGTGGTTTCGGCCAATACGCCGCCGGCGTCCGTGAACGACACGGCCAGCACTTTTCAAGATGTGGCGGTGACGATCGATGTTTTGGCGAACGACACGGACGGGGACGGCGATTCGCTGACGGTCGATGCGGTTACCCAGGGCGCGCACGGCGCGGTTTCGATTAACGCGGACGATAGCGTCACCTACACTCCCGCCGCGGGTTTCACGGGCGACGATTCGTTCACCTATACGGTCGGCGACGGCAACGGCGGT
>JAYGDO010000644.1:0-14641 GCA_046582885.1 Pirellulales bacterium | reverse complement strand
GCCCGATGCCCATATTGCCATTTGGCGAGCCGATTGCGGAATTGATGTAAGGGGAGAATATGGTTCGCTCACCGCGAGCCTTAGCGGTTGCTCCGTGGGGAGTTGGTCGCCTCTGTTCTCTATTTTCCGGCATCCGGACCTCTTTTGACGAGGCGGATATTTCTCGATCTGGCGGCGGTCAAACACAAACGGCTCGGATGCGTGATCGGTGACCGTGACTTTCAGTGGCGGCGCCTGCGGCACATCACCCATCGCACAAAAAACCACGAGCGTTCTTTGAGCGGGTGCGGATGCTTCTTCTTCGCTCCCACTGGATTGATGGCCGATCGCCAACACCAGCAAAAGGGAAATACATATCGGAGAACGACCCATGTGCAGTTCGTTTTGTTTCGGTGATGCCCGCTGGCTGAACACCGCACCGACGGGCATAATGTCCGGTTTGCCAAATCCCAATTCTCGCAGATGGAAACGGCCGAGTGAAGCGGCTTTGCGATCTTGAATCCCTGGACGAATCGCTGCGCGGCGGCGCCGTTTCGATTGGAAACTTCGATGGCGTCCATCTCGGCCACGCTCAGATTATTGCCCAACTGGTCGCCATGGGCCGCCAGGTTGACGGGCCGACCGTCGTATTTACTTTTGATCCGCACCCGGTGCGGCTGCTGCGGCCGGCATCTGCGCCACCGCCGCTGACGGGGACGGATCGCAAAGCGGAACTTGTTTCGCAACTGGGCGTCGATGCGATGATCGCCTTTCCGACCGACTTGCATTTGCTACAACTCTCCCCTCGCGATTTCTTCGATCAGATTGTTTGTCAGCGGCTTGATGCCCGAGCGCTGGTCGAGGGGCCGAACTTCTTTTTCGGCCGCGGCCGTGCGGGTACGATCGAGTTACTGCGCGAGTTTTCCGCCGAGGCCCAGATTGCCTTGGACGTTGTCCCGGCCGTGGAAGTGGACGACGAAATCGTCAGCAGTTCGCGGGTGCGACAACTGCTGGCCGCCGGCGATGTGGATACCGTCCGGCGGTTACTGACGCAACCGTATCGTTTGCGCGGCACGGTCACCCACGGCGCGGGCCGCGGGGCGGACATTGGATTTCCAACGGCAAATCTAGAAGCGATCGACACGATTTTGCCCGGCGCGGGAGTCTATGCCGGCCGCGGCACGGAGGGAAATCGCACCTGGCCCGCGGCCATTAACGTCGGGCCGAATCCGACGTTTGGTGACGAAGCGGAAAAAGTCGAGGTCCATCTCAACGGCTGCAACGAATCGCTGTACGGCCGCGTGCTTGAGGTTGATTTTTTGAGCCGATTACGCGACATTCGCCGGTTTGAAAATACCGGCGCCCTGAAATTACAGCTCGCCGACGACGTAACAACCGCAGAACGAATCGCCACCGACGCTTCTGACCCTTGAACCTTGTCTCCCAACCAACAGCCGCCACATGTCGATCGACTGGAAACGCTTTAAAGAAATCATCGATGCGAACCAGCGCTTTCTGCTGACCAGCCACATTCGTCCGGACTGCGATGCACTGGGCAGCGAACTGGGCATGGCCCGCGTGCTGCGGGCCCTCGGCAAGGAAGTCGCTATTGTCAATGGGCACGAGTCGCCACCGAACCTCGCCTTCATGGATTCACACGGCGAATTAAAAGCCTTGGGCAAAGATGTGCAGCCCCATGAACTTGACGGGTTCGACGTCATGATGGTGCTCGATACAAGCGCCTGGGCACAGCTCGGCCCGATGGGTGATGTGCTGAAAACCACCACGGCAAAGCGGGTCGTTCTCGACCACCATGTCAGTTCGGACGATCTCGATGCCGAAGTGTTCCGCGATATCCAGGCGGAAGCCACGGGGCGACTGGTCGTCGAAGCCGCCGAGGCGCTGGGGGTTGAACTGACGGCTGACATGGCCAGCGTGCTGTACGCGGCGCAAGCAACCGACACGGGCTGGTATCGCTACGCATCGGTGACCGGTAGGGCGATGCGGATCGCTGCAGAGTTGGTTGACGCCGGAGCGGTGCCGCAGGAGATTTATTCCGACCTCTACGAACAAGACACTCTCGCCCGATTGAACCTGCGCGGCCGCATTCTGGCGCGTGCGCAAACAAGGCTGGACGGCCGGTTGATTTACACGAGCGTGCTCCAAGAGGATTTCGAAGAAACGGGCGCTCATCCGAGCGACACCGAGGACGTGATCAACTTGACGTTATGTGTAGCCGGCGTCGAAATGGCGGTGATCCTGGTCTGGCTGTCCAAGGGCGGTTACAAGGTTAGTTTTCGCAGCCGCTGCGATGTCGATTGCAGCAAGCTCGCCGCAAGCTTCGGCGGCGGCGGGCACAAAGCAGCCGCCGGCGCTAGTATTGACGCACCTTATAATGAGGTACTGGAAAGAGTGCTTGACGCTGTGTCCGCGGCCATGAAATAATGGGCCGCGGCGCGTCCCTCCCTGTTTCTCCCTCGTGCATCCCGCCCTTTTAATCCCGGAGTGCCAGTGATGGCAGAGTCTTCCGACACTCAAGGCACAACGCCGCACGCCAGCCCCAAGGGCGGCCCGCGGCGGACTTTCTTTTATGAGATCGCGTCGATTGTCGCCGGCGGTGCCGTCGGCCTGTTTCCGGTGTTGGCGGGGCTGTTTTCTTTCCTGGACCCGCTCGCGCAAAAGCCGGAAGCCCCGGAAAAGTACGGCGGCGAAGAAGGCGACGCAGCGGAGGATTATATCAAAGTGTGCGCGCTCGACGCACTGACGATCAGCGGCCCTCCACAGCGGTTTCCGGTGATTGACGATCAGATCGACGCCTGGAATTTCACGCCAGATCAGGCTATCGGGTCCGTTTATATTCAGCGGATCGGCGAAAAAGAGCTGCGGGTGTTCAACACCACGTGTCCACACGCCGGCTGTAGTGTCAGCTGCGACGGCGCGGCGTTTAATTGCCCCTGCCACAACAGCGCGTTCGACCTCGATGGGAGCAAGCTTGTCAGCGATTCGGGCCGTGCAAATCCAAGTCCGCGGGCGCTCGATGAGCTCGAAGTTGACGAACAAAAACTGGCCGGCGGCGAGATCTGGATTGATTTTAAAAACTTCTATGTCGGCAGACACGAAAAGATTGCCAAGTCATGAAGGCGCTATGCCGTAAACTTTCCGATTGGCTAGACGACCGCACCGGCCACCGCGAATTTGTCAACGACGCGCTGTATGAAAACATCCCCGGCGGCTCGCGCTGGATTTTCATCACGGGCAGCATGCTGGTCTTTGCTTTTATCACCCAACTGGTCACCGGCGTTTTCTTATGGATGTTTTACAGCGCGGGGAGCCAGAACGCCTGGGAAAGCGTCTATTGGATTCAAAACAACGTGCAAGGCGGCTGGTTCCTGCGGGGAATGCACCACTACATGGCGCAGGCGATGGTCGTGCTGTTGCCGCTGCACCTGCTGCAAGTTTTGTTGTGCAAAGCATACATCAAGCCCCGCGAGATCAACTACTGGCTGGGGCTGATATTGATGCTTCTCACGCTCGGGCTCGGGTTGACCGGCTACTTGCTGCCGTGGGATCAGAAAGGTTACTGGGCAACTAAAGTCGCTACCGAGTTGGTGTCGCTTGGGCCGGCGGGTCAGTCCATGCAAAAGGTGGTCGTCGGCGGCAGCGAATACGGGCACAATACGCTGACGCGATTTTTTGCGCTGCATGCGGGCGTGTTGCCCGGACTGTTGATTATGGTGCTGGGCATGCACGTCATGATGTTTCGCCGCCACGGAATCACCGCCAAAAGTTCGGCCAATCGCGAGGACGAATATTTTTGGCCAAAACAGGTTTTCAAAGATTCGGCCGGATGCTTGGGATTGCTGATCGCAGTCAGCCTTATCGTAATCCGCGAACACGGTGCCGACTTGGGACCGCCGGCCGAGCCAAACGAATCGTACGGTGCGGCGCGGCCCGAGTGGTACTACCTGTTCCTGTTTCAGTTGCTCAAGATAGCACCCAGCGAGTTCATCGGCGCGATCGTGATTCCAGCTGTGGTCGTCGGCTTCCTGTTTGCATTGCCGCTGATTGCGAAGATCAAACACGGCCATGTCGTCAATGTTACCGTAGTGATTTGCCTGATGATCTCGGCCGTGTATCTGACGTATTCCGCGCTCAGCCATGACAATTACGCCAAGACCGCAGCGGCAGATTCCGACAAGATCGACTTGCTGCACCTAGAGCGGTTCGATGCTTCCAAAAAATACTGGCTGGCTAAGGAACTGGCCGATCAGGAGTACCGCCGCGTCGAGCGTTTGGTCAAGTACTTCGGCATCCCAAAGCAAGGCGCCAATGCGGGACTGGTCGCCAACGACCCTGAAATCCAAGGCCCGCGAATCTTCCTGCGAAACTGCCAAAGTTGCCACAGCTATGTCGGGCCGGAAGACTCGGATGTCGTCAGCATTCCGGGTCCACAGCCGCCTCGCGACCAACAAGGGAAACTTGTCGAGAATCCAGACCCCTACGGTGGGCCAAACCTGTACGGCATTGGCTCGCCTGATTGGTTTCGAAAGATTCTTGATCCGGAGACGGTCAACGCCGCCGATATGTTCGGTCTGACCAAGCATCAGAAAGGCGAAATGACGACATTCGTCGCCGAGGAACTCCGTGGACTTTCCGAGGATCAAAAACAAACGCTCGAACAATTGATCGTCGCGCTGTCTGCCGAAGCCGGCTTGGCCTCACAAAGAAAATACGACGAGCAGGCCCGCAAGGACGGGACGATCGACACTGGTATCGCCGCGCTATCCGAGGCGTTCGATGCCCAGTCGTGTACCGACTGCCATCAATTCCACGGCGAGGGCGAACAGGCCGCCCCGGACTTGACCGGCTACGGCTCGTATCAGTGGCTTTACGAATTTATCGCCAATCCTGCCCATGAGCGGTTCTATCCGGGAAAAGCCAACGACCGCATGCCGGCTTTCGCCGAAAGCACCGACGACTCGTCGCAGAATCTGCTCTCACATCACGATATCGACATGCTAGTCCGCTGGCTCCGCGGCGACGACCGTGATTTGAAATTGGCCGACGAGGTCGCCGTCGGGCGGGATCAGTTGACAAAATAGGCGAATGGCGTCGGGTTGAAAATGGCTCGCGCAACGCCAACCTTGGGGCGCGAAGGGCCCGCGGCCCAACCGCCTGGGCAAGGCGACGTCGATCCACCGGACAAGTCGCTCGGGGCACAACTGTTCCATCGCAAGTGTGCCCGCTGCCATTCCCACACAGACGTAGCGGGCGAAGGCATCGTCAGTTCGAAACCAACCGCGCCAAATCCGCACGAATTCGCATCGCGAAAATGGATCACCGGTCTGCTGAACCCGACAAAAACGAGCGGCCCTGATTATTTCGGCAACACCAAACACTCAACGATGGCCGACGATGTGACGGGTGATCTCACAGACTTAGGGGAGAACGAACAGGCCGCGCTCGACGCGATTATCATCGCCATCTCCGCCCAGGCAAAACTTCCATCCCAAGCCGCTGCCGACCGGCTGTCCACGGATAGCGGCATCATTGCCAAAGGTATTGCTGCTTACGTCGATCAGGACGTTTCGTCCTGTTCCGACTGCCACAAACTGGGCGGCAGTGAAGGCGACGACTCCGCACCGGACTTTACGGGCTATGGCTCCCGCGAGTGGCTGATCGAATTCATCAGCAATCCCGCCCAGAAGCGATTCTACGGCGATAAAAATGATCGCATGCCAAAGTTCGGCGATAGCTTGTCGCCTAAAGAAATTGAAGCCCTTGCCGATTGGCTGCGGCGCATTCCGTCATAGCCGCACCTGCTCTGCATGCGATCCAGCGGGAACACGAGCGGCCCGTTTAATCGGCGTTCATTAAGCCGCCCCGCAAACTTTTCGGAATCCCTACAGTTTGACAACCGGTCGGTCGATCTGTGGAACGTGACGGACTGCATTTGGCAGGCCGCACAAATCCTCAGCTAGCATTCCGTTTCCCATGTGGTGCAACAACTGCCAGCAAGATGTTCCCGGCATTGCCGCCCTCGACACCACCTCCCCGGACGGGATTGAAGTGGCCGGCGGCTCGACCGAAACCCCTATCGAAATTTCCCCGTCCATAAACGCTACTGGATTGACAGCCAACGGCCCAATGCATCTGGTTTGCTCACAATGTATTGAACCGATTGCTTATCGCGAATTGCCACTCCCTATTTCTGCCGAGACGACGGATCACCCGATTTCAGACGGCGACGCGTCCGCGTCACCGCCCGCCAGATTTGAGAGTTGGCAGTGGGAACTCGACCAAGAATTACACGACGTGCGTCGTTTGCTGGCGGCTCGCGCGCCTCAAATGCGACGGGACTCGGCGGAAACCGCTTCGATTTCGGATTCGCCGTTTCAAGACGAGGGCGGCCGCCGCCTAGCCGAACCAACGTGTCAACAGCCAATTCAAGTGAAGCATCACTCACAGGGACTCGACCGTTCGGAGCCATGCAGCGATCGCCGTACGGCCCGTTTCGCCTGGTTTGTATTGTCGCTGGGTTTGATGGTTCTGGTTTGCGGCGGGGCACTTTTCACCTGGTCAATTGTGGAAAACCGCGACGAACTTTGGCAGGTTGGGCTGCCGGTGGCGCTGGGCGGCCAGGCATTGATGCTGTTCGGATTTTTGCTGCTTCTCGATCAAATTTGGTATGACGGCCGCACCGCCAGAAAAAAATCGTCCGCGACGGACGAAGAACTCGGCGACCCGCCAGAAACGGAAGCGCAACCCGGCAACACAGAAAACAGAGGCCCGCATTCCTTCTACACCCACATTTCCGCGGGCGCTCCGCCGTCGTTGTTGCTGTCGGACCTTAAGGGCCAACTCGACATGCTAGCCGCAGAGTTCGCCAATCGCGCGCACTAACCGGTGGTACCATCACCGATAATCAATGGCTGACACGGACGCTCGTTTTCCCCTCAATCTAAACGCAGCATCGTGCTAGCAGTCCGGCAGCCGTGAAATTCCTCTAGTCTCAAGCCGCGGCATCCACGAGACTACGGAACCCGCCCTGGAAGGGCTGCCCGCCATTGCAACGCGAGACACGGATGTTGCTCGATGTATCTGTCCATTGTCATTCCGGTTTATAACGAAGTCGAGAACATCCCGCATTGTTGCAAAGATGTAACCGCCGCTCTAACCGATCTCGGCCGGCCGTATGAAATCATCTTTGTCGATGACGGCTCGAATGACGGTTCCAGCCAGCAACTGGCAGAACTTGCCGACAAAGACCGGCGGGTCAAGGTCGTGCAGTTTCGTCGGAATTACGGCCAAACCGCCGCCATGAGCGCGGGAATCGAAATGGCGACCGGAGAGTTTGTTGTCACGATGGACGGCGACTTGCAAAACGATCCCGCCGACATCCCGATGATGGTGAAAAAAGCCGAAGAAGGCTACGACTTGGTTTACGGTTGGCGCAAGAATCGGCAAGACAATTTTTTAAATCGGCGGCTGCCTTCAAAAATTGCCAATTGGTTGATCGCCAGGGCGACCGGATTCCAAGTTCGTGACCTGGGCTGCACGTTGAAGGTCATCCGTCGTGAGATCGCCGAAGACCTGTCAATGTACGGCGAAATGCATCGGTTCATTCCCATCCTCGCACATTGGGAAGGTGCGAGGTCGGCCGAAGTGATTACTCGCCATCACCCGCGAAAGTATGGCACGACAAAATACGGGATCTGGCGTACTTTCCGCGTAATCCTCGATTTAATCACGGTCAAATACATGATCCGCTATTCGACCAGTCCCATGAAATTGTTCGGCGGAATCGGCTTGTTGGCCGCCGCCGTGGGTGGCCTGTCGTTAGCTGCGACGATCGCCATGAAGCTATTCGCCGGCACCGATATGACCGGTAATCCGTTGCTGTTATTAACCGTCTTTGCGGCAACGGTGGGATTGCAATTTGTGGTGCTGGGACTCCTCGGCGAAGTCAGCGCTCGGATTTACCACGAATGCCAAGGCAAAAAGCCTTATCGAATCCGGCGGACCATGAACCTAGAGTCAGACGAAGAACCGCCGGCCGCACGGGCTGCGTAGTCGCACCACAAATCAAAAACCGGTCGCTTAATCCATCACTTTCGCGGCACTGATCAGGTTGATGAACTCCTCGTTGGTGTCCTTCTTTTCCAACTGCTTAATCAACTGCTCCATCGCATCAACGTGGTGCATCGACGTCAGCGTTCGCCGCAACATCGTAACGGCGTGTAGCGTATCCGGATCAAGCAGTTTCTCTTCGCGCCGCGTGCCGCTTTGAGTGATATCGATCGAGGGCCAAATGCGGCGATCAGAAAGTTTACGATCGAGCACTAATTCCATGTTGCCCGTGCCCTTAAACTCCTGAAAGATCAACTCGTCCATCCGACTGCCCGTATCAATCAGAGCCGTCCCCACGATTGTCAGTGAACCACCTTCCTCAAAGGCCCTCGCGGTCGCGAACAGCTTTTTCGGCACATCCATCGCCTTAATATCGACACCTCCCGACATCGTGCGACCGGTGTTGCCGACCCACTTATTGAAGGCTCTGGCCAACCGCGTGATCGAGTCCATCAGCAGAAAAACATCCTTGCCTTCTTCAGTCAGTCGTTTACATCGCTCGACAACCAACTGCGAGAGGCGAACGTGACTTTCCACATCACGATCCAGGCTACTGGCCATGACTTCACCGCCAATGACTGCCCGACGCATGTCCGTTACTTCTTCCGGCCGTTCGTCGATCAACAGCACCATCAAGTGCACATCCGGATGGTTTTTGATCACCGCCTGGCTGATATGTTGCAGCAAGATCGTTTTGCCGGTCCGCGGCGGGGCGACAATTAAAGCCCGCTGCCCTTTGCCCACCGGCGTTAACATATCCATCACACGGGTCGTCATCGGCTCTGGCCCCGTTTCGAGCCGCAACCACTGCTCCGGATTGATTGGCGTCAGTTCGTCGAAATTCCTCACATCGGTGAACTCCTCCGGCGTGAGGCCATCAATCGTTTCAAGTTCCTTAAGCCGCGGTCCCTGATTCGAGCGGCCCTGCTGCACCACACCCTGCAAAAATACACCCTCGCGCAAATTGAACTTGTCGATCATGGTCCCCGGGACAAAAGGATCGCTGCGTTCGCGCTGATAGTCGTTTTTGGAGTCTCGAAGAAAACCGTATCCGTTCGGGTGCAACTCCAGCACACCTCCGCCCGGCTCGGTCGGCAACGGCTCGCCATTCTCTGTGGTTTCCGGCTCATCTCCGCGAGGATATGGAGGCTTACGGGAACCACCGTATCCCCTTTTCCCTCGCCGGCGACCGCCGCGAGCACGGCCGGTGCTGTTATTACCACTGTTATTACCACTATTATTACCACTCTTCCGCTTCCCCATACTTCTTCCTCTTAGATACAGTGCGGTCGTTTCATTGGATGGAATGCGATCGTTTCACGACAAAACGGCAACTTCCTACGCAGTTTCGCTGGAGCGCCTCGCATCTTTGCAAACCAACACCCTGTGAAAGCTCCCCGGTACGCCACGGAAACCGGATCAAGCGGCCACCCCGAGGCGTCCAAATTCAGAAATCGAATCCGCCACGTCGGCGGCTCGTAATAGCTGTTATATGCAAACAGGCGGCCCGGACCGTTCAACCCAATTCTGGCAAACTCGGCGGAAAAAGAGGAAACCGCTACAGGCTCAATCTTTGTGTTTTACCGCGTGAAATTTGGCAACCTATCGGGAATGTAAAAACGGTTAACCCGGGTTGAGATGCGCTGTCCCGCTGAGGTTACCTTCCAACGTGAGAAAGAAATCCCAACTCGGACGGCCCGAAGAAACACCGGCGGGCCAAAACGCGAAAACTGCCTGTTCGGCAGCAAAGTAAAGCTTTGTTTATGTTAATGATTCTTTCGTCCGTGTCAAGGCGAAACTAGATTTCCTTCTTCGAAAACGCCTAAAAGCCTTATTTTTGCCATTTCGACCACTTCCAACCGCCCGTTTGGCGGCCGGCCAATCGAAAAATCTGAAGCATCAGGGCCCTCTGTCTTAGGCTCCGGAGTCGCCGAGCGAGGCGGCAGCGACGGTTAAAGTTTCAAAATCCATGACAATCGGTAGATTTTCTCTACTTTAGCTAAACCATTCATCCGATAAGAAAAGGACGTCGATCGGCATTTCGCGCGAGCCGTTTAGCTCTCCCGTCCCGAATGGAGTTCCTGCCATGAACAAGCGGCTGATCTTTTCGGTTTTAGTCCTCGTTATTGCTGCCGGTTTCCCCGAAAAATCGACGCAGGCCGAGATTCCCTGGCTTCCATCAATCGAACAGGCCAAACAGACTGCCGCCGTATCAAATCGTCTGGTGTTGGTTCATTTCTGGTCGACTTCCTGTCCGCCCTGCATGAAGCTCGAGCGCAGGGTTTACAACGAGCCGGGGATCGCCGAAGAAATCACCGCCGGCTACGTGCCGGTGAAAATTGACACCCGACGACAGCCCGCCATCGCGCGGCAGTATGGGGTTCGGACCATTCCCGCCGACATTGTCATGGCCCCGGACGGAACCGTGATCGCCAAACGAACGAGCCCCTTGACCCGTACCGAATATACCGCGGGTTTAACCCAGCTAGAGTCGTCCTACCGGCGACAGTCAAACAGCGACTATTCGAACGTCTCACCCGACGCCACACCAGCCGGTTACGGCGTGCATGCTCCTGCTGCGGCTGCCCCGACCGTTGAGACGCAATACACCGTGCCGCCTGTGGGTGGTCGGCCCCAGCAGTCCTCATCGCCGAGCGGCAGTTTAGCTCCGCAAATACAGCCGCCGCCAACTGCCGGCGAAACTGCGGTATCTACGACAGCGGGACCATCTTCACAGATCCCAGCACCGCAGCCGCCAACCAATTCGCTGCCGCCGCTTGCGCTCGACGGATTCTGCTCCGTAACCTTGGTAGAAACCGAACAATGGAGGCCGGGTGATCCACGGTGGGGTGCGATTCATCGCGACCAACTTTATTTGTTCAGCGGACCGGAACAGCAACAGCAATTCCTGCAAAACCCGGACGAATACAGCCCGGCATTGGCGGGCAACGACGCGGTTATTGCATTGGAACAGAACCGCCTGACAGCCGGCAACCGGAAACACGGCCTGTTCTGCGGCAAGAGCGTGTATCTATTCAGCAGCGAAGAGACGCTACAGCGATTTCAAGCAGACTGGACCCGCTATGTGCAGGGCATTCGTCAAGCCGAAGTCACCGGACAACTGCTGCGCTAATCCGCGGACCAGCCTTCCCAAACGCGGTCATTCCTGAGATACCGTTCGCCGTCGAAGCCGTCGAACAATACATCAACCAGCGGGTGTTCAACCGGCGACATCACGTCATCGCACTCTAGATTGTCCTGCGCCGCGTAGGTCACCGTCCCCGTTTGATGCACCAGGACATGATACCAGGGTTGTTGGCGTAGCGGTTGGGTCTGATTGCGTTGGTACCACTGATCCGGCGCATGACACGCGAGATCGACTTCCGCGACCACGCCCCGATATCCATACCGCCGGTGCTTGACCAACTGCCCTGGCTGAAATTCCGGTGGCCGCGCGCTAATGTCGATCATCTAACTACTCTTCCGGGCGGGCCCATGCGAGCGAACAACGGACGGCTCGCTGCCAGTCTTTATATCGCTTTTCCCGCTGTTCCGACAACATCGACGGCACATATTCGCGATCGAGTGTCCAGCGTTCCTCGATTTCATCCAAGTCGTGCCAATATCCAACGGCCAAGCCCGCCAAATACGCCGCACCCAGCGCCGTGGTCTCGGATACCACCGGACGGCGTACGACCACCTCGATCATGTCTGCTTGAAATTGCAGCAGCGCGTCGTTGACGGACGCACCGCCGTCGACTTTCAACTCGGCCAACCGCAGACCGGCGTCCTTCTGCATCGCTTCCAGCACGTCCCGCGACTGCAGTGCCATGGATTCGACGGCCGCCCGCGCTAAATGCCCCGCATTGGTCGACCGCGTGATACCAACGATTGCTCCCCGCGCGTAAGGATCCCAATGCGGGGCGCCCAGCCCCACAAACGCCGGTACGAGAACGACGCCGTCAGAATCCGGCACGGACGCCGCCAGCGCTTCCACTTCTCCCGACGTTTCAATCAACCCCAGCCCGTCGCGGAGCCATTGCACAACCGCCCCCCCGATGAAAACCGAGCCTTCCAGGCAATACGTCGTCTGATCGCCGATCCGCCAGCCAATCGTGGTCAGCAAGTTGTTTTCCGAACGTTTCGGTGCATCGCCGGTATTGAGCAACAGGAAACAGCCCGTCCCGTAGGTATTCTTCGCGCTGCCCGTTTGAAAACACGCCTGGCCAAACGTCGCCGCCTGCTGGTCGCCCGCATCTCCGGCCACTGGAATCGACGTACCAAACCACTTTTCATCGCAGTCGCCGTAAATCTCGCTCGACGCCCGCACCGACGGCAACATCGCCCGCGGGACATCCAACAGCGACAGCAGTTCGTCGTCCCACTGGCAAGTATGAATGTTGAACATCAGCGTCCGACTGGCGTTGCTGACGTCGGTCACATGGCATCGCCCGCCGGTCAACCGCCAAATCAGAAACGAATCGATCGTCCCAAACAAAATTTCTCCCGCACCCGCACGCCGCCGCAACTCCGAATCCGAATCGAGCAGCAATTTGACTTTTGTACCGGAGAAATACGGGTCGAGCAGCAGGCCGGTTCGTTCACGGAAGACCGGTTCCAGGCCGTCCGCTTTCAGCCTCTCGCAGATTGCCGCACTAGCCCGGCTTTGCCACACGATCGCGTGAGCGACCGCCCGGCCGGTGTCCCGGTCCCACAACACGGTCGTCTCGCGCTGATTGGTGACGCCAATGGCGGCAATCCGCTCCGGGTCGACGTCCGCACTCGCGATGGCCCGTCGCGCCGTTTCCAACTGCGTCGACCAAATCGCTTCCGGGTCGTGCTCGACCAAACCGGGAGCGGGCAGGATTTGCTCGAATTCCTGCTGCGCGGACGCCACAATCCGTCCGTCGTGGTTGAAAATGATCGCGCGGCTGGAGGTGGTACCCTGGTCCAGCGAAAGGATAAACCGATCCATGGTGACCTTCCTTGTCGGCCATGAGTTCAAGTTGGCCGGCTACCGATCCTTCTTGTCCTTAAGCGACTTTTCTAGGAATGCGATCTGGGCACGAGCTTGTTCGAGATTCGGATTGAGCCGCAAGGCGCGGCGAAAGCATTCTAACGCCGAAACGTGGTCGTTCAACTTCAAATAGGATTTCGCCATTCCGGCCGCCGCACCGAAGTGATACGGGTTGATTTCCAGGGCCTGCTGGCAATCGCGGATCGAATCGCTATAGCGACCCAGTTGATAATAGACGATCGACCGTTGGTTCCAGACTTCGGCAAACCACGGCGCCTGTTCGATCAGTTCCGTCGCACATTTCGCCGCTTCGCGGAACTTTTGCTGGGCGATCCGCTGCATTACGATGCGCAGATCGTCGCGATGCGCGTCGTTTCCGGCTCGCAGCCAGACCGATTCGATCGCCTCTTCGGCCAGCTGCCGCACGCCTCGGTCTTTATCACTGAGCGCGCAGCCCAACACGTGATTGCAGTCGTACTCGCCCAACAGCCCGAGCGCCAACACCGCCGCTCGGCGGCGATATCGATCGCCCGCCTGTGTCAGCCGCTGCAACGTACTAGCCTCGTAGCGCGCAGCGACAGCCCGACCGTACGAGGCTTCGTCCTGGTGTTTCAGGAACTCCTCGTACAATGTCATCAGGACCGGTGATGACGACGGACGGCCCGGCAACTTTCCGTCCCCTATATTAGAGGCCTGTGTTTAGTTCGAACCTACTCGAGTGTAATCAGAAGTGCATTCAATTTGGGGGCGAAAAAATATTGTTCCCGCATTAAAATAAAGTTTGCTCCGCGGCTTGTGTGTATTCCGTGTCGATGCAACCGGCCGCGCTAACCACTGTTTACAGACATGCACCCATTTGGACTCATTAACTGCGCTCGGTCGCCCAATGGCCGCGCACGCTGTCATAATTTTCCTTTCGCCGCGGGGCTGTTGATCGCAATCGCCGCCGCGTGGTTTTCGACGGAGAGTTGTTCCGCAGCCGAATGGCGCAGTGCCGCAGATCTAAAACGCCATCTCAACAGTCCGGTAAGTAACACCTGGTCGGGCCGAGAGCTGCGCACGGCGCTTTCAAGTTTTTCCAAACAGTACAAAATTTTGACGTTCCTCGACCGCCGCGTTAATCCGGGCCGCATTGTTCAGATGTCGGTACAAAATGTCACGCTGGCGTCGATGCTGCAACGGCTGGCCAGCGAGCACAATCTGGGCCTCACCTGGATCGGCCCGGTCGCCTATTTCGGCCCGGCGGAAACCACCGACCGCCTCCGGACTCTGGCGTTCCTGCGACAAGAGGAAATTCGCAAATCCCCCGCCTCGCGACGCAAAGCGTTACAGCAGCCGCACCCCGTTCGTTGGCAGGAACTCGCCACGCCGCGAGAAGTGATCGCCGGCGTGGCCGCGAAATACGGCGCCACCGTCGTCAATCCCGACGAACTGCCGCACGACTTGTGGGCGGCCGGCGAACTGCCGCCCATGAACCTGGCGGAGCAACTGACGGTACTCTGCGCAGGTTTCGAA
>JAYGDO010000562.1:0-1582 GCA_046582885.1 Pirellulales bacterium | reverse complement strand
CACCGATGCCATCAACAGCACGGAACTCTTGCACAGCAGAGATCGTTTCATGGCCGCCGTTGTGTGGGTCATCCGTCAGCACAGATCGGGCTGAGTATTGCTGGTTGTCGCGACTGGCGATTCCACTATCCTAACACCCTCCCGTAGCGGATGACATCTCTCTCCTTGCTAGCCTACTCCTTCGATTGCACCGGTGAAATGGTCTTGGATTTCGCCGAGTCTTTCAAGCCGTAGCCCGATGTCCCGTAACCCCCGGTCCGACGGATAGTGGATGAATACCTCATTAGCTTAATTGCTGTTCCGTCTACTTTTGCTGCTCAGCAAACAAAAACTGCCTTTCTGTGAGTGCCGTTACGCTGACGCGAACTTCGTCGATCCAAGCTCGAGCGTCGTCGGCGATACGGTTGTCGTAGAAGCCGCGGCCAATGGTCCAAGTTCCAGCGGCGTTGATCAATCGACCAGTAAATTCCGCTTCGCCCTGCAACACGTAGCCCTCGCCCGCGTTCACATAGAGCCGCAAACGTTTGCCGTCGCTGACCGCCGCAGCATGATACCACTGATTGGCCTTGATGGCCGAGCGGCTGCGAACTTTGCGGACTTGGCCGGTGCTGTCGATGGCTTCGATCTGCAAACGATTGTCATCGCCGCGGACTTTCAGTTGGAACGGAGCGTGCGGAGCATCGGTCGGTTTTCCGTCTTTCCCAACCAGCCCGTGGAAGTGATTGGACATCGCGAGCTTGAAAGAGGCTTCAACGGTCCATTGCAGCATCGGGAAAGTGTTGATCACGTCCATGTGCGTTTTCGACTTGCCAGGATTCGTGAATAAATCGGCGGTCGGTACGTCGTTGTCACCCGGCTTAGAATCGTCAAGACAGCCGCGATTCGCGTCGCCGGTTAACGGAATTTTGGCGAGGGCGATTTGGTCGCTATGCCGCGGCGACTGCGGACGTCCGAACGCGTACAGATGATTGTTGTGGCCGGAAAAGTCGCGGGCGGCGGCCGCTTTGGGATGGTCCTTGGCATTCGGGACTCTTTGGCCCGGCTTTCCCTCCTCAAATCGCCACCAGGCCAGTGTTGTCAGGTTGGCTCGCTGACGCGGGCTGAGCAGTTGTGGTGTTTGGTACAGCTGGCGATGAGCTGCGGCGAGGCGTTCGACGTCAAACTTGATGACTTCCCGGTCGTACGTGATCAGTCCGTTAACTTCACTCTCGACATCGGTCGTCTGTGTGTAAACCGCGGCGGCCAACTGCAAGGCGATCAACGGTCGCAAACCGTCGATCAACTTCAAGTAAGCAGTGGTTAGCTCATCGCGCGAGTTGAACGAACGATAGCCCCAGTTCTTTTTGTCTTGCCAAGTGTGGCCTTTTAGCGGCAAACCTAAACCGCCGTATTCGCCCAACACGACAGCTCTCTCAGGCAACACAGGTGGGGAACCCGGACCGGGATAGAAGTGATCGTCCTTCATGTCGCCGACAGGAAAATCGTTGCCGCCGCTGGCTGGGTTCACCAGCCGCGTAGGATCGTATCGCCTGACCCAGCGAGCAATCCGTTCCGTGTTATACTGTCCCCAAGCTTCGTTGAA
>JAYGDO010000261.1:0-4728 GCA_046582885.1 Pirellulales bacterium | reverse complement strand
GAGACGTAAACCACGACTATGTCGAAGAGGTTCTCCGCGGATGGCTGGTGAAAAACAGTGAGGCGCCGCAGGTCGAATCGTCGGCTAAGGCGCAGGTGCAACTGCTGTTGGGCCGCAATTACTTTAAGGCCCGCCGCTTTGATCTTGCCCGCAACGAATTCACATCTACCGTCAATCGCTACGCGGACACTCCGCAGGCCATCGAAGCCGAATTCGGAATTGGCGAATCCTTTATGGCACAAAAGGTCTTTGACCAGGCCGAACAGGTCTTTGATAAATTGGCGCGCAGTCGCGATACCGATGTGATCGTGCGGGCCGAGTTCCTCCGCGGCGTGTTGGCCTTCCGCCGTGGAGACCGCGACGAAGCGCGAGATATTTTCCGCGGCGTTCTCGAACGCGTGCCGAATGTGAAACTCGCCAACCAGGCATTATTCAATCTCGCCGAAGTCTACGGTGCGGAAGAGAGATATGTCGATCAACTCAACTTGCTTCGCACCGTCGGCCGGCTTGGCCGCCGCAGTAAACGATTGCACACGCCGGGAACGCCGCTTTCGATTGTCGTTCACGACAGCGACCTTGGCATCAGCCGCGGCCACAACAAAATTCCGGTCGTCGTCACCACAAAGCCGGGCGGCGATACCGAGCGGATGTTTCTGACCAGCGCCGGGGCCGGGAAAGGGCTGTTCCGCGTTGATGTCGATACGCAGCTTGGTCAGGCATTGCCCGGCGACAAAATACTGCAGCTAACCGGCAACGATGTGATTCAGTGCGACTATCCCGATGAGTTCAAGGCGGAATTCAAGAATGTGCCCCTTTCAGATGTTGACATTCGCGTGGCCGCCAGCGCCGAATTTGAAGTCTCCAGCAGCAAAATAATCGATCAGGAGGAGGAGACATTCAGCCAGCAACTCGTCCGTGAAGCCGAACAGGAGAAACAGGACCAGCGCGTCTCACAAGGTCGCCCCGCCAATCAAATAAAACCCGGAAATATTATTTATCTGCAGGTCGAAGATTCCGATCGTGACCTATCGAACGATGCGGACCGGGTGATTATTAAACTAACCGCCAACAGCGGTGATCAGGTGCAGGTGGCGCTACAGGAAACCGGTCCTCACACCGGCGTGTTTGATGGCACGGCGCAAACTGGCGAGCTGCCCGCCGGCGCACTGGCCAGCGATGCAGCGATCGGCCATAGCCCACTGATGGCGATCGATTCGGACTTGGAATCGTACTGGATGAGCGAACCGGACGGCGCGACGCCCAAACATCTGACCGTGGACATGAAGGATTTGCGGCTGGTCTCCCGCGTCAAACTGTCTTCGCCGGGCGGCGGTACCGGTGCGCCGGTGCGGGGCAATCTTTTCGGCAGCCAGGACGGGCAGTTTTGGTTCCGCATTGCCAGCCAGCCCGCGCGGCCGCCCGCGCCCCGGGTGGTCGGCGACGCCAAACATATGACGCGGCGGATCTATCCGGGCGGTTACACCAACTACACGAACTGGGATCAAGTCGTCGCGCTGACCAAGGATGTGACGCCAGCCGGCGAGGAGGAAGCCAACGAACTGAGTTGGAAATCCCAGCCCGACGAAGATGGCAAGTTTCCCGCGTTCGCCGTCGTTTGGCACGGCACGCTTGTGCAACCTCGCTCGGGCGCAGCCCGCATCCGTGTGCAGGGAGCGGTAACGGGACTGGCGGTCGATGGCAAACTTGAAATGCCCGTTGGCAAGGGTACCCAGTCGGTCGACTTATGGCTCGATCGTGGGCCCCACGAGTTGACGATCTTTTCCGCCAGTAGCGGCCAGCAGGCGGCCGAAGCGACATTGGCCCGCGCCAGCCTGACATCCCAATCGGTATTCCTGGCGCCGTTCCGCGCTACGGATTTTGATCTGAACGAAATTTCGACACAAGTCGCTCAACAGCAGGGACGGCAGCCGGCCGAGATTTCCGCGTTAGACGATGTGTGGGAATTCCGCTTTCGCTCCCACGAAGTGCGTTATGTACGGCTGGTTGTTAACGAATACCGGGGCGAGGCGGTGGCGATCAATCACATCGAGATTGGTGGCGAACAGGACGGACTATTGTATATTCCGACCGAAGAAGACGTGCTCTCGTTATCAACAAACGAACTGCTTGAAATTGCGGCCGGAGATGTGGTCACGGCGACCTACACCGACGAATTCACCCAAAACAAATCGGGGGCAAGCCAGTTGCTCACAAGGTCGCTGACGGCCACGTACAACAACGCCTCGGTCGCGCCGATAGCCTACAACTTTGTCCGGGGCGGAGGCGGCGGTGTGGGCACCGAACGAAAAGACCTGAAAAGGGTCGATCCCGGCGAGCGGGTGACGGTCGAGATAATCGACTTTGACCAAGACCAGACCAACGACCGCGACACGGTCCGATTCCAACTCATTGTCAACGACGGCGAGGCCGTGATGTTAACGGCCACCGAAACGGCACCATATTCGGGGGTCTTCACCAAGGAGGTCGATACTACGGCCGAACAAACCAAAGACAAACTGGCGGTTAAGCGGGGCGACCGCATTTACATTCGCTACATTGACACCCAAAACACTTTCCCCGGCCACGCCGTCCCGCGAGAGGCGATCGTTTACGTGAATGAACCAAGCGAGGGGCAAGTGCGAATTTATGAGAGCCGCATCACACCGCCGCCGCCGGAGTCAAAGGCGGGTCCCAAGATCACCTATTCGCCGCCGGCCGAAAAGGAACGTATCAGCGGAGTCGCTTTCGAGACACCCTTGACGGTCGAAGTGATTGATCCCGATGCGGCCAAGGACAGCCGCAGTTCGGTGACCGTGTCGCTGGCAACCACGGACGGAGCCCGGGTGAACGTCGAGTGCGTGATCTCATCGGCCTTCGGCGACAGCCCGCCCGGCCAAACGCAATGGGCGCTTGAGGAAGGGCGTTTTGTCGGCCAGGTGCTCATGCAACTGGGCGGCAAGGACAGTCCGGTGATGGTTCCTCTGACGGCGGACATGCCGCGCAGTCTCATCGGCCGGGTTAAATCCGCCGAGGAGGAGGATGACGAGGAAAATGCAAACCTAGCGGAGAGCAACCTAGTCACGCACGTACTCAATTTGACCGGCAAGGATCTCATCACCGCCGGCTACGAAGACGCGTTGAGGCCCGACGGGAATGCGGAACAACTGGCGGCGAGGGGGCGGCTGCTCTCCAACGGACAACTCGCTGTCACCGATCGCGATTACGAAAAAGAGATTGAATATCTTCACGTGGGCGAAAAATTATTTTTGATGGTGAACGACCCCGATCACGATAGTTCCGATGAGCGAGATATGGTGAACGTGGAGGTGAACACCGAACTGGGCGAAAAGGAAACCGTGCAATTGGCCGAGACACTCGCTCATAGTGGCGTGTTTACGGCGTCATTTATGCTCAAGGCCGTTGAAAATCCGGTGGCCGGAAATTTTGACGCCGACAATCCGACGATCGAAAGCTACTTCGGCGATACGCTGCGGATTCGTTACCTCGACGAGGCCGCCAGCACCGAAGATGGCAGGCTGGAATTGCTGCGGGAGGTGCCCGTGGTGATCGGTACGGATGGCTTGGTGGCCTCTTTTACCAAGACCTTCAACGATGAAACACTCGCCGTAGAAACAAAATTCCGTATTGCCGAGAGCTATTTCGAGTTATTCAAAAGCCACAAGCAACTGGAGCGCGAGGAAGAACTAAAGTCCAGCCTCGAATCCGGTCGCCGTGTTCTGCGCGAGGTCATGGAAGATTATCCGGACCGCAAATACGCCCCAAGGATTGCGTATCTTTTGGGCCAGTTCGCACAAGAGCTGGAGCAATGGGATGAGGCAATTCGCTCGTACGAATTGATCCTGCGTCAGTTCCCGGACCACACGCTGGCCGCCGACGCGCAGTACAAGCTAGCCCAGTCCTACGAAGAATCCGGAGAATTTGATAAAGCACTGGAAGAGTACGTAACCCTGGCCGCTACGTATCCGAAAAGCCCGTTGATCTCCAGCGTGATGATCCGCATTTCGGATTACTTTTACAAGTCGGAGGTTTTCGAAGTTTCCGCGCAGGTGGGCGAAAAGTTTTTGGAGCGGTTCGATGGCCACGAACATGCGGCCCGTATGGCCTTCCGCGTGGGGCAGTGTTACTACAAAGCGAAAAAATATGGCGATGCCGGCGTAGCTTTTGACAAATTTGGCAAGACATTCTCTGATGACGATCTCGCCGCGGATGCGATGTTCTGGGCCGGGGAAAGTTTCCGCCTTGGAACTAATAACCTTGAAGCATTCCGCCGCTACAACCGCTGCCGCTGGGACCATCCAGCCAGTGAAGCGGCAAAATATGCACGCGGTCGTTTGGCCTTGCCCGAGATGTTGCAACAGTTTGAGGCCGACATCGCCAGCGTGGATGACGACAATTAACTGGTACTCGTTTAACCGGACCCCTAGAGGAAACGCGGGACTGGTGCACTCCCTTGGGGGTCACGGTAAGACGGATTCATTCCCACCTTTATCAACTCACCTGCCATGTTTTATCTCATTCCTTTTTTACTCTGGGCACCGCTCGACCACAACGTGTTTCTAGCCCAGGCTGCCGATCCGTCGGCAGCGGACGCCGTGGAAGCCACCACGAACGAGTCTCCCGCGATCGATCAAGATTCCACGCCGCCCGATGCCGACGCGGCCCCCCCCTCGGAAGCTAATGGCGCAGCAGACGCGTCAACGGCCGAAA
>JAYGDO010000467.1:0-6797 GCA_046582885.1 Pirellulales bacterium | reverse complement strand
GATGTCGGTACGGATCGAGAGCAGCTTAGATCCACAAGTGACGTAGAGAGTTCGCAAATCCGCGCCGCCGAACGTGCAGTTAGTGATGGTGTCCTCGGGCGTTTCACGATACGCGATCAGCCGGCCTTGCGGTGAAACGACATGAATGCCCGGGCGCGTGTCGAGCGTTTCGCTCGTGCCGCGGGTTTTGTGCAGGCCCGCGGCAACGTACAGGTTGCCCGCCGCGTCGATGCACATGCCGTCTCCGCTGCGGCCGGGATAAAAGTTGATCAAAACGCGCTCGTTGACCAAAGAACCGTCCGACTTCAAATCGTAGGCGCGAATGTCTCGGTGCTGGTCGGCGTCTGGGTGCGCTTCGATCAAATACAGCGTGTTGTTGTCGGGCGAAGTGATAATGCCATTGGGCATATGTACCTTTGGCGGCTGTAACAGAGCCGTCACCGCACCGTTGGGATCGATCCGGTAAACGCCTTTGGGAGTTTCGCCTTCGATATCTTTCACGGCCGACCGGGCGGTGAAGTAAACGCGGCCTTTGTCGTCGGCGCAAACATCGTTCGGCTTGGCGAACGGCTTACCGTCGTCCTTGTCTGCGAGCACCTCGACCTTGGCTGATTTCATGTCCGTGCGGGTCACACGGCCCGCTCCCCCTTCGCAGCAGAGCAGGCGGCCCTCCGGATCGAAATAGAGGCCGTTGGTCTGGTGGCTGTTTTCGCGAAAGACCGAGAGTTGTTTCGATTTGGGATCCCATTTCAGGATTTTACCCATCGGCACGTTGGTGAAAAACAAGCGGCCCTCCCGGTCGGCGGCCGGACCCTCGGTGAAGATTTTTTTGTCCTCAACCGTGGCGAGGACGCCGACTTTGCCGAGGTACTTGTCGGACTTCAGATTTGCGTACTTGTTTGAGCCGGGTGCGGCGCAGGCCGGATTATTTTTTGCCGCAATCGACATTGAGCAGACTCCGGCGGCGGCAGTTCTGAAGAACGTACGTCGCGATGTTGTCCGCTGGGGTCGATTGGCGTTAAGCATGGTGCCCTCCCAGGACTTCAAATGCGAATAAAAACCTTGTTGCGGTACATCCACCAGCAGACGAGCCAGAATACGAGTCCCACCAGGCACTTCTCAACGGTCGGTGCGTAGTCGGCTCCGGCAACGGCAAAGATATTTTCAATGCCAAGATTTGCGCCAATGTGTTTTTGCAATGTCCGCGCCGTCCAGCCTTTGAGCGTTTGAGCCATGCAATAGATCGCGATGGAATTCATGCCCACGACGACAATCGGAAAAGTCCATCCGCGGCGGAGTTTTGCCACGTCAACGATTGCGAACAGACTGGCAAGGATCAGGCAGCACCAACCGGTCGAAAAAATGACCCAAGTCGGCGTCCAGATGCGTTTGACGGCGGGGCCGAAAAATCCCAGGGGCGTTGTTGCCGACGAGTGCAACAGGTGGCCGATGACCACCCCCCCGATTCCGGCGGCCAGTAGAAGAATAAGTTTGCTCCAGACGCTGTAGCCGCTGCGGAGTAATTCTCCGCACATTAGACCGAACAGCATTGTCGCCAGCGACGGAATAAAGTTGATCGTCTGGTATCCGCCGTGGTTGAATTTGAACGGTTCTTTTTGCGGCAACCTATTTAAGACGACGAGATCAACGGCGTGGCCGACGTTCGCGTTTTTGTGCCATGCGGCGGGCAGTTCGTTAAGATGCCGTTCGGCCCACTCTTGAGAAACCCCCACTTCCGCGCTGCCGGTTTGTCTGTCGATGCCCGCGCCTCGGTACGACTGATAGAGCGCACCGGTCCCAGCCAGAATGATGACCACTGCAATTGCCTGTACGCGAAACTTGCGGCCCCAGAGTAAGAATAAAAACGCGTAGCCCAAACCGATCTGCGTCAGCACGTTCATCAGGGACCAATTGGTGACGGTCCGGGTTGCCGAATTGGAGATCAAGAAGATGCCGAGAAATATCAAGAAAGTCGATCGCCAAACAGCATGGCCAAGCATGCGGCGGTACGAATGGCCCAGCCCTTTTCGTTTGGCGTAAGAATAGGCCATCGACACGCCGACCATGAACATAAAGGACGGCTGAATTAGGTCCCAGTACGCGCAGCCAATCCACTCGACGTGGCTGAATTGGAATTTAATCTGGTGCCAAAACGACGAGTCTGGGTTGGTCTCTAAGTGATTCTGTGCGGTTGCCGCCAGGCCGAAGCCGCTGAAGGCGAGCGAGATCATGATCAGTCCGCGGTAGACGTCCAGCGATAGCAGGCGCTGTTGGTCTAGGTCATCTTTGTGATGCGTGGAGTTCATCGTTGTAGGTCGGAGCTTATTCCGTTTTATCGGTCGCCCGGGACGTCAGTGAATTCGGTGCTGCTCTACTCGGCCGTGCGTCGCGCGATAAATTGCCGGATCAGCGGAATCTCGGTCTTTCGCAACAACGCGGCAGCCCGCGCGGGGTCTTTCTTAACTAGTGGCTCAATGCCGTACCACATCATCAGCGGCAGGTTGGCATCGTCCCTATCTTCTGCTCTGGAAACCAAACCTTCAATGACCGGCCAGCGATCTTTTGCAGGCAATCGTTGCAGACCGCTGGCCAGATGCAGCCGCACGAACGGTGATTTGTCGTTTTTAGCCATCGCAGCCAGTTTGCTCGAAACGCGGCCGGAGACTTTTTTCGGCTCGCACAGCAACTGCACGGCCCACGCCCGGACGTATTCGCTGTCATGGTCGAGTTGCGCGAACAGAAACGGCTCGTGCAGGCCGCCAATCGCGTGCAGTGCCCAGATTGCCCGCAGTTTGCGGGTAACTTCGTCACGGTTCTGAAAAATCGTCAATAGAGACTTCGCAACTTTCTGCATGTTGTGCCCGGCGGCCGCCCGCTCTTGTAGGACGCGCCGCGCGTGGCGGACGTACCAGTCGTTTTTGTGCAGTTGTAATTGGACCAGTCCCTCGTCGCGGAGTCTGGCGATGTCAATCGCCGGAGGGTCGACCGCCCCGTAAGTGATCTTGAAAATCCGCCCTGTTTTTCGCCGGGTGTTTTTGTAGCTGTGGCATTCGCCCGTGTCGGACCAGTCGGAAACGTAGACCCCGCCGTCGGGACCGTAGAGCAGCGTGACGCCCATGAACCACGGATCTCGCGAAATCGCCACGTCCGCGCCGTGGCTGGCTGTGTAGCCGGAACCTTTGCGCTTGAGTATGTCATTGTTCACCCGCCGGCCGTGGATGTTGCACATGAATGCGGTGTTGCGATAGCGGTCCGGCCAGTTATCGCCGAGATAAATCATAGTGCCGCTGTGAGCGTGACCGCCACCTACCGCAAGCTGCTCCGGCTTGCCGCCTTCCGAGTCGCCCGCTTTCTTGCCCACCCAGTGTAGATGGTCGGCGACGGTCGGAATCCGCTGATACGCGAACTGGCTCGACTTGCGGCCGCGCCAAGGTTCGTAATGGCCGCCTTGAATCATGTGAAATAGATGCGGGTTGATGCAGTTGGAAACGAACGCCTGGCCGTAGTCGTCAAAGTCGACGCCCCAGGGATTCGTCGTGCCGTCGGCGAACGGTTCCCACTCACCTCGAACCGGATGATAACGGTACAAGCCACCGTCAAAGACGACGCGCTCGTCATCGGGCGTTCCCGGCTTGCCGATCTTCGACCAATTCGTCCGTCCGTGGCATCCGTACAACCAGCCGTCTGGCCCCCAGGCAAAACCGTTGGCCATATTGTGCGCGTTGGCATGAGCGCCAAACCCGTCGAGCAACACCTGCGGCGCGCCGTCCGGTTTGTCGTCGCCGTTTCGGTCGGGAATAAAAAATAAATATGGCGGCGACATCACCCAAGCGCCGCCAAAGCCGACTTCGATTCCCGAAACGTAATTCAACCTGTCGTAAAATACCCTCCGCCGGTCCAGGCGGCCGTCACCGTCGGTGTCCTCGAGGATGACGATGCGGTCCTTCGGCGCCGCGTTGCGATTGGGGTAGCTGTACGCCTCAGCGACCCACAATCGCCCGCGGTCGTCGAGGCAAAACGAAATCGGCTGCCGCACATCGGGTTCACCGGCGAACAACGTCACATTGAATCCCTTCGGTACGACCATCGATCGTGCGGCTTCTTCCGGCTTGAGCGGCTGATTGTCGTCGGCCGCGGCCGACGCGATGGTGAAACAAAGAAGAACCGCGAGGGATTTGTGAATCATGGGGCGAAGATTATTGATTGGTGCGCGGGGTGTGGGTTAAAACTGGGCTGGAACGATTATACTACCGGGGAAAGTCTGGCGAAATCATTTGCCAACCAGGCGGAGGTATTCCAATGTGGTCTCGACTGTTGCTTGCCGCGATTGCGCTGTTCGGTGCGGGTAACCTGCTAGCCGGTGATGCCAACCGGTTGACGTATCTCGACGATTTTTGCAATCCCTACTACGCTCATCGCGAGTTTCCAAAGCTGATCACGCCGCAGTGGGTCGGAGAGGATGGTGTGGAAGTTGTCGTCACGCTAGGCATCGACGATATGCGGGCGGTGGAAGGATACGAAGCTTATCTGCGGCCGATCCTCGAACGGTTGAAAAAGATCGATGGCCGCGCGCCGGTCAGCATTATGACCAACCGCATCAATCCCGACCATGAGCATTTGCAGAAGTGGATTAAAGAGGGTGTTTCCATCGAAACACACACGGCCGATCATCCCTGCCCTTGCCTGCAGGGCGGTAGCATCGACAAGGCAAAGAGCACCTACGACCGATGTGTCGATCAGATTTCGTCGATTCGCGGAAACCGACCGGTCGCCTTTCGGTTTCCGTGCTGCGACTCGCTTAATACACCCAGCCCCCGCGCGTTTGCCGAGATCATCAACAAGACGACGCCCAACGGCAACTATCTACAACTCAGTTCGTCGGTCGTAACGCTGTTTACGGCCGACGATCCGGGCTTGCCTCGCGAGTTGGTGCTCGCTGGCGACGGCCGGCCGCGATTCTCGCGGTATGTGCCGTTTCCGTCGTTTGTAAACAAAGTGCTGAACTATCCGTACCCGTTCGTGATCGGCCGGCTGTGCTGGGAATTTCCGATCGCGGTGCCCGACGACTGGCAGGGCCAAAATCTCCATGCGCCGAACAATCCCCAAACCGTCGAAGACCTGAAGGCTGTCATCGATGCAACGATGATCAAGCGCGGGACGGTGAACGTTGTGTTTCATCCGCATGGATGGATTCGCAGCGAACAGATGGTCGATTTGATCGATCATTCCGTCGAGCGTTACGGGCGGAAGGTAAAATTTCTGAATTTTCAAGAATGCATCGAGCGGCTGAACAGAAACCTGCTCGCCGGACAACCGCTACGCGACGCGAAAGGCCGCGACAACGGCGTCCGCATCCTCGATCTCAACGATGACGGTTACCTCGATGTCGTAATCGGTAACAGGCAGATGCGGCGGACGCGGATTTGGATGCCGGAAAAGCAGGAGTGGAGGGATGTCGGTTTTCCCGTCGAGATGGTGACCACGGACGAAGACGGTGTTCGCGGCGATGCGGGAGTGCGGTTCGGCCAGCTTGGGCAGCGGTCGAAGACGAGCATTTACGTGTGCAACGAAAAGGTCACCGGCGTTTGGCATTTTGTCGGCAGCGGTTGGCTGGAGGATAAATCGCCGCTCGACGGGCTGTCGCTGGCGAAACAGCCGGTCTACTCGGCGCGGAGCGGATTCGATCAAGGCGTCAGGCTTCGAGATATTGATGGCGATGGATTTTCCGAATTGATTGTTGGCAATGACCGGCAGAATGCCGTGTTCTCCCGCGACCAGAATACGAAGTCGTGGAAAAAGCTGCCGATCGCACTGCCGGGTCATGCCCGAATCGTCGACGCCCAGGGACGCGATCAGGGACTGCGGTTCGTCGACGTCGACGAGGACGGTCATGAGGACGTTGTCTTCTCCAACGAGCGGGTTTACGGATTGCATCTGTTCGAATCGCTTGAAACGGGCTGGAGTCGCAAGATTTCCGAAAATCAGCGGGGAACAGGGCGGGCAATTCCGATGATCTCGCGGCTGGGCACAAACAACGGTGGATGGTTCGCTGCCCGGCATCTTTGGGTGCAGAACGAAGATACGCACAAGCTGCCCGATGGCGTGGATCGGATGTCGTTCGCCGACATGCTGGGAATGAAACCCGCGCGGCCGAAATCGCCCGACGTGTCGCTGCGGAATATCGAAGTGCCCGAAGGCTTCGAAGTCCAACTCGTCGCGGCCGAGCCGCTGGTAGCCGACCCGGTAGCGATGGACTGGGGGCCGGACGGTCGTTTGTGGGTCGTCGAGATGGCCGACTACCCGCTGGGCGTCGACGGCAAAGGTGCGCCGGGCGGCCGTGTGCGGTGGCTGAGCGACACGGACGGCGATGGTGTTTACGACCGTTCGACGTTGTTCCTGGAGAACCTATCGACCCCGACCGGCATCATGGTTTGGCGCGAGGGCATCTTGATCACAGCCGCGCCGGATGTCTTGTACGCCGAGGATACCGACGGCGACGGCAAAGCGGATCGGAAGGAGGTGCTGTTTACCGGGTTCGGCAAAGGCAACCAGCAGCACCGTGTCAACGGACTGTGCTGGGGCCTGGACAACTGGATTTACTTGGCCAATGGAGATAGCGGCGGCGTAATCGTCTCGAACAAGACCGGCGCGAAAGTTGACATCCGCGGCCGCGATGTCCGCATCCGTCCGGACGAAGGCCTCGTCGAGGCGGTCGAAGGCCAGACGCAATTCGGCCGCAGTCGCGACGATTGGGGCAACTGGTTCGGCTGCAACAACCCGAATCCCATCTTCCATTA
>JAYGDO010000507.1:0-7390 GCA_046582885.1 Pirellulales bacterium | reverse complement strand
GATCGCTATCCTTTCGGTGCTGGCCGGACCGGCTGTGGAAATGATGGTGGGTGTCGCCAGAATCTCTGATTTGACTGTCCTTTGGGTATTGCGGGGGATGTTCGCAGCGCTTCCCTCGTCGGCCATAATGATGACGACGTTCGGCTTTTCGTCCCTAGCGTCGGCGGGTTTGCTGGCGACGATACAAGCGGCGAGGCAGAGAGAAAAACCGATGAGGCGGGCTAACATGCGGGGCCTTTTGAGTTCACGGGTCGAGCGGCTTATCCGGACAACAAGACGCGGGTATTAGTATTATTCCTGGCAAGACTATGGTCAATTGGCAGCGGGCCGACCTACGGTGGACGTAGCGTTACCGCTGCTGGTCACCTAAAATCAAACGGACGGGACATGTTTTGGCTATTTCGCAGGAGACGAGTTGAGATGCATGTGATTCGATTTGCCACCGCGGGTTTAATTGCGGTCCTTTCCCTCTTTTGTTACCAGACAACCAGCTCGGCGGATTTTTCCGGACCGGTAAATGCCGCACTGGACCGTGCCGGTAAAAACAAGCCACAAATCAAAGAGGCCCTGTCTCAAGTACCCGCCGCACAACAGAAGGCAATGCAGTTTCTGATTGCCAATATGCCAGACCGCGATTTGCAGAAACTTTCGGCCAAGTTTCTGCTCGAGAACGTCAGGCTCGCGCACGAAGCCTGGGAGCAAGTGCCGTGGAAAGACGTTGTGCCGCAAGAATTGTTTTTCAACAACGTGCTGCCGTACGCCAGCATCAATGAACGGCGCGATAATTGGCGCAAGGATTTTCTGGACCGCTTTGGGCCCCTGATAAAAGACGCCAAAACGCCCGGCACGGCAGCGGTAATATTGAATCAGAAGATTTTTCCAGAGTTGAAGGTCCGTTATTCGACGAATCGGCCTAAAGCGGATCAAAGCCCCTACGAGTCGATCGAAGCCGGAACGGCTTCATGCACGGGCCTGAGCGTGCTGCTAATCGACGCTTGTCGTTCGGTCGGCATACCCGCTCGCTTCGTCGGCACGCCACTGTGGGCGAACAAGAGCGGCAATCATTCTTGGGTCGAGGTCTGGGACAACGGCTGGAATTTCACCGGCGCGGCCGAACCGGCGGGCGACGAGCTGAATCGCGCCTGGTTCACGGGCCGCGCGAACACCGCCCAGCGAAATCATCTGCTGCACGCGATTTATGCGGCCAGCTTTAAGCGGACACCGATCCATTTTCCAATGGTGTGGGACGCCAAGAACGAAACGGTGTTCGCCGTGAACGTCACCGATCGATACACGGTCCGCGCAAAAACTTTGCCGGCAGGCTCGGTCGAGGCGATGTTTCGTACCCTGGCCCGCAAAGATGGTGATCGTCAGTCCGCGCGGCTACGGGTTGCGGACGAGGCGGGCAAAATCCTATTTGAAGGCCAAACGAACGATGAGCGATTCGATGCCAACAATCACGTTACGGTCGCGTTGCGGCAGGGGAGCAGCTATGCCATCGCAGCCCGCATCGAAACTCGCATCGTCCGGAAGACCATCAAAGTCGAGAAGGCCGGTCAGCTGTTCACGCTACTGTTGAACGAAGCGAAGCCCATTTCGGCCACAATCGACGCCCTGGCGAGACACTTGGCAAGCGACGCATCGAAACGTCCATCGCTGGACGGGCAAGATTTCGCGTCGAAACCGCTTTCCAAACTGGAAGCCGCCGTGGCCAAAGAGTTGCTCTGGCAGGAACACGTTCGACATATTCGCGCATCGCGCGGCGAAGAAATGAAAGTTCGCCGCATTCGCATCGGCGACTTGGAAATGCCATTTTTCTACAAGACGTTCGGCGAAAAACCCGCGACCGGTCGCAGTTTGTATTTTTCGCTGCACGGCGGCGGCGGCGCGCCAAAGCAAGTGAACGACTCACAGTGGGAAAACCAGAAGCGGCTTTATAGTTTGTCGGAAGGAATCTACCTCGTGCCGCGCGCGCCGACGAACACCTGGAACCTCTGGCATCAGGGCCACATCGATGCGATGTTCGACCGCCTGATCGAAAACATGATCGTCTTTGAAGGCGTCGATCCAAACCGCGTTTACGTCATGGGCTATTCTGCGGGCGGCGACGGTGTTTATCAGCTAGCGCCGCGGATGGCGGACCGCTGGGCGGGCGCGTCGATGATGGCGGGTCATCCGAATGAGACCTCGCCACGGGGTCTGAGAAACATCGCATTCACGCTGCACGTCGGCGGCCGCGATGGCGCTTACAACCGAAATAACGTGGCGCGGTAATGGCAACAACAGTTGGCAGCGATGCACAAGGATGACCCCGATGGCTACGTTCATTGGGCCAAGATCTATGAAGATAAAGGCCACTGGCTTGATCGGCTAGACGCAGCGGCAATTCCCTGGATGGCCAAGCACGCGCGACGACCATTCCCAAAACGTATCGTCTGGAAGCAGGATGACGTGACGCATGCCCGCTTTTATTGGCTGGCCGTTGACCAGGAAAATCGCCACGGCAGAACCGAAATCATAGCGACGCGCGACGGCCAGCAGATCGACATTCAAGCACCGGGAAACATCAAAAGTGTTATCGTTCGCCTCAACGACGAGATCGTTAATTTCAGTCAGCCGATTCGGATCACGTCGGGCGAAAAGCAATTATTCCAGGGTCGCGTCGAGCGGACGATTGGTGTGTTGGCAAAAACGCTCGCGGAACGCGGCGACTCGAAAGCAATCTTCAGCAGCGAAGTGAGTATCCAGCTCGTTCCGCCCGAGGACAAATTGGAAGAGGACAAGTAGGAACACGACTCGAAAGAAAACGTCGCGGGCGGCAAGTTGGTGACTGCAAGTCCTGACCGCGAGATGTCATTTTCCAAAATTGAACCAGCGGCCGATGCCGGACGATTTGCCGGCAACCAGTTCGGCCGACTCTTCCGGGTCAGCGGCATCGAGTGATTCGGCAAGCTGTTTTATCGAATGCGTAATCGCCGCTTTTGGTGCCTGTTCCAGCAGCGGGACGCCATTGTTGCGAACTTCGGCCATCGTGCGAAAATCGTTCGGCACTTGCCAATAGATTTCCCGACCGATCGTTTCTTGCGCTTTTTTGAAGCTGATTTGGCTTTTGTCAACTCCGGTGCAGTTGACGATTACTTTCACCTTATCGGTTAAGCCATCCATCTCTTTAAACGACATCATCAGCCGGACAACGTTGCGCAGGCAAGGCAGGTCGAGTTGGGTCACCAGCAGCACATGATCGGCCAGATTTAAGGCCAGCCGGTCGAGCGAACCAAACGACTTGGACAAATCTAAAATGATGTGCGTGAACGTCGCTCTGAGCAGACCGACCAGTCGACTCAAGTCATCGAGAGTAATATCGTCGATGTCGTCAAGTTGTACCGGCCGCGGCAATAGAAACAGCCCCGAAGAATGCTTGGTCAACGATCGCTTGAGCAACATGATGTCCATGCGGGTCGTGTTTTGTGCCACGTCCAGCAAGGTAAAATCCGGGATTGTATCCAGGCAAACGTCGGCGTCACCGAGACAGAGGTCGAGATCGACCAGCACCACCGAGTTCTTTTCATTCGCCGCAAGCGAACAGCCCAGATTCACGGCAATGCTGGTCGATCCAACGCCCCCAGTGGAGCCGGCGACGGAAATCACCGAGCAACCGCGGGCCTTGGCTTCGCCTCGTGAAGCGGGCCGTTCCGAGATGCGCTCGATAGCCTGCACGAGATCATTTAGTTCGACGGGATGCTGCAAGAATTCTTTTGCGCCGGCGCGCATGGCCTGGAGAATCAGATCTCCATCGGACGACGAACAGGTCACCAGAATGTTGCATTCGGGCGACGTATGGTTTATCTGTTCAACCAGCCGCAACGCCTGTTTCTGATCCTCGTCGACGGCGACGATAACGATATCTGGTTCTGTCTGAGCCACCACGTCGCTAAAAAATTCATAGCGAGAGCACTCGGCCTCCAGCCAGACACGCTCCATGCCGAGCAGCATGTTTTTGAACAATTCACGCGCCTTGTCGTCGGGATCGACGATGGCCAATCGAAGCACATTATTCATCGGTTGTGACGTCTCGGCAACAAAAGGGCATCGCGCGGCATCGCGGCACGCGATCAAGATTTTGGCGGTATTTTACGTCCTTTATCTTTTTAGGTCATAACCGACAGGTCCGATGAAACCGGGGCCCAATGATTCGCTATTCTCGGGCATTGTCGTGGCCGCGGTGGGCTGGTTGTAGCGGCTGTTACGCCGAGAACCGGCTGCCGACTGCGGGTCAACCTGGCCCGCGGTAGGATGCTGCATTGGCCGAAGCCGTGAAGAAGCGATGGCCGGACGCTGACGTTGCGGTTGTGCCGGTGTCGCCGGCCACCGCGCCGATGATGGCGGCTGTGTGGTCGGCGGTCCCGACGGCGCTGGTTCGGCCGGCGGCAGGGGAACGGCTTCGGACGGCAACGGACCTTGGAATTGACCGTGCGGACCATGCCCTTTCGGTACTTCGATATGCCCGCGCAGGTACAAATCCCCGGCGGATGGGCTATCCGAGTTCATTCCCAGCCCGATCGGCAATACTTTGTCCGCGTCGACCGCTTCGACCAATTCCGGCGTGACTAGAATCAGCAGTTCCACTTCGTTATTTCGCTCCTGAACACGACGGAATGCCGCTCCCAGGTAGGGGAGGTCGCTGAGGATCGGAAAGCCCGCATGTTCGGCTTCGACGCGATGCTGTACCAAACCGGCCAGCGCGAGCGTCTGTCCCGCGCTCATCTCGACACCGGTGTCCACATATCGCTTGGTCAATGCGGGCACGGTGATGCCGTTGAGCGTCACACCGCGGGCTTCGTCGAGTTCGCTGACCTGCGGCCGGATTTCGAGCCGGATCCGCCCGTTGCCCATGACGATCGGCACAAAGTCGACTTCCGTACCGTAGGATTTGTATTCAATCGAGACGTTGCCAAATCCGCTCGGTACGAGGATCGGAAATTCACCCCCGGCGAGGAATCTGGCCGGTCGGCCGCTAATGGTAACCAGCGTCGGTTCCGCCAACACTTTTACGACATTTTTTTGCTGCAGGAATTCCAACGTTCCCAGGAAATTCGTGCCGGAATTGACCAGTCCAAACCGAAAGGTGTCACCGCCCAACGCTGCCCCGCCGGGCGCGATCAATCCGGCAGCGGCCGATACAAAAAAGTTTCCGCCACGCGATATGCTAAAGTCAAACCCCATCGACCGCAGCTTGGTACGCGACACCTCCAACACACGAACGTGTAGCATTATCTGCTGCACGCCGCCAACGCTGATGTTGTTGATGACCTTGGGGTAATAGTTCTCGGCAATGCTAATCACCGTACCGACCTCGGAAGGCTGCCCAACGAAGCCGGAAATTACCACGCTATTGGACAGCGGTAGAACCTTCAGCGCCGACTTCGGAAACTGGGTGCGCAGAATCGCGATCAACTCCTGCGCGTCGCCGAACACGAAAATATCGATAGACTGCACGTTGTCGTCTTCGTCCCACAGATTGACCTGCGTCACACCCGGCGCTACGGCCGAGATCTGAATTTGAGTGGGCGACAGCGGCGTCAATTCCAGAATGTCCGGATTATTCACCTGCGCGCGGGGAATCTTTTTGTCCAGCGTCAGAATGCGGCTCGTGTTGACGACCATTTCGACGCGTTGCGTCACTTTGGAGACGTCGATCAGTAGCGGTTGGCGCGTGCCTGCCGACTGTGCGTCCACATCTGGTGCGACAAACAACGGCCAGCCGAGGCCGAGAAAAATCACAAGCACCGACCGGGCCATATAGGCATCGTGGCTTCTCATCCGTGTCCCTTCCCGGCCAGCCATCCAGCGGCCGGTTCATCCGTGTATCGTCCGCGCAAATCCTCCGCCGACGCGGTTGCGCGGCCTGTTTCGTTCGTCAAACAGGTTTTTAACCCCTTTTTTCAACGACTTCTTTGATCCGCGATTCGCTGATTTCTTCACTGTCCGGGTCTAATTCAACCGCCTCCGGGCCGAAAATTTCGTCATCCCGTTTACCGCCGTTTTTCTCGATTTCACGCCCGCCTTCAGCGCGGCTACTGTCTGAAATCTTTCTGGGAACCGGCGAATCCGAGGTGAATTCGTAAACCTCCGCGACGTTGCCGTGCATCATGGTGACCTTCCATGTCACGTTCTCGCCTTTTTTAGCACGCAGCGAGGAAAGTTCGAGTTGTCGGCGTTGCTCGTCGAGTTGTGCCAACAAACTGGCTCTCTCCTCGTCGATGCCGTCGTCAAATATTTCAGCGTCGTCGAAAATGTTTTCCGTAAAGGCCTGTACCTCGTGGCCTGTTTCTTCTTGGTCGTCGAGCCCGCGCAAGACGAGACGAATCTTGCCGATCTCCGCCGCCAGCGCCACCTTGGCGCCCTGGTCGGGTGTGACTAACAGCGAAATCGTCGATGCCTGCACCGGCTCTCCCTCGTCGTCCGGGCGGGTTTTGGTATCGACTGCAAATACCGGAACGTCTTCCAGGAAGGTTTTGACCATCGTTCTGGGGATGTCCATACTCTGATTTTTGTAAACGAACACTTGGACATCGACCCGGTCGCCGGGGTTGATCAACCCTAAACCGCTTTCCCGGTTTACGCTGACCGGGACCACCCGGTGGCCTTCCGGAATTTCCGCCGAGGGCCGAGTCGATCCACCGACCATGCTGGCCAGAATCGGCAGCCCCGCGCCGATCTTGTGCAACGGTCGCTGGCCTTCGATTTCTGCGAGGTCACGAACGGCGTGTTGGGGGATGTCGTTCTTGGGCCAGTCCTTGACCAAGACATTTTCCGGCGTAAGCAATGTGCTCCGTTCGATATCAACCACGGCGACCAGAATCGGTTCCGTTTCAACCGCCGGCTCGTTGCCGTGGTCCATCATTTCGCTTACGCCGATCGAAGCAACCAAGCCGCAACCAATCGCCAGCAGGAGGAGGATGAGCGATTTGGGACGCATAGTAACCGCCTAGGCCATCCTTGACTTATCTAAAGTTAAATGTTGGGACAATTCCGTGACGTGGGCCGATCAAGGCCGCTATCATGTTCGACAACTAAAAAAACTTGTACTCGACTAAATTTTGTTGAACTGCTGCCCTCGCAATACCGGTGCTAGCTACCAAGGACTCATCACCGACGACTTGCCCGCGGCGGGCGGCCGTTTTCCAAACCGGACGCGAACTCTCGAAATTGACCCGCCGGACAACCGCTAGCGGGGCCGATTTCGATCATTCCAGCCGCCATCCGGCATGGACTCCCGCCGAAAGACCTCATGGTCCGTGGCTGACGCGCCTTGTCGATTTTTTCGGCATAATCGCCAAGGTTTCTTCAGTTTGAATTTTTTGCCTGACCACAAAAATCGGCGACCGCA
>JAYGDO010000224.1:0-30678 GCA_046582885.1 Pirellulales bacterium | reverse complement strand
CGTATTCGACGATTGCCCAACTGAAACCACATTTGAATGCGGATGACCTAAAAACTTGGATCAAAGAAGACGACGATCCAATATCGAGACTCAGAAATGTGTATTTCACACTGCTTGGCATCTGTGGCCGCCAGGAAGATTTACCTTTTTTGGAAGAAATGCTGCGAGCGGCCAATGCCGGCAGGCGTAATGACCTCAATGCGGTGATCGCCAGCTATTTGAGTATCGCCAAAGAGCAGGGCATTCCGCTGATTGAGGAGCTGTTTCTCGGCAGCGGTGAATTCAAAGCGCTTCCAGCGGGTGGCATGGCGGTCGCTGCGCTGCGGTTTCACGGCGAAGAGTGCAAGGTGATCGACCGCCAGCACATCACCGCTGCGATGACCAGATTGCTTGATATTCCAATTCAGGGGCGCAGCGTGTTGAGCGACCTTGCTCGGTGGAAAGTATGGACGCCGTTGAAAAAAGTTGGCGAGGTATTCACCAGGGCGGCCGAACACGAAAATCCCGCATGGATTCGCGATCCGGCGATCCGTTACGTGGTCGCTTGTCCGCTACCCGAGGCTACTGCGCTGCTGGCCGAATTCGAACGGGTCGACCCTAAGCTGGTCGCCAGAATCCGCCAGGATGTTGAAAGGCAACAGCAGGCCAAAGACGAACCGCCACCGCAGGCCAAAGACAGGCCGCAACAAAAACAGGCTGCCAGCGAGCCTAAAGATGGCCCGTTACCGGAACAGACCACCAAAGCTGACACCAAAGACCAATCCCAAGACACACCGGCTGACGACACGTCCGATTTCAGTGAGACGTCGCTGCCCGATCACGAAAAGTCCGAGCATTCTGAATCGGCGGGATTGCCGCCGGTGGCGTGGTTGCTCGTGCCGGTCGCGGTGCTGGGCATCGTTGTGGTAGTATTGGTAGTAGGATTCCGCCGCAATAATAATCTCGAAAACACCAATTCGGTTTGACATGGGGAGACCGGCCTCCCATTCATGTCAAGTCGCAAGACACTCTCCTAGGAGGCGTTCGATGCATACGCGTCGTTTCATTGCCCGGCTCCCGTCTGTTTTTGCCGCGGCCCTCATTTTTTCCGGTGCTCTGTCGGCGGCCGCTTGTCCCTGGTGCAAACCGCTAAAGACAACTTTCAGTCAGGACATCAAAGCGGCCGACGTTGCGGTGCTGACCGAAATGGTCAAGCGACCGCAACCACCGACCGATGTGAAAAAGGCTGCCGGCATTGATCTCCTGGAGTCGTATCGGACAAAATTCCGCGTCACAAAAGTCTATCGTGGCGAGAAGCACGTCGAAGTTGGCCAGCAACTTGACATTATCTACACCGGTGATGCGCCGGTCGGGTCGATCTGTTTGATTCGCGGAGTCAACCCTCCGGCGTTTGATTGGATGCCACCGCAACCGATTTCGCCGCGGGTACAGGCATATCTCGAAAAGATCATGACCATGAAGGTTGACGATCCGAAGTGGCTGAACTTTTTCGAGGATTATCTCGACGATGCCGAAGAGGATATCCGCAACGACGCATTTGATGAATGGGCCCGTGCCGATTACGCCAGTATGCGGGCCATCGGTCCCGATATTGATCATGATCGGTTGATCAAGTGGATCAAGGAACCGGATGTGTTGCCGATGTATCGAAATCTCTACTTTTCGATGCTCAGTGTGTGCGGCGAAGACGAAGACATTCCGCTGCTGGAATCGTATCTGACTTCGGGCGACCGGCAGCAGTTAACCGGCCTAAGCTCGATGATTTTTTGCTACCTGACGCTGAAGGGAGAACCGGGCGTACCACTGGTTGAGGATACGTTTTTGCGACCGGGCTGGATGTGGGATCCGGAATACGTTCATACGTACGGTGCGATCATGTCCATACGCATGTTGGGGCAGGATAAGAAAGGATCCGTCTCACGGCCGCGGTTGCTCGCGGCGCTGCGGATCATGCTGGAACGACCGGATCTGGCCGATTTGGTCATTCCCGACCTGGCGCGCTGGGGCGATTGGTCAGCGATGGAACGGCTGGTTGCGTTGTTTAAAAGCGCTGACAAAAAATCAAGTTGGGTTCGCGTACCGATCGTTAATTATCTGCGCGCTTGTCCGATGCCGGAAGCGAAAGAGCACTTGGCCGCTTTAAGCAAGATCGACCCCGATGCCATTCGCCGGGCTTCAACGTTCTATCCGTTTGCACCATCTTCCAAATCGAAGCCAAATGTCGCCGACGACGGCGAGAAGAAATCGGATACCAAAACGGACAAAATACCAGCAGCAACCTCTGGCGCAGCGGTCGAGCAGCCGGCGGGCGCTACCGCGAATTCTTCGTTCGTCGCCAGGGCAGCGTATACGTCTACGACGTCGACAGCCGACAGTGAGACGGATCAAGCCGCTGAGACCGAGGTAAACAACGACAAGCCCGCTGATGCCGCCGCAGTAAAAAATTCGCTGCCGCCACGGACGATAGCGGCGGATATGAGTAATTCCGAGGAAAAGAATTCACCGGCGGTCGGCTGGTTTGTCGGAATTCCCGTCGGCGTTGCGCTGTTTCTTTTCACATTTATGTGGATCATTTTGCGCCGCCCTGCCGAACCAGTTACCATTCGCAATGCGTAGTATACTAGTCCGCTGCGTAAGTGCGGGCCGCAGCCTCAGAGCCGCCTTTTACTGTATCGGGTTGCGATCGTCCGGCACCAAAATCGGTCGTAGGTGTGTATGATGAGCACCGAAGTTGACATGACGCCGACAGCCGCGTTGAACGAAGAATTCGACGCTTATCTCGCGATTTGCCCTGCGGCGATTGCCAGCGTGCTGCTGGGGGTGCTTTCGGCGGTGTCGGTACTCAGCATCTTTCTGGTCTTGATTCCGTTTCTGGGGGTGTTGATTGGCCTCTACGCACTGTTGCAGATTCGCCAGCGGCGGACGGAACTAACCGGAACCCTGGTCGCCTACACTGGCATCCTATTGTCTGCCGTGGCGCTCGTCGGGAGTAGCAGCCTGCACGTTTACGTGTACCTAACCGAAGTGCCTGCCGGCCACCGGCGAATCCATTACTGGCAATTGCAGCCGGAAGAGGGCGTAATTGACCAAGAGACCCCGCCGTTTGCCAAGACCATTGACGGACAGGAAGTCTTTATTAAGGGCTACATGTACCCCGGCCCGATCAAGAATGGAATCAAGCAATTTTTGCTCGTCCGCGACAAGGGGGACTGTTGTTTTGGCGGCGACCCCAAGATCACGGATCGCATTCAAGTGATACTTACCGACTCGCATCACATCACATTTAACCCGGGGCTGCAGAAAGTCGCCGGCACATTTCGACTTGAATCCGGCTCAAATGGAGCCGCAATCAATGCGGGCGGGGAAGTCTTCTACTATCTGGAGGACTGCATGGCATGGAGGGGGTGGAAAAAGCCGATGATTGACAAGAGTTCGGCCGTTCGGGAACAGCATGAAAAGCCGTCTAACGTGTCGTCGACTCAGTAGTTGCCGCGGCCGCCGCGGCGCAGTGCGAACCGCCGGCGAGCAGTTCTTTGGCCGCCTTTTTAATTTTGATGCGTTGCGCTTCCTCGGTGTTGTCCAGCAGCGGTAGTATGGGTCCCGTTTTGGCGATTCCCGCTAGGGCAACAGCGTCATGGAGAACGCGAATCGGACTGATCTCGTTTCGCAAGTTTTCCAGTGGCTTGAAGATTTCACGAATTGTTTCCGCATGGTCATAATTGCCATTACGAAGCGCGGAAAGCATGTTGGCCGACAGCCGCGGTGCGACACAGACGCAGCCGGATGTGAACCCGCCCAAGCCGAAGTCACGCAAGTGGACGATGGCTGGTTGTTCGCCAATTCCACTGATGATCATCCGGCGGTCTACCGCCTCGGTTAACTGCTGCAAGTAATCGTCGTCGGCCGGATGATCACGGACGACGGCGTATTTGATGGCCGCCAGCAGGCCGTCGTTGGCCATCCGCTCGACCTGCTCAATCTCAATCAAGCCCCCGGCTTTGATGTACAGCACCACCGGCCTGCCGAACGCCTCAGCGAAATCGCGGACGCCACGTTCGCTGCCGGCGGGCGTCGAACCAAAATGTTGCGGCAAAATCATAGCTGTGGGAAATTCGGTTTCACGCAGAATCGCGGCCTGATCCATCATCGTGCCGTACGCCGGCCCGACTGAGGGGATTACGCGTGTGTCGTCGGCGACAATATTCGCCAACATTTCCAACAGCTCGGCGTACTCGCTGATTGCGATGTTGTAAAGGTTGGCATTGCCACCGTAGAGCAGCGTGGAAACGCCGCCTTGTTCGATGTGTCGAGCCAGCCTTTCATTTTCAATTCGGTTCAGCGTAAGGTCGTCGTTGCGAGCGAGCGGCGGCACGGCGAACACGGATTTTGCGATCGCAGCGGGCGTGAGCGGTGTTGTGATCATGGAATTAACGGCGGCAGTGAGTGAGATCCCTCCCGGTTAAAGGGAGAGGGTGATTAATGTATTTCAGGTTCCGATGTTTCGGCCGTTTCTGCCAGGAAGCGAAAATCGCAACCTTCGTGAGCTTGCGTGATCTCGCGTTCGAACAATTGTCCGTAACCACGTCGAAATTTTTTCTCCGGCGGCTGCCAGGCCGCGCGGCGGCGGTCCAACTCATCGTCATCGACGTGCAAATGCAGCCGCCGCGAGGCGACGTCCAATTCAATCAGGTCGCCGTCGTGAACCAATGCCAGCGGGCCGCCGGTCGATGCTTCGGGTGAGATGTGCAACACGCATGTTCCATAACTCGTGCCGCTCATCCGCGCGTCGGAAATCCGCACCATGTCTCGGACCCCTTGTTCCAGCAGTCGTTGCGGGATCGGCAGCATGCCCCATTCCGGCATCCCGGGTCCACCGAGTGGACCGGCGTTTTGCAGGACGAGTACCGAGTCGGCGGTGATCGGCAATTGATCGTCGTTCAGCCGCGCCTTGAGGTCGTTATAGTCGCGGAAGACTACGGCCGGGCCGGAATGCTGATGCAGCCGCTCGTCGGCCGCAGCATGTTTGATCACGCATCCGTCCGGCGCCAGGTTGCCGCGGAGGACAAACGTGCCGCCGGTGGGCGAAAGGGGATTCTGACGAGTGCGAATCACGTCGTCGTTGTAAACTTCCGCGCCGGCGAGATTCTCACCCAGCGTTTGCCCCGTGACGGTGGGAGAATCCAAGTCGAGCAAATCCGTCACCCGCGACAGCAGCCCGCGGAGACCGCCGGCGTCGTAAAAATCCTCCATCACGAACTCACCCGTTGGCCGAATGTTGGCCAGTACGGGCGTCCGCTGCGAGATTTCGTCGAACCGCTCCAGGTCCAGCGCCAAGCCGGCCCGCCGCGCGATCGCGATCAGGTGGACGAAGGCGTTGGTCGAGCCGCCCAGCGCCATAACGGCCGTAATGGCGTTGTTCAGTGCCGCGCCGGAAATAATATCCTTTGGTTTCTGGCCGCGCCAGACCATTTCGACAATACGGCGTCCGGTTTGCGTGGCCATGCGGCTGTGTGCCGAGTGCACGGCAGGGATGGCCGCCGCGCCGGACAGCGACATGCCGAGCGCCTCGGCGGCACTGGTCATCGTCGAGGCAGTACCCATCGTCATGCAAGTACCCGGCGAACGCGCGATGCCACTTTCAATTTCTTGCCAATGCGCGTCGCAAAGATTGCCCGCACAGCGTTCGGCCCAGTAACGCCAGGCGTCCGTACCGCTAGCCAACGTTTGTCCTCTCCAACTTCCGTGGATCATCGGCCCGGCAGGCATCACGATCGCCGGCAGGTTCATCGTAATGGCGCCCATTAGCAACGCTGGTGTGGTCTTGTCGCAACCGGCCATCAGCACCGCGCCGTCGACCGGGTGACAGCGGAGCATTTCTTCCACTTCCATGGCCGCCAGGTTGCGGAACATCATCGACGTCGGTTTCATAAAGGTCTCACTGAGCATCATGACCGGCACTTCGACCGGAAATCCGCCCGCCTGCCATACGCCGCGTTTGACTTCTTCGGCACGCTGGCGAAAGTGTGAATGGCAGACGCTCAGGTCGCTCCACGTATTCAAAATTGCGATGACCGGCTTGCCTTCGTAGTCCTCTTTGTCGTAGCCCATCTGCTTCACGCGCGAGCGATGGCCGAACGAGCGCAAATCGTCGGGCCCGAACCAGCGATAACTGCGCAGTTCTTCGGGTCGCATTTGTGCCCCGGGGGGAGGTTCAGACATGAAGGGCCATCCTGGTTGCTGCCGTAGTATCTAAGAATGTAGCAGCATCGGTTGGCGGGTAACACGGGCGCGAGGCGCGCTATTGCTGCCGCTGTTTAAAGTGGCGGCTGGCGCGGGCGAGTGTGCGCCGCTCCTTGCGCGACAGACTTTCTTCGCCGCGGATCGAGATCTTTGTCAGAATGCGGTCCATTTCCGCTTCCAGCTGCGCGTCGTCCGCATTGGGATCGTGAATTCGCACGCGGGGCCGAGGTTTGAGCGCTTTGAGCGAGAAATTACCGGGCAGCAAACTGCCGAAACTCCACCGCGTTTTGTAGAACACGAAGGCATACGCCGCGCCGCCCAGATGAACCGTGTTGGCGACGTGGCTGTCGGGGTTAAATCCTTCGATGACGTCCATCGCAATGCACAACGCACCGAGTACCCATGCCGGCATCGGCAAGACGCCCCAGACCAACAACGTCCGCCGCGGAAAGTGAATAATGAACAGTAACATGACGGCCACCACGGCGCCCGATGCCCCGAGGACGTAGCCGCCACCGACCAGTAACTCCGAAAAATTCCCGATAAGTCCGGAGATGACGATGGCCGTCAAATAGAACATCAGGAATTTGGACCTGCCGAGCATATCTTCAATTTCGCGCCCAAAAAACCAAAGCACGAACATGTTGAAGAGGATATGCAGCGGTTTATTCGGGCTGTGCGCGAAACCGTAGGTCAGCGACTCCCAAACTTTCCAATGATCGACGAACAGCCCGTACTGTAGCGAGAGAAACCGGCTGAGCCCGTAATTCGGGCGGAACAGGATGATGTCGACCAGAAAAACGACCGCGTTGATGATCACAAGATTCGTGACCATTTTCCGCGGGCCGCCGAGATTGAGCCCCGGCGGTTGGTCGCCCTGATAGTATTCGCGATCGTAGATTCCCATGCCGCAAGTGTAGGCTACGGGCTTTGGCGAGAAAAGGGAAACAAAAATGGCGTTTTGTCAACGCGTTCAAAAGCTGACGCGGTGAGTGTTATCCTGGAAAATCTGCTCGGAATTTCGCCGGCCGTTCCGCGTTTGCCTCGCGAGGCCGCCTATTGAGAGAGTGCCGTCGCACCTCGGGCCGCTGGCGTACGCTGATTGATGGCTTCAACGGCCCGCTTTTGCATCTGGTCGATTTGCTCGGCTAATGCTTCGTTTTTCTCGCGCAGCTCTTTGGCGTGGGCGATCGCCGCCACTTCCTGTGCAAGGACCTCGTTAAGAAGTTTTGCAAGGATAGATTTGTCCCGAAGGAAGCCCGCGTGGTCAGCCGTCAGCCGGGCTTGTTCGGCCTTATACCTGTCGATCACGGTCACTTTCTGTTTGATGATGACATTTAATGCCGCAGTATCAAAGTCAATGACGTCCACCTTCAAGCGGAACTCTCCACCTTGCAGGTAGATGTCGTGAAAAGCGAGAACATAGTCCCGCTTGGCCCGGATGTAGCGAGGTTTTTCGTCCGAGTCGATTTCAACGGTACCATCGGCTGCCAGATCATCGGCGCCGCGTTGTTCGCCTTCGGTCTGTTTAGGCATCCAGATTTTCTGATCGTCCCTGTATTGCTTATCCTTGTCTTCCAGCGGGCCTTCTTCAGGATATTTATCTTCGTACGGGAACGGGGCCAGGTAGTCACGCTTAAATTCGACGAACAACTCGACGCGTTCATCGCTAACCGGATCATTTTCACCGATCGGCTGCAAATCCCTGGTATAGTCGGCCAAGGTGCTGGGCGGCAACAGTTTGGCCAGGCGGTCTTCACGGTTCAGTTCGGCCAATTCCTGTTCCGCTACGCCAAGTTCGGCGGCCGTGCATTGATCGAGAAAATCAAAAACAAAATGCCCGTCGGCCGGCATTTTGTCGCAGATAATCCAGTTCTTACCGCCCTGGCTACTGCTGGCCATGCGGGCCTTTTCGGTCTCCGTCATTGGCCAAGAGCTTTGCAACGTTACCGCTGGAGATGCGGCCTGGCCGGCCGCCGCCGGTGCGGCGGGCTCCGCGGCGGCTTTAACGCTGAATTCGCCGATATAATTCGTAACCTTGAAGATCGGCCGGTCGCCGTATTTGGCGACTTCCGCGCCCTCGAAAATATAAACGAGCAGATCCTGCTGGATGTGGTGCGGTATCGGATCGTTCACCTGAACGGTAACCGATTCGTCGTTGACAGCGCCCGGCTGGCAGTTGGTCCAGATGCGTCCGCGGTCGTATATCACACCGCGAATTGTTGCTTCCAGTTGAACGATTCCAGGAACCTCGATGTCACCGTCTTCGTTCTTGATGCCGTTGATGGTCTCTTTGATTTTGTTTTCTAATTCCGTCGTTTGATAACGCAGTCCCTGTTCGGGATCGCCGGGAGGGCCTTCGATGATCTGCCGCCATGTTTGGTGCGTCTTCAAAGTTTGCACCGACAGCCAGTACAGCACACCGCTCGCGAAGAATACGACGCAAGCAAAAAATATCGTGTACCACCGCCACGACTTGTAGCTCATCGAAACTGCGACGAGAAACAATATGACGGCAATGCCACCGCAGATTTGAAAAATAAGATCTGGATCCATGTCGAGAGCCGAGCCGTTACGGCGACGAGAAGATTGCTAATCCTTACAGGTTCGATACTAAACCCACTCACCCCAGGTGTCAACCTTGAGGCACGTTTTGGATCATGGCGTAAGTTACAACATGTCAACAAGTTGCAGCCGTAATCCAGGGTTGGCGTCGGACTGTTCCTCATAATCGTTCAAGTCTGAACGGTTCAGTTCCGAAAGACAACCGCAGGGTGATGGTGCGGACCGCCACCGGTAGAGCAGTTCGTACCAATGCCACCGCAATATTGCACACTTTTCCCTTTTCGGGAGTGGAAATCTGGATTCGCCGCTGACCGCCAATGTGGACCGATGTATGCAGTTCTTAACGGAATTGCTGCGAGCCGGACGCGCGCTGCGGGCGAGTGTAGGACGTTTTTGCGATGCTCGCGGGATGAGCGAGTTGCACCTGATGGTCTTGTGGCAGTGCGCTCGGAGCGGTCCGGATGGCGTCAACCAGCGAACGCTGGCCGACTTGTTTGCCGTGTCGCCCGCTCAAATTAGTGCGCTGGTTGAACAGATGCGCCGCGAGGGGTTCATTGCCGCACACCGGCCGCCGCATGATCGCCGCCTGCAGAACGGGCACCTGGCGGCGGAGGGGCTCGCGGTGCTGGAGTTAGTCGCATCGGACCTGCAGTCGTGGAGCGATTCGTTCTCCGAGTCAATGTCGCCGGGTGAAATTCACGAAGCCATTTCCTGGTTGCAACAAGTGATCACGGCCAGCGGTTCGCTTCGCGTTGAATCGCAGCCCACGCCTCGAATCGAGCGGGGTGCCGCATGAAGTTACCACAACAAATCGCGCATCTCGTGTTACTGCTCGCCATGGTGTCGCTCGGTTGCAGTCGCGCCAGGTACCGCATGCAGGCCGACCAGGAAGTGCATCATTTGATTGGTTCGGTGACGCAGAATCCGCGCTGGCCCTTGCCGCATTACACGATAGAACCGAATCCGCAGTCGCGGATGTTCGATCCCCACAATCCGGATCGTCCCCCGATGCCTCCCGACGATCCGGTGGCACACGAACTGATGCACTGCGTTGATTGCAAGCCGGGATTTCCTTGCTGGCACAAGAGCGGCGACACCCCGTTCGTCGAAAATCCCGACTGGAAGGGGTTTGTGCCATTGGACGAACAGGGGCAGCTAAAACTGGATATCCGCAGTGCGGTATCGACGGCCCTGCTGAATTCGCCCAACTATCAACGACAACTTGAAGAGTTGTACCTGTCGGCGCTGGATGTCACCTTCGAGCGCTTCCGGTTTGATACGCAGTTTTTCGGAGGCTACGAGGCGTTTTATGAAACGATTGGGCCGGATCGTGCGGATGGACCTTCAAACGAACTTGATTTATCGACCCGCAATATCGCGGCCAGCAAGATGCTTGCCGGCGGCGGCTCGCTGGTGGTTGGCCTAGCCAACTCACTCATCTGGGAATTCACCGGCAGCGACCGCCACACCCCGCTAACGCTGCTGGATTTCAGTTTGGTGCAGCCGTTGCTGAGGTTCGGCGGCCGGGCCCGCGTGTTGGAACGGCTGACGATTGCCGAACGAGCGTTGCTGGCCAACGTGCGGCAAATGGAGCGATTCCGCCGCGGTTTTTATGCCGACATTGTCGCCGGGGTCGATTCGGGATCGGGTCCGTCACGGCGAGGCGGACTGCGGGGCGGCTCCGGCCTGGAGGGTTTCTCGGGTGTTGGCACAGGCGGGTTTGGCCGGCTGGGAAGTATTTCCGGTGGCGGCAGAGGCGAAACCGGCGCCGGCCAGGCTGGCGGATATCTGGGCCTGCTGCAGCAGGCGCAAGAAATCAGGAACTTGCGGACCAACGTTGCTCAACTAAAAAGAACATTGGCGTTGTTGGAAGCCCTACACAAGCGACCGCCTCGGCCGGGAACGAGCAATAAAGAGATCACCAAATTCCAAGTCGATCTGGCGCGGCAGTCACTTTATAACGAGCAAAGCAAGCTGCTCAACCGCGAATCCGGATTCGAGGGTCTCAAGGATTCGTTCAAGATTGAACTTGGTTTGCCGCCCGATACGCCAGTGGTCATCAGTGATCCGCGGCTTAATCGTTTCAACTTGATTGACCCTGATTTGACAGCCACGCAGGATTTTGCCGGCCAACTGCTTAACCAAGTCCGCGACGATGAAGTGATGTTTGACGACGACGGCTGGTCTGCTGCGTTGGCCGGCGGAGTTGAACTTTCCCAAAAAGTACGTGAGCAAATCGAAGTCGGCAGTGTCGATATCCAGCAGTTTTTTGAGCGGCTCCCAGCCCGTCGCGCGAGTCTGCGGCGACTTGCCGAGCGGAAGCAGGTTGAGGGCGACGACGTGGAGTCGACGGCATTTGACATCGAGCACTTGAATGCTTCAGCCGATCGAGCCGAGGCGTTTCTGCAGGCCATCGTCGATCGTCACGAAAAATCGTTGGCGGAACTTCATTCGATCGAGGAAAAGAAGGAACGCAAGAAACTAATCAGGGTCCTCACACAGTTCAACGACCAGCTGGGCGACTTGCTGCTGCTGCAGGCGCGTGCGCGCGTGCAGGCGGCAGTCCTCGAAGATGTTGACCTCGCACCGCACGATGCGTTATCGATCGCCAGCGAAAACCGACTCGACTGGATGAACGCCCGCGGGGGGCTTGTGGACGCTTGGCGATTGGTTGAATTTAACGCCGACGACTTGAAGAGCGACCTGGACATCGTTTTCAAGGGCGAGATTCGCAATGTCGGCGACAACCCGTTCAAGCTGCAGGGCAACGCCGGACGGCTTCAAGCCGGCTTGGAATTCGATGGGCCGCTGACGCGACTGAGCGAGCGAAACAATTACCGTCAGGCGCTGATCGAATACCAACAGGCGCGGCGCAGCTACTACACTTACGTCGACCGTGTCCACCAAGGCCTGCGCGGCACACTGCGCAGCGTTGCATTGAACAAGCTTAATTTCGAAATGCGCCGCGCTGCGGTGCAGCTGGCGATTTCGCAGGTCGAACTGGCGGGCCTGGAATTGCAGAAGCCGCTCGAGCCGGGCGTCGAGTCGGCGGGCAGTGACAACCGCGTACAAAACTACATCGGCGCGCTGCGGGATTTACTGACCGCTCAAGACGATTTCCTCAGTATCTGGGTCAGTTACCAAGTACTGCGGCTGACGCTCGACTTTAATCTCGGCACGATGCAGCTCGATCATGAAGGGCAGTGGATCGACCCCGGTGTCATCGACGCGGAAACGCTGCGGCAAAACAATGCCGCGGGCGAACAGTTTGAGGAACTGCGTTTAGACGCCGACGAACACTGATTGCCGGTTGTCGGCCGGAACGAGCTTGCGGCGGGGTCGGGTACAGCAGAGCCGCTAAATGTTTTTGGGCCGTTCGTTACGCCTCACGTAGTGATTAGCCTCTCATAAAACGGCTTTCCCATCCGGGCGGCTGATCTACAATGGCGGATTCTTTACCTGCGTCCGTGTGAGGTGCGATCGTGCGCACATCTGTCGTTGAATCACCTGGAACCGTGCGGCCCATGCTGCGGTTGGCGCTGCCTGCGCTGGCTGAGCAGCTATTGGCCGCAATGGTGATGCTGGTCGATGTCTGGCTGGCCGGCCACTACCTCAAAGGCGCGCCCGAATTGGCGGCGATTGGACTGATGGCCTACGCCGTCTGGTTTTTGACCGCGATGTTCGACTTCGTGGCGCTGGGGGCGACCGCGATGACGGCTAGGTTCGTCGGCGCGGCGAATTACCGGCGGGCTTGTCACGTCACGAACCAGGCAATTTTGACCGGCACGGCGATGGCGGTCGCCGCGGTGATTGTAGTTTATCTGACCACCCGGCCGTATGTGGCCGTGATGCAGCTCGACGGCGAAGCGGCCGATTTGGCCATCCGATACATTCTGATTTTAGTACCAGTGTTGCCCGCCATCATGTTGCAGCGGGTCGGCATCGCCTGTCTGCGCGGCGCGGGCGACATGGTGACCGTTTTTTGGCTGATGGCGATCGTCAATGTGGTCAATGTTGTTGTCAGTTCCATGTTGGTGATTGGGATTGGGCCGGCACCGAAGCTCGGTTGGGACGGGCTGGCGATCGGTACCGCGTCGGCGCAGCTAACCGGTGGCCTGCTGATGCTGGCGTTACTGGTGCGCGGCCATCGAGGTTTGCGTTTGCGTTTGCGGTGGTTGAAGCCGAACGTCAATGTGATCGTGCGGCTGCTGCGAGTCGGGATTCCCGGCGGCATCGACACGATCCTGCTCGTCTTCTGCCACATGTGGTATTTGTCGATCATTAACCAAATTGGCGACGACGCGGCGGCCGCCCACAATGTGGCGGTGCGGCTTGAGTCGCTGGCCTTTCTGCCCGGCGGCGCGTTTTCCTTGGCGGCCATGACGTTGGCCGGCCAGTTTCTTGGCGCCGGCGACCAGCATCGCGCCGGCCGCAGCGTACTGATGGCGACGTTTGCCGGTTGCGGCATCATGTTGATTCCGACGCTGGCGTTCGTGACTGCCGGATTGCCGCTGGTCAGCATCTTTTTGGACGCCAGTCAGATGGACATTGCCGCTGTGGCGGCGAAACTGCTGATGATTTCGGCGATTTCAATGATGCCGTTGGGATTGGTGATGATCCTGTCCGGTGCAATGCGCGGAGCGGGCGACACCCGCTGGCCAATGATAATCAGTTTGGTAGGCATGTTGCTGATCCGGATTCCCGTCTCATACCTGTTTATCCGTTATTTCGAGTGGGGGGTCGCCGGCGCTTGGTATGCGGCAGCTATCGATCTGTCCCTCCGCTGCCTGATGGTGATCTTTCGCTTTCGCCACGGCGGCTGGAAACACGTGAAGGTGTAGAACTTTGCCGCTGCGGCAGCGTTTCCATTCGTTACCAAACCGTTACAGGTAACGGACTCGTTTGGACGTATCATAGGTGTGGGAACTGGCCCGCAGACTAATCGATCACCAAAGAATTGGAGAAACCAAAATGCTCTCGAAAAGACTTAAACTCGGCGTGTGTGCTTCGCTGGTGGCAAGTTCGCTACTGATCACCGCGGTTGCGCCGGCCCGCGCTGAAAAGAAGCCGTCGTCGGACGCGGCAGCGGTTGGAGCCCAGGCCCCAGTGCCGAATGCGTCCGTTCCCCGCATCCAGATGGCGATTTTACTCGACACCAGCGGCAGTATGAGCGGCCTGATCAATCAGGCGCGTAACCAGCTTTGGCGGATCGTCAACGAATTTGCCACCGCCAAGCGCGACGGCAAATCTCCGTACTTTGAGGTGGCGCTTTATGAATACGGGCACGCGCCGCTCGGCGCGAAGGGCGGGTTCATCCGCAACGTCGTGCCACTGTCAGACGACCTGGACAAGGTCTCTGAGGAACTCTTTAAACTAACGACCAACGGTGGCGAAGAATATTGCGGCATGGTGATCGAGCGAGCCGTCTCCGAGTTGAAATGGAGCCCTTCAAATCGCGACCTGAAATGTATTTTTATCGCGGGCAATGAACCGTTCACACAGGGTCCGGTCGACTATCGTACAGCCTGTAAAGCGGCGATCGAAAAAGGTATCACGATCAACACGATCCACTGTGGCGCCGAGAACGTCGGTGTGAGCACCATGTGGTTGGACGGCTCGAAAATGGCCGACGGCAGTTTTATGAACATCAATCACAACCAGGTCGTGCACAACATCGCCGCGCCGCAGGACAAAGAATTGGCCGCCCTCAGCGCGAAACTGAACACGACTTACGTTGCCTACGGCTCGGCTAAAAAGCGAAAAGAAGTGCTGACTCGACAAACCGATCAGGATGCCAACGCCGCCAATGCCAGCCAGGCCGTCGCTGCGCAGCGGGCGCAGACCAAGGCCTCCAGATTTTACAGTAACGCGGGTTGGGATTTGTGCGACGCCTGGACCAAAGGCGTCGTCAAGATCGAGGAACTCAAGGAGGAGGATTTGCCTGAGTTCATGCGAAAGATGTCTCTCGAAGATCGTAAAGCCCATATTGAGAAGAAGGTCAAAGAACGTGAGGCGATCAAGAAGCAGATGCAGGAACTGGTCAAGACCCGGTCTGCTTATGTCGCGGCCGAGATGAAGAAACTGGCCGACAAGGGCGACAATACGCTCGATCAGGCGATCGTCGAAACGGCTCGATCGCAGGCGGTGAAAAAGTCGTTCAAGTTCGAGTAAGTTGCAAGCAGTTGCCGGGGCACTTCGTGATTCCGCATGGGGCACGAGGTGCCCGGTTTGCTTTTCCGGTCTCGGAACGATCGGCTGGGAATTGATTCCCGCGGCGGTGCCACTACAATTCTTGTTCACGGCAAAACGGATTGGCCGTCTAGCCTGCGTTGATTTGCATCTCGCCCGCCGCTCGCCATGCCTGCCTCGGATCTTGTCATCAAAGGTGCTCGCGAGCACAATCTCTGCTCGGTCGATCTCGTCCTGCCCCGCAATCAATTAATCTGCTTGACGGGTGTCTCCGGTTCGGGAAAAAGTTCACTCGCCTTCGACACGATTTATGCCGAAGGCCAGCGCCGCTACGTCGAAAGTTTGTCGAGTTTTGCTAGGCAGTTTCTCGGTCAGATGCCGAAGCCGGAAGTCGATTCAATCGAGGGGCTCAGCCCGACGATTTCCATTTCGCAAAAAACGGCGGGCGGCAATCCGCGGTCGACGGTCGGTACGATAACTGAAATTTACGACTACCTGCGGGTTCTCTACGCGCGGGTGGGCGAAGGGCATTGCCCGACGTGCGATCGGCCAATCACCGCGCAGACACGCGAACAAATTATTGGGCGGATTCTGCTGCTGCCCGAGGGCACAAAGTACTCGATTCTGGCGCCGATAATCCGTGGGCAAAAAGGGACGCACCGCGATCTGTTCGATGACCTGTTAAAGCAGGGTTTCGTTCGCGCTCGCGCGGACGGCGAGACGGTTTCGCTCAGCGACGATTTGCAACTCGACCGGCAAATGAGGCACGACATTGAAGTTGTTGTTGATCGTCTGAGCGCGGGCCGCGAAAAACGCGCTCGGTTGGCCGAGGCGGTCGAAACCGCACTGCGAGTTGGCCACGGGAATTTGATTGTGGCCAGCGAATTGAGCGATGCATCCGAAAATACGAATCTGCCGGACAAGCGCGCCGGAGGCCGCCGCGGGGGACGAAAGAATCGAAGCGCTGCGGACATTCAACTTTCGTCGCACTACGCCTGCACGCATTGCAGCGTCAGTTTCGAGCCGCCCAGCCCGCAGCTCTTCAGTTTCAACAGCCCGCAGGGAATGTGCCTCACCTGTGATGGGCTCGGGGAATTCTACAGCTTCGATGCCGAATTGCTCGTCGCCGAGCCGGGCCTATCTTTTAAACAGGGCTGCATCGAATTGGTCGGCCCCTGGCGTGAGATGGGAAGATGGCGGCGGCACATCTATAAAGGGGTTGCCGAAACAGTTGAACGGCTCCGCGATTTGCCGCCCGGGACGCTGCTGGAAACGCCCTGGAAAGACCTTGATCCGGAATTACGCTCGATTTGGCAATGGGGCACGGGCGACGAGCATATCACGTTTACGTGGCGGGGCGGCGCGAGTGGTTTGAAGTATGGCGGCACCTTCGACGGTGTGATTCCAACGCTACTGGACAAATACCGCAACAGCCGCAGCACACCGCAAATTAGGCAGCTGGAAAAATACATGAGCGTCATCCGCTGCCCGGACTGCGAAGGGCGGCGGCTCAATCCGCAAGCCTGCGCGGTGCGGGTGTCGACGGCTCACCAGGGATTCGGTGAATGCCGTTCGCGATCCCTGCCCGAAGCGTGCGGCCTACCGGTTTCGGAAGCGGCGGCCTTTTTCAGCGAGTTGCAATTAGACTCCACGCGACAAATGATTGCCGCCGAAGTGTTGAAAGAGGTTTGTGGCCGGCTGGGGTTCTTGTTAAATGTGGGGCTCGACTATCTCAGCCTCGATCGCACCGCACCGACGTTGTCGGGCGGCGAGTCGCAGCGGATTCGACTGGCGGGTCAAATCGGCTGCGGGCTGGTCGGCGTTTTATACATTTTGGACGAACCGTCTATAGGTCTGCATCCGCGCGATAACAATCGGTTGCTCGAAACGCTCGCACAGCTTCGCGACATGGGCAACACAGTCGTCGTTGTTGAGCACGACGAAGACACGATGCGCGCGGCCGACCATATTATCGACTTTGGTCCGGGCCCCGGAGTCCGCGGCGGCAAAGTCGTCGCCAGCGGCGATCTGGCAGCGGTCGTTAACGCACAACTCAGCGTCACGGGACAGTTTCTTGCCGGGAAGGCGAAAATCGCCGTTCCCAAGATTCGGAGGCCGACGAACGAACGCTGGCTGCACGTTGTCGGTGCGGCGCACAATAACTTGAAAGACATCACAGCCAAAATTCCGCTGGGGGCGTTCGTTTGCGTCACGGGCGTTTCCGGGTCGGGGAAAAGCTCACTGGTGAATGATATTCTGGTTGAAGCATTACGCCGCGATTTGAACGGCGGCAACGGCGAGCCAGGCAAATTCAAAGAACTTAAAGGCCTGGAGCACCTCGACAAGCTAATTGCGATCGACCAGTCACCGATCGGCCGGACGCCGCGTTCGAATCCCGCCACGTACATCAAGGTCTTCGACGAGATTCGTAAACTTTACGCACAACTCCCCGATGCCAAGCGCCGCGGGTACAAACCGGGCCGCTTCAGCTTTAATGTCAAAAATGGGCGGTGCGAGGCGTGTGACGGTAATGGCTCGAACAAACTCGAAATGGACTTTCTCGCCGCCGTGTGGGTGACCTGTCCGGTTTGTGGCGGACACCGGTTCAATCGTGAGACGCTGCAGGTTCGCTTCAAAGGCAAATCGATTTCCGATGTGCTGGAGATGGACGTGCAGCAAGCGCTCGAGCACTTTGAACACGTTCCTAAGGTTTACGATAAACTGAAAACGCTCCACGACGTTGGGTTGGACTACGTCAAGTTGGGACAATCGTCGCCAACGCTGTCAGGTGGCGAAGCACAGCGGATCAAGCTCGCTCGCGAATTGGTCAAGCGCAGCACCGGCAAGACGCTGTATCTGCTGGACGAACCGACCACCGGTCTGCATTTTCACGACATTCAAATGTTGCTGACCGTGTTGCACGGTTTTGTGGATGAGGGCAACACGGTGTTGGTCGTTGAGCATAATTTAGATGTGGTGAAGACGGCCGACTGGGTCATCGACCTGGGGCCGGAAGGCGGCGCGGCGGGCGGGAGTATCGTGGTGGCCGGAACACCGGAAGACGTTGCGGCCGTTCGCAAGTCGTACACCGGCGAAGCGCTGCGGCCGGTGCTGGGCATGAAGCGGGCTGCACGAACACCGAAAAAATCGGGCCGCCGTCGGGGCCGCAGGGTCAGACAATGCCGAGACATTGTGGTGCAGGGTGCGAGCCAGCACAATTTGAAAGGGATCGACGTCAGAATCGCGCGGGACAAGATGACGGTCTGTTGCGGTATGAGCGGGTCGGGCAAGACGTCGCTGGCGATGGACACGATTTACGCCGAAGGCCAGCGACGATACGTCGAAAGCTTGAGTAGCTATGCACGACAGTTTGTGTCGCAGATGCAAAAGCCGCAGCTTGAACACATCGACGGCCTCTCGCCGGCGATTGCCATCGAACAAAAGCAGATGGGCCACACGCCGCGGTCGACGGTAGGCACGGTGACGGAAATCTACGACTATCTGCGGATTCTTTTCGCTCGACTGGGCACGCCAGTCTGCCCCGACTGCGATGTGCCGATCGGTACACAGACGGCCGACGAAATTATCGGCAAGATCATGTCGCTGAAGGCGGGCAGCAAACTGTACCTGATGGCACCTCTGTCGATTAGTGTGGGCGAGAATTACGAAACGTTGTGGGATGAGATTCGCACATCGGGATATGTCCGCGTCCGCGTCAATGGCGAAACGCATTCCATCGACAACCCGCCCAAGATTGACCGCCGCCGCCGCCACACGGTCGATGTTGTCATTGATCGTATCACCGTGCGGGCAAAGAGTCGCGGCAGGATCGCTGAAAGTGTCGAAGCGGCATTGGCCTTGGGCGAGGGTGTGATGCGTGTCGCGGTGGTCAATCAGAGCCGGCCGGAACCTCAATGGGAAACGCAGACGCACAGCCAGCATTTTGCCTGTGACCGCTGTGGCCGAAGTTTTGACCCACTGACACCGCATAATTTTTCGTTCAATAGCGCTCTCGGCTGGTGCGAGTCGTGCGAAGGATTGGGCGCAGAAACAGGCACCAACCTTTCCGCACTACTGAGCGATGCAAAACTGACGCTAGCCGAGGGGGCGGTCGCCGTTTGGCCGCATGTGAACAATCGGATGTTTGCGGCAATGTTGCGAGCGCTGTCGCGGCAGGCAGACATACCCATCGACGTACCTTTTGATCAACTGACCGCACGGCAGCGGCGGATTGTGCTATACGGTTCGGGCGAACGCTGGATCGACGTCGCCGCGAAGCGAAGCAAATTGCCGGAGTTCCGCTTCAAATACAAGGGCCTGTATCCTGCGCTCGACGAAGCTTCGCGGCTGTCACCCCGGTTTCGCGCGAAGCTCGAACATTTAGTGGACGAAGTCGAGTGTTCGGACTGTGGCGGCAGTCGATTACGTGACGACGCGGCGGCGATGCGGTTTCGCGGCAGTACGATCGACGACGTCTGCCGATTGCCGTTGGGCCAGCTACAAAGGCTGGTCCGCAACTGGAAACTCGATCGCCGCGAAAAGAAAATCGCCGGCGAGTTGATCCGCGAGATCAAAAGCCGCTCGCAGTTTCTGTGCGATGTCGGACTGGAGTATCTGTCGCTGAGTCGTCCCGCGCCAAGTCTGTCAGGTGGCGAGTCGCAGCGGATTCGATTGGCCAGCCAGGTGGGCAGCGGGTTGTGCGGTGTGTTGTACGTGCTGGACGAGCCGACGATCGGTCTGCACCCGCGCGACAATCAACGACTGATCGCGGCGCTCGAAAAGCTGCGCGGGCTGGGGAACACACTTTTGCTAGTCGAACATGATCGCGACGTAATTCGCGCGGCGGATAGTTTATTGGATTTCGGTCCCGGCGCGGGGCAGCAGGGCGGTGAAATCGTGGCCCGCGGCGCGCCCAGTCAGGTTGCGAAACGCCGCGGTTCTATCACCGGACCGTATTTGTCCGGCAAGAAGGCGATTACAGTACCGACGAATCGACGGATCGAAAATTCCCACACAATAAAATCCCTGCCCAAAATTCAGATCATCGGCGCGCGGCACAACAATTTAAAGGACATTGACGTACAGATTCCGCTGGGCACGATGACGGCCGTGACCGGGGTCAGCGGCAGCGGTAAAAGTTCGCTGATTGAAGACGTGCTCTACAACGCGCTGGCCAAACGGCTGCACCGCGCGGCAACGGTTCCGGCCTTGCACGATAAAATTCTTGGCGTCGAACACATTAACAAAGTGATTCGGGTCAATCAGCAGCCCTTGGGCAACACGCCAACTTCGAATCCCGCGACCTACACGGGCGTTTTCGATTTGATCCGCAGTCTTTTCGCGCAATTGCCCGATTCGCGGGTCCGCGGCTATACGGCTCGGCGATTCAGCTTCAATGCGGCGGGCGGCCGTTGTGACTATTGCGAAGGCGGGGGACAAATTGCCATTGAGATGCACTTTTTGCCCGATGTGTGGGTTGAGTGCGATGAGTGCCACGGCCGTCGCTATAACCCAGAGACGCTCGCTGTTCGTTATCGCGGCCGATCGATTTCAGACGTGTTGGAAATGTCGTGTGGCGATGCGCTAAATCTGTTTGAAAATATTCCGAAGATTCGCCGTATCTTGCAGACGCTTTGTGATGTGGGCGTGGATTACGTCAAACTCGGACAGCCCGCGCCGACGCTTTCCGGCGGCGAAGCGCAGCGGGTCAAGCTGGCGTCCGAGCTTGCACGACCCGACACGGGACAGACTTTGTATTTGCTGGACGAGCCAACGACGGGGCTGCATTTTGAAGACCTTAAAAAACTACTCGAGGTGTTGCATCGGCTGGTCGAACTGGGAAATACGGTGGTAGTGATCGAACACAATCTCGATGTCATCAAGTCGGCCGACTGGGTGATCGATATGGGGCCGGAAGCGGGCGCCGAGGGCGGTCAGGTTGTCGTTTGCGGCACGCCGGAAAAAATATGTGAGCAGGGCAAAGGGTCGCACACCGCGCGGGCGCTGGCGCCGGTGTTGGCCGCCGGGCCACACGAGCAGCGGCGGGTGTACGACTTCACGGTGGGCGTTGCGGCGAAAAAGGGCGACCTGGAAATTACCCAAGTCGGCCGCGAACAGAAGATGCCGTGGGAAAGTGACGGTGCGCAGTGGCATACCAAAGATCGCGTGGGCCGAACCGGCAATTCATGTCGGTGGGAGGGCGAAGTGCTGCGGCGGGTCGTCGAGAGAATCCACGAACTGGGCGAATTCGCCGAGACGGACTGGAATGCGCGCAGCGTCGTGGAAATCACGGCTCCAAAGAAAACGGACGGCTGGTTCTTCCACGCCATCACGGGCGAAGAGTGGCTGTTGAAGATGAAATTCCGCACTGCGCCGCGGACCTTTCAGCGCGACCAATTGGTGGAAGAGATCGGCATGACGCCCCTAAATGACATGCATGAGCTGCCGGTTTACGGAACGCACCGCCGCGTCTTCGTCAAAAGGCAAAAGGGACCCGCGCAAGAAGTTGAAATGCGAGTGTTTAGCCTGGATGAAATTGATCATCCCGCATTCTGGAAATTTCTCGAACAGGCCGTGCGCGGCTTTGAGCGGATGACGCAGCGCAAGCAGCAGCGACCAGAGGACGTCATGCCGTGGAAGGTTATGGGCGAAAAGTGGCACCTGTCGCGGAAGGGGTTTCCGCTCGGGCGGCCGCCGAAATGGCCTGGCGAACTGATTGAGGAGCTGGTCGAGTTATTGAAAGACGTCGCTCAGGACGGGCAGTTTTTGTGGAACAACCAGCAGCTTGTGAATGTGTTTATCCCGGGCCAGCGCGAAGCCTGGGCCACGATTCTCTCGAAGAAATCGGAGGCCCTCGAACTGCGGCTGCGGGGACCGAAAGGGCAGTTTACACTCGGCCGTATTCTACATTTGGGCGGCGACCGGTCATTGAGCGGCGCACGTGACGGTTACGACGTCATCCACTTGATTTTCCGCACTCCCAAAGAACTGGGTCACGGCGACACCGAACACGGCGATCTCGCCGCATTTTTGGGAGAACATTGGGGTCAATGTTCGGCCACGGTGTAGTAGTCGTGGGCGTCGGAAAATTCCACGGTATTCCGGGCGACCGCGCGGATTCCCAAGTCGATCCTCACTGGTTTGCCCCAAACGCCACCGCGGTGCCCGCCGCTAAAATTTTTATTGCGGTCCCGACAAGACTGCTGTTGTCCGTTTTTTAGTTGCTGTTCCGAAAGTTGTGTTATCTGGAAAGTCGCTTATAGTTACCGGTGTTGGAATTTTGCGATGCGCGGGTAGATTGAGGGTTGCCCGCATGTTTTCTCGTGGTTAGACAGATGTTGGCAGTCTAGGACGGTTTGTCGGTGATGGTTGCGGATAAGAGTCCAGAGCGTTTGATCGACGCCCCCTTTTTTTTTGAGTTCGCGATATCGTGTCGGCACTGTGCGGCACCGTGGTCGGACGCGGGTGTTCAGTTGGACGAATCCTATAGCGTGCCAAGTTTTTCACACCTCGGCCAAGAATCCTCGTCGGCCAAGCCGCGCTGGGCTGATGTGCGAATGGCTTGGAGTGACACGGGTCTATTTTTCAATCTACGGGTTCGCGACAAGCAACGACCGCCCTGGTGCCGCGCGTCAAAAGTCGAGGACAGTGACGGCTTGGCGGTTTGGATTGACACGCGGAACACCCAGGGCGTCCACCGCGCGAACCGCTTTTGCCATCAGTTTCGATTTTTGCCGGCAGGCGGAGGGAAGAAGTACGCTACGCCAATGGCCGTACAATTGGCGGTAGACCGGGCGCGGGAAAACGCGGTCGGCGGGGCGGCCAGCTGTCTTAAGGTTCGCGCGGAGAAACGCGTTGATGGTTACGTCCTCGAAGGGTATATCCCGGTCGATGCGTTGACGGGTTACGATCCGGCGGAGCACTCTCAACTCGGCTTTATGTTCGCGGTCTACGATCGCGAAATGGGCGAGTACACGCTGTCGGTCGGTGGTGAGTTTCCTTACGCCTCCGATCCGAGCCTCTGGGGTACGTTGGATCTAGCGGCGCCATAGATCTATTTCTTTCGCGCGAAGAAAAAAAGACAAAGCGGCCGCCGGGCCGCTTTGCCGTCGTTATGTCGCTCGGCCGCTTCGAATGCCAAGTCGTTTACAAACTGGCGTCAGGCGGTTCCGGATTCGGTCTGTTGATGGATAGGATTCCTACAATCAGTCCCACACCGGCAATTACGCGGAAGGCGGTGTTGCACCCATCGAATCCCTGTCCGAGAACGGCTTGATCACCGGTGACCAGCTGAACCACTTCAGTGGCTGCCGGCGGCGCTGTTTGCGCCGTCCAGGCACGCACCAATCCGGATTGGCTGTTGGCGGTCAATAAGTACTTGCCGCCTCGCAATCCGCGAACTTCAAACCAGCCATCTTTCTTTGTTTTTGCTGAGGCGACTACACCACTGGTTTGTTTCAGTTCAACATTCGTGTCGGCGATCGGCCGACCTTGTTGATCGACGATTCTACCAAGCAGTTTTCCACCTTCGTGCAGCTTGACATCGACAAAAGTTTGTCCAGCGGGCGTGTCTGCCGCGGTGATTTGCGGGCAAATCACACTAATAAGTGCTAGGCATGTTGCCTGCGCAAGGATCGCTACCGTGATCCTCATAGTGCTCCCTCCTCCTAAATCGGCAGTGGACCTCTGCGGTACATCCAGCAGTGTCCATGCTCCCAGATTACATGGTCTACAGAATCGTATCGGAAGCCTCTGCCGTTGGGTTGCACTAATTATCGCTATTCGCGTTATTTTTGCTGACTTCCTAATTGCCCACAAAGTCCTAATATTCCGCACAAATTTAGCGACCCGCAAAGTTTAACAGGGTCGCCGACGGGTTAGCTCAACGGCTCCTCCGCCATTTCCCTCGCGTGGTAACTGCTTCGAACAAAAGGTCCACTGGCCACCGCAGCGAATCCCAGTTGCCGCGCTTGGCGACCAAGCGTGTCAAACTCCAGGGGTGGCACGTAACGTTCGACGGGCAGGTGCGAGGGTGTCGGTTGAAGATACTGTCCTAGTGTCAAGAAGTCGCACCCCACGCTGCGGAGGTCAGCCAGCACGTCGAGAATCTCCTGCCAGGTTTCACCCAGTCCCAGCATTAGGCCGCTCTTGGTGCGGAGTTTAGGGTCGATACGTTTGACGCGCGCCAGTAATTCCAGCGTCCAACGGTAATCGGACCGCGGCCCCCGCACTCGGCGGTAGAGTCGAGGAACTGTTTCCGTGTTGTGGTTGAACACTTCCGGTCCTGCTTCGACAACTCGGCGGATCGCGCCACGGCAATGCACAAAATCCGGTGTGAGTACTTCGACGGTCGCGCCGGTGCGGTTTCGGACGGCCAGTACACAACGGTAAAAATGTTCTGCGCCGCCGTCTGGAAGATCGTCGCGGGTGACCGAGGTGATTACGACATGCCTCAATTTCAGTCTGGCTGCTGCTTCGGCCACCCGTCGCGGTTCGTCAGCCATTAGCGGTGCGGGCTTGCCTCGGTTTACCGAACAAAACCCACAGGGCCGCGTGCAGGTCTCTCCCATGATCATGAACGTTGCCGTCTTATTCGACCAACACTCCGAACGATTCGGGCACTTGGCGGTTTCGCAGACGGTCTCCAGTTCGAGTCCAGCGATGAGGCCCGCCGTGGCGTGCAGCGCAAACCCCGCGGGAATGTCGCGCTTTAACCACTTGGGCAATCGTCGGGGCCCGCTTCTGGAGGCGGTCAACGCATGTTCGCCACAACTCGACTGGCCGTCGGCAATGATTGGAAGCAATTCGTGCATCGTGTGATTGGCGGTGTGCTAGCGACTCCCGATTATACGAGTGCCGGTCGAGTTGCGGCAGTACGCCGGTTTGTCGCCCGTCGATGGATGTGACTTCGCAGCAGGCAGATGATGGGCCATAATGCAAAGCAGCATGTCAGGGAAATCAAAAAAATCGCCCAACGCCGCCGGTGGGGATGCCAAAAATGAAAAGCGGATCACCGAAAACCGCCGGGCACGCCGCGAATATGAAATCGTCGATACATTGGAATGCGGTATCGTTTTGGTTGGTAGTGAGGTGAAAAGCCTCCGCAACGGCAAAGTTTCAATTGAAGAAGCGTATGGCCGGGTGCGGGCAGATGAAGTTTGGTTGATCGGCTGTGACATCGCCGAATACGAACAGGCCAATGTCCAAAACCACGACTCGCGGCGGTGGCGGAAATTATTGTTACATCGACGGGAAATCAGAAAATTTGCGGGAAAAGCGTTCGAACGCGGGATGACGCTCGTGCCGCTAAAAATGTACTTCAAGCGGGGTCGTGCCAAGGTGCTGATGGGGATCGGTCGTGGCCGCAAGCTGTACGACAAACGTGAGAAAATGAAAAAGGATACCGTCCGCCGCGATATCGAACGTGCGCTGCGTCGCGTGAAGTGACCCCGACTAGCGGCCTTGTTGTGTGTTTCCGTCATGGCGACATCCCCGTCGTCATCAACAGGCGGGGCTGTTTTTCACCCTTCGTCGGACGAAATATGGGTTCCAGAGCGGCAACACACCGTTCGGACGGCACTCTCCACAGCAGCCCTTGCGGAATCGCTTCCGGCCAGGGTAGCCTGTAGGGTCTGTGTCTTCGAGTTACGGGAAAATCACTATGACAATTGATAAAAGTTTGAAAGCCAGTCGCAGCCTGATACGTACAAGAAACGTACTCACTCGCGCCGAGCGGCTAAGAGAGTTGGCCGAAACCGACCGCTGGCAAGAAGGCGAAAGCCCATTCGGCTTGCCGAAAGTCCGCGTCCGCAAGATGGTCATGAAGAAGAAGAAGAAGAAGAAGGAAGAAGAAGACGGAGAAATCGCTGTCGAAGGAGAAGAGCCCAAGACCGACTCTTAAATCATCGATTGCGACGCAATAAACACCCCCCCTCAGTTGCACCGGGCAATGGGGGGGTATTTTGTATCCCGGCCCGGCAACGCGGCGTACGGTCTATCCAGCTGAGGCGAGGTTACCCAGTTCTTTACGGCACCTTTAAGACACAATGGCAAGGATGTCGTTCTCGCCGAGGATCAACAGTTCTTCGCCTTCAACAGTGATTTCGGCACCGGTGTACAACGAATAAATAACGCGGTCACCTTCACCGACGTCGTGACTCGCCCGCGAACCGTCTTTTAGCAGTACGCCGTCGCCGACCGACAGCACGCGGCCTTGCCGCGGCTTTTCCTGCGCCGAATCCGGCAATACGATTCCGCCAGCAGTCGTTTCCTCGGCATCGACGCGGCGCAGGACAACTTTATCTCCCAGTGGTACGATCTTCATCTTTTCAGATAACTCCGGAGCTAGGTTGGCGATTTCAAAACGGGCTGCCGCCAGTATTGCATTGTGGAAAAACGGTTCGGCGATTCTCTCACGCCGACTCCGCGTGCACAAGATACCGACCTGCTAGGATATGATTTGCAGGGCGACCAGCGCGAGAAAACCGCTCCAACAGACAAGCGCCAACGTGACTGCCGCCAGCTGCCAGTGCGATCGGCGGGTGTGATCAGCCATTTAAAAACTCTCAGGATTCCGGCAGTGTAATTTCATAGTCCTCGACGAATTCGCGGTTGAAGTCAAAGACGTCGTCAAAATCTTCTCTCCGATCGGCGTCGGTCTTCCGCATCTGACCGATTTCTATAAGGTTGAACACGATGCTGCCGAAGTCGCTTGTACAGGTAACGCCCCAACTGTTCAAAACACATTTCGCCAGCAAGCCGTATTGCTCCAGCGCCAAATGTCGGATCGCGCCGCATAGCTGCTGGCCGGTCAGATGCCGTTCGTCACTTCCGCTGGCCTCCTCGCCCTCCGAGTCGATTATTTCAGAATCTCTTGGCTCATCCCCTCCCAAAACCGAATGCGCATGATGCAGCGCGTCGAATATAAAGGTGTAGGCATCGACGTGATACCGTCCGTCCTCACGGGCGAGTTTCGCGATAGGGTGATTCGGATCCAACATCATTCGGGCATGTTACTGACGCAGTCGCGAAAAATTCAATACTAATCTATCTAGCGGACGATCGGCTTTCCCTGTCCCCGCTCATGACTAATTTTTGCGTGCTTTTTTCTTGCCGCTGATTACGGTTAGTACGTCGGATGCGTCCACCAGGATTCTCCGCATATCTTCCATCTGAACAAGCAATTGGCCAGCTAGAATCTCTTGGCCAAGCACCTTCCCGCGGCCCTGCTGTGTGACAATCTCGCGGCCGACCGGCGGCAAGTCCTTTTGCAACTCCTCGTAGGTATCGTACTCATACCGCAAACAGCACTTCAGTCGGCCGCAGCGGCCCGAAATCTTGGTCGGGTCCAAAGTGGCCTTTTGCAGTTTCGCCATTTTCATCGACACCGGCGGCATTTCGGATAGGTGCGTGTTACAGCAAACCGGTTTGCCGCAGTCGCCATAGTCGGCCAGCAGCCTTGCTTCGTCGCGCACGCCGATCTGTCGCATTTCGATTCGCGTTTGAAACTCGGCCGCCAGCACTTTGACCAGTTCGCGAAAGTCGACACGATTTTCCGCAAGATAGTAAACCAAAATTCTCTCACCACCGAAAACGTATTCGACGTCTACCAGCTTCATCTCCATCTCTTGATCGGCAATTGCCTTGCTGCAAAATTGCCAGATGGCGCGCTCTTGCGAACGAATCCGCGAAAGCTCGGTGCCGTCACTGGGACTCATTTCCCGCAGCAGTTGACCACCAGTCGAGTCGCTCAAATTCTGCACCGCGCGCTCGGTCGCGTCGCACAGCACATCGCCGACCTCTACGCCGCGCTTTGTCCGCACGATCACTTGCATGCCACGGTCGTAATAGTCGGAGCGGTTCGTGGAAAACACGCCAACCTGGCGCAACGAACCATAGCGAACTACAAACTGAGGCATAGTCTTGTATGAGCAGCCACAAAACGAAAGGAGGCGCCGCAAGCGGGCAATTTGCCTACGACGCTCGCGACATTTTTCCGCATGAAATGCAAAAGGCCCAGTAAGTATAACTTGGTGAACTGCTTACGCAAAGAGAGCCGTGCGGACAGAACTCAATTACCGGTAAAGGACGTTTTGTGCCTGGATGGTGTTTGTTGACACGTTGAAACTGCGGTTCCTATAATCCGCAGTCCTTGTTATCTGGCGCACAATGTGAAAAGGGAGAATACAAGCCGATGGGCAGCGTTCAAGAAGTTACCGATGCGGAATTTGACAGCGAAGTATTGCAAGCCGACACACCGGTGCTAGTCGATTTTTGGGCACCTTGGTGCGGACCGTGCCGCATGATCGGGCCGGTCGTGGAAGAACTGGCGGCCGAAAACAGCGGCAGTGCCAAGGTGGTTAAAATCAATATCGACGACAATCCGGAAGCCGCACAAAAATATGACGTGAGCAGTATTCCGGCGTTGATGGTGTTTAAGTCCGGCGAAGTCGTCGAACGCATGCTCGGCGTTCAACCCAAAAACCGCTTGCAAGAATCACTTGATGCCGCCAAGGCTTAAGAACCGATGCGGATCGCAATCGCTGGGTCGTCCGGATTAGTCGGCAGTCGTCTGGTTGCTTCGCTGCACTCTGTCGGCCACGACTTTATTCGGCTCGTGCGCCGCGCCGCGACCGAAGGCGAAGTCGAGTGGCAGCCGAGCAAAGGCGAAGTCGATGTCGGTGGGCTTGAGGGTATTGATGCGATCGTCAATCTTGCCGGCGAAAACATCTCCCAAGGACGCTGGACTGCTGCTAAGAAACAGCGCATTGCCGACAGTCGCATTCAATCTACAGAATTACTCTCCAAGACTTTGGCGGCGATGTCGGAGGGGCCAAGGATTTTTGTTAACGCATCAGCCATCGGCTATTACGGTGACCGCGGTGACGAAGAACTGACCGAAAACAGTGAGGCGGGCGAAGGATTTCTGGCGGATGTGTGCCAGCAGTGGGAAGCGGCGACGGTGGAAGCGGAACGAGCGGGTATCCGTGTCGTCAAGCTTCGTATCGGTGTTGTACTTACTCCCCAGGGCGGCGCGCTGAGGAAGATGCTGCTACCATTTAAACTGTGCGCCGGCGGACGCGTGGGCAGCGGGAAGCAATTCTGGAGTTGGGTTTCGATCGATGATTTAATCGCTGTGATCCGACATGTCCTTTCGACCGACGGTCTGAGCGGGCCGGTCAACGCGGTATCCCCGCAGTCGGTTACTAATTTGCAGTTCACCAAAGCGTTGGGCCGCGTGTTGGGCCGTCCGACAGTTTTTCCCATGCCGGAGTTTGCGGCTAAAATGCTGCTGGGTGAAATGGCGGATGTATTGTTGCTCGCCAGCACCCGGGTATTGCCCCACCGATTGCAAGAGTCAGGCTATGATTTTCAACATGGGGACCTAGAAACGGCACTCCGCCACCTACTCGTTTGACGCCCAGTCGCAGGCGGCGGCCCGGCATTCAACAACGAAAAACCCATGCCCCGGCCATACGACTCCATCTTGATCCTCTCCTTCGGCGGTCCCGAAAGCCGCGACGACGTCATCCCTTTCCTGGAAAACGTTCTCCGCGGCAAAAACGTTCCGCAGGAACGTATGCTCGAAGTCGCGGAACACTATTTTCGATTTGACGGTGTCAGCCCGATCAACGAACAAAACCGCCGCCTCATCGTTGCGCTGGAAAAGGAACTCGCCGAGCACGGTCCGCGACTGCCGATTTACTGGGGTAACCGCAACTGGCATCCGTTGTTGACAGACACCTTGCGGAAAATGGGGCAAGACGGTGTCCGCCGCAGTCTGGCATTTGTCACCTCGGCCTACAGTTCGTACTCCAGCTGCCGACAGTATCTCGAAGACATCGTGCGAGCACAAAACGAAGTCGGTGCTGCCGCACCACAAATTGACAAAATCCGCCCGTTTTTTAACCATCCGGATTTCATTCAAGGGGTCGCCGAGCGGGCGGGCGATGCCCTGGCCGAAGTCCCAGCAGACCGCCGTGATGGGGCTTTCATTCTCTATACGGCCCACAGCATCCCCAATGCCATGGCGTCCGGATGCCAGTACCAAGTGCAGCTGACTGAGGCATCGCGACTGGTCAGTGAGCGACTCGGAGGGTATCGGTGGCAACTCGTCTACCAAAGCCGCAGCGGACCACCGACACAACCGTGGCTTGAGCCGGACATCTGCGACGCGATCGAGAAACTAGCGACGCGGAAAGCTGCGACAGATATCGTCGTCGTTCCAATCGGGTTCGTTTCAGACCACGTCGAAGTTATTTTTGATCTAGACACCGAGGCCAAACAAGTTTGTGAAAAATTTGGGATCAACATGATCCGCGCGAAATCGGTGGGTACGCATCCGCAGTTTATTAAGATGATTCGCCAGTTGATTGAAGAGCGGCTCGAGGACGGCCCACGGAAAAGCGTTGGTGCTCTGGGCTCGTGCAGAGACGTTTGTGCGGCAGACTGTTGTCCATCCGGGAGGCCACGACGCTAGCTGAATAATTCAGTGATCACTTTTCCGCCATCCGTGATGGGCACGGGCCGGCCGCCGTCGAAGAGTTCTTTGTGGGGGTCGATTCCCAGCGTGGCGTAGATTGTTGTGTGGAGCGCCGGTACGGAAACGGGGCGCTCGACGATGCTCTTCCCTAAATCGTCGGTGGCGCCGATGACTTGGCCGGTCTGCAATCCGCCGCCGGCCAA